>JAFTIA010000052.1 GCA_017457105.1 Lentisphaeria bacterium | reverse complement strand
GCGTTTCCCGCCCATCACGGCAAAAAAAAATGGAGCGAGTGACCGGATTCGAACCGGCGACAATCACGTTGGCAACATGATGCTCTACCAACTGAGCTACACTCGCACCTGTTATAAGGCAAAAATTTGGAGCGAGTGACCGGATTCGAACCGGCGACAATCACGTTGGCAACGTGATGCTCTACCAACTGAGCTACACTCGCTTGTTTTGTTCCAATAATATAGCCTATATTTTTGATCTGTCAAGCGAAAATTATAAAAATTTCCAAAAAAAAGTAATTTTCTTGACATCAAGGGGTCTGCTTATTATAGTATGGCAATATACAGTATTGGAAAAAGGAATTGCATTATGCTTGAAAATGGCCAGTGGATCTGGTTTGCCGGAGAGCAAACAGAAAAAAACATCTATGGAACCTTCCGGAAAATTTTTGAAATTGCAAAAATCGCTCCGGAAACGGTGTTGAATATCGCTGCGGACTCCAATTACACCGTATGGATCAACGGAAACCGGATGAAAGCAGGACAATTTTCTGACTATTCACAACACCGGACATACAGCACGATCAATATCGCCTCATTTTTGCAGCCCGGCAAAAATGTCATTGCCGTACGGGTGCATTTTATCGGGGAGGAATTTGCCACATATACGGCGGGGAAGCCGGGGTTGATCGCAGAAATCCGGGCGGGAGAAACGGTTTTGTGCAGTACGGATATTACATGGAAAGCACGGCAAGACAGAGCATTTGGCAATGGTCCGATCTGCAAAGTCAGCCTGCAGCTGGGGTACAACTTTCTGTACGATGCCCGGCTGGAAGAACCGTGGCAAACGCCGGATTATGACGATGCGTCATGGCCCGCTGCGGACATCCGGGCAATGGGAACTGCGGGGTTCTGGAAAAGCCTGGATCCCAGACCGGTGGAACAATTAAACGAACTTGCCCCCCCGGAAGTGGAAGTGGTCCATGCGGGCTATCTGTACCGTCCGCAGGAAAAAAATACACCGGCAGAAAGTTGTTTTACAGATTTGATGCGCCCGGTTTTCTGGCATACGCTGACGGGTGGAGATGAGAATATCCGCCCGTGCCCTGCGGCAAAAATGCGGGACGATAACCATTTTACCGCAGTCCAGCCTGCGGAAAACGGACCGGAAAACGGCTATTACCTGATTACAGATCTAGGGAAAGAACAAGTCGGATACATCAAAATCTCGCTGGATGCCGCCGCAGGAACGGTGGTGGATATCGCACACGGAGAACATTTGACAGATGGCCGGGTACGCAGTTCTGTCGGCGGCCGGAATTTTGCGGACCGTTATATCTGCAAAGAGGGCGTCAACGACTTTCTTTACCCCCTGCGCAGAATCGGGGCCCGGTATCTGGAACTGCATGTTACACAGGCCAAACGGCCGCCGCGCTGGGGGTATGCGGGGATCCTTCCGGTGGAATATCCTCTGCCGGAAATCACACCGTTCCAAAGCAGTGATCGCCTGAATGACCGCCTGCACGCCGTTGCGGTGGAGACATTGAAAGATTGTATGCACGAGCATTACGAAGACTGCCCGTGGCGGGAACAGGCACTGTATGCTTATGATTCACGGAATCAAATCCTGTACGGGTATTATTTGTGGGGGAATTACCGTTTTGCCGCCGCCAGTTTGAACCTGCTGGGAGGGGGATTGCGGGAAGACGGGTATCTTGCCATCACAGCCCCCCGGAAACCGGAACTGACGATCCCGATTTTCACTTTTGTATGGATCGTGGAACTCTACGAATACTATCTCCACAGCGGAGATTTGACCGTCTTCCGCAAAAACCGGGAAACCGTGAATACCATTCTGGACACAGCATTGCGCCGCATGGGGGCGTATGATTTTTATGAACCGCCCTGCAACAAAAGCGTCTGGAACTTCTGCGAATGGGTGGAGCATCTGGAAATGTGCGATCTTTTCCCGCAGATGCCGTACAATATTTATTTGTATGAAGCCCTGGATGCCGCCGCCAAACTGGCAGAAGCCAGTGACGGCAAACCATGCGGCTTCCGGGAAATTGCCCATAAACTCGGGAAAAAGATCGAAGGATTTTTCTGGGATGAAACTGCCGGATGCTACGCCACGGTGTATGCGGACGGCAAATTGCAGCAGTATCATGAACACATGCAGATTTTGATGCTCTTTAACAAACTCGTCCCGGAAAACCGGCGACAGAAGGTTTTGAAAGCTCTTTACGGGAAAAAATTGACCGGCATAACTTTCAGTGCCCTCCCCTACCTTCCGGGAGCCGTGATGGAACTGGATGAAACAAGCCGCAGGTGGTGCGCTGACCGGCTTGCCGGAATTTTTGAACCATTGATCCTGCAAAACGCCACCTCTCTGTGGGAAACACCCTCCGGAGCCAATGATTTCAGTTATGCAGGGAGCCTGTGTCACGGCTGGAGCAGTTTGCCGGCATACTTCAATTTGCGGTATATTCTGGGAGTGCATCCGCTGGAGCCGGGATTTAAAAAGGTGGAAATCAAACCCTGGTGCGGCAGATTTTACGAAGCCTCCGGAGAAATTTCAACACCGCAGGGAGGAATCAAAATCAGCTGGATACGCACCAAAGACGGCATGGATCTCTCTGCCGAAGTGCCGGAAAATATTGCCATAACCTTTGCATCTTATCCGGAATATCCGATCCGGCGCATTACCTGTAACGGGAAAACCCTTCCTGTGCAACCGTAACAAACTTGAAAAAATCCCGGACCGGTGCTATATTAATAAGATAACCAAAACAAACAGAAAATGGATAGAAACAAGGAGTTATCCCATGGCATCCTACAACGCATCTGACTTGAAGAAGGGGCTGAAGATCGAAATCGACGGATCCCCCTGGCTCATCACCGAATTTGATTTCTGCAAGCCCGGCAAAGGCACGGCTCTGTATCGCTGCCGCCTGAAGAACATGATCACCGGTGCCGGTATGGAAAAGACCTACCGTCCCACCGATAAGATCGATCGGCCGGACATCGAAGAACGGGAACTGTACTATTCCTATAACGACGGCAGCCACTACATTTTCAGCGATGAAAACTACGAAGAATTCTCCGTTGCTCCGGAAGCCCTGGGCAAGCAGGTCTATTTCCTGCAGGAGAACAGCCTTTGCAAGTTCCTGCTGTTCAACGGTGAACCCATCGAAATCACACTGCCGACCTTTATCGAAGAAGAAATCACCGAAACGGAACCCGGTGCCCGCGGTGATACCGCCACCAACGTTCTGAAACCCGCCAAGATCGCCAACGGCTATGAAATCCAGGTGCCGCTGTTCATCAATCAGGGCGATGTGGTGAAAATCGACACCCGTACCGGCGAATATGCCGAACGCGTGAGCAAGGCCTGATTTGCCTGATTTGCCTTATTGGGCGTATTCCCGATTGCGGAATACGCCTTTTTTTTTGCCGGAAACTGAAAAAACAGAAATAACAACTTGTTTTTCCTTAAAAACAGGGTATAGTTTTCCAATACAATAAAGGATACACTGTATGAAAAAAATTATTGTCACCGGCGGGGCCGGATTTATCGGCTCGGCATTGATCCGTTTTCTGATCCGGGAAACAGATTGCGAAGTTCTGAATCTGGATAAACTTACCTACGCTGGTAATACGGAAAGCTTGCGGGAAGTGGCGGACTCCCCCCGTTATCAATTCTGCCAAATGGATATTTGCGACCCGCAGGTCGCCGAAGTTTTTGACCGTTTCCAGCCGGATACGGTGATGCACCTTGCAGCAGAATCCCATGTGGACCGTTCCATCGACAGTCCGCTGGAATTTGTCCGTACCAATGTCCTCGGGACTGCCAATCTGCTGCATATTGCCACCGATTACTGGAAAAAAAGCGGAAAAGATTTCCGTTTCCAGCACATATCCACGGATGAAGTTTACGGCTCTCTGGGGCCGGAAGGATATTTCCGGGAAACCACGCCATACGATCCCCGCTCGCCCTATTCAGCAAGCAAAGCCTCCAGCGACCACATGGTCCGGGCGTGGGGACATACCTACGGACTGCCGGTAGTGCTTTCCAACTGTTCCAATAATTATGGGCCGTATCACTTCCCGGAAAAGCTGATCCCGCTGGTGATTTTGAATGCGCTGGACGGAAAAAGTCTGCCCATTTACGGCAAAGGGGACAATGTACGGGACTGGCTTTTTGTGGATGACCACGCCAAAGCACTGTGGCTCATCAATACCAGAGGCGTCCCCGGCGAAACCTACAATGTGGGCGGCCATAACGAGCGCACCAATCTGGAAGTCGTTCAGACCATCTGCCGGCTTCTGGATAAACTGCGTCCGAAAACAGAAGGCAGTTATCTGGATCAAATCACCTTTGTCAAAGACCGCCCGGGGCACGACATGCGCTACGCCATCGATGCGGATAAGTTACGCAACGACCTCGGCTGGCAGCCGGAAGAAAATTTTGCCACCGGACTGGAAAAAACAGTACGCTGGTATTTGGAAAACGACTGGTGGTGGCGGCCGATCCGCGAAAAGAAATACGCCGGTGAACGATTGGGAAAGGGTTAAAAATGAATGTGAGAGAATTGAACAGGCGGTTCGGCTCCAAACGGGTGAAGTTTTCCCGGGGCAAAGAGGGTTTTATCTGGATCGATATCCAAAATGAATTCGGCAGTGCCCGGCTGACCCTCCACGGGGCACATGTCACAAGTTTTATCCCCAACGGGAGCGATGATGTTCTGTGGGTCAGCGAAAAATCCATGTTTGCTCCGGAAAAAGCCATCCGCGGCGGGATCCCGGTATGTTGGCCGTGGTTCGGCAAACACAAAACCATTCCGGAACTGCCCACCCACGGGTATGCCCGGCTGTGCGAATGGGAAGTGGCTTCCGTTTCCAGTTGTCCGGAAGGGGACGGCGTGGAACTGCACCTTGCCCCGGAAAAAGTTCCCGCAAAATGGCAGCCGGTCCCGGTGGAACTGACCTTCCAGGCTGCCGTGGAAAAAGACGGCGTACTGAGACTGGTGCTTTCCATGCTCAACTGCGGCGAACAGCCGGTAGCCATCAGTTCAGCCATGCACACTTATTTTGCGGTGGATGCTATTGAAAACGTGGCAGTGGACGGCTTGGAAGATGTGCGCTTTGTAGATACCCTCAACAATACGGAATCCAGCGAATCCGGCCCCATCCGGATTACCCGGGAAACCGACCGGGTCTATCTGGATTGTGAGAATGATATCTCTCTCCGGGACGGCAGCCATTATACAGAGATCCTGCGGGACGGGAGCCGTTCTGCGGTGGTTTGGAATCCGTGGATCGACAAAGCCAAACGGATGCCCGATTTCGGCGATGAAGAATATCGCCGGATGATCTGCATCGAAAGCACCAATGCGCTGGAAGACACCCGTATTCTGGAACCGGATGGTTTCCATGTTCTGGCAACAGCGATTATCCGGCACTGAAAGGGTTGAAGAAAAAGCAGATAGAGTTTCCTGGGAAAAACCGGAAAAAAACTTGTTTTTTTGCTGAAAAGGTGTATTGTTTTGCATTATGATTTATCACGCTGATACGGAACGGTATCTGGCCCGGGCACCGGTAACGGCATGGCGTTGGCATATGCGTCTCCGGGGAATGATCGGCAGGCATTTTTCGGAATCCATGGATGCCATGATTTTTCCCCGCTGCAATGCAATTCACATGTTTTTTATGACAATGCCGCTGGATATACTGTTTCTGGACCGGGAAAACCGGGTGGTTCGGGCGGTACAGTATTTACGGCCGTGGCATCCGGGAGTTTACGCAGGAAATGCTGTAACAACAGTGGAATTTCCGGCGGGGACGCTGAACGGTGTAAAGCCGGGTGACCGGATCGTATTTTCAGCGGGAGCAAATCAGAAATAAAAAGTTTCAAATCAGGAATAACAGAACCATGAAACTCTTTTTTGTCAACGGATTAAGGGCAGGAGAAGAGCTGGAATTTGCCATCCCGGAAATCACTGTAGGGCGGGAACTGGATAATGTAGTGATCATTCCGGTGGAAGGAGTGTCCCGTTACCACGGAAAATTCTCTCTGCAAAGCAACGGCAAATGGATCGTAAAAGATACCGGCAGCACCAACGGCATTAAGTGCAACCGTCTTAAAATTCAGGGAGCTTACGAACTCCACGAGGGGGATCTGGTAGAATTCGGAGACCAGATGATCCGGGTCACAGGATTGAATTCCTCCCCGGCTCAGGTGGTATTTTCTCTGGAGGATGAGGACAACGGGGAATCGGGCGAAATCAAAATCACACCGCCCGCGCCGCCGGTACAGGACGAAATCAAAACAGATCCGCCGCAAAAACTGCCGCAAAAACAGACTGCAAAAGAAATTTCTGAAGCTCTTAAAAACGGCAAACTTCATCTTTTTGGCACCAAAGAAGCAAGCGACCCCATGCGCACGCAATTCGGAGGTGAAATCCCGGTGGAAAACGGAAACAGCAAACGCAAATTGCGTTTTTCCAACAAACTGTATTATACAGTTATCATCTGTCTGGCAGTCATGGGGGTAACCTTTTTCCTCAAAATCAATCAGCCTCCTGCACCTAAAACGCAAAGCACGGCCAACTCAACAGAACGGGATACCAGGCGGTTCATGCTGTATTATGAGAAAAAAATCATTTCTCCAGATAATGTATTCTTTTTTATTCTGCATATTGAAAACGGAGAAGCCAAGTTCAAAATCGATGATTTGAAAAGTTCCCGGAGCTTTACCAGAAGCAAAATCCCCTTTACCCGGGAAGCCTATGAGCGTTTCCTCGCCGACCTGGAGCATGAACATTTTTTCAAGGCCGTTTCTCCGGAGGCCGCACCGGATATGGGCGGCAGACGGGATTACCGCCGACTGGTGATTTGCGACAAAGGCCGTCTGCATGAACTGACCGTTCGCAACAACATGCGACCCAGCGCATTTGAGCGGCTGGAAGATACCATCAACCTTTTTGCCGAAAATCACGCCTTGCGTACTGTGGCAATGACGCCGGAAGAACTGCGGGAACAGGCTGCCATGAATTTTGATAAGGCAGAAGATCTTTTCCAGAACCGGCAATCCCGTCCAGCCAATCTGCGGGATGCCATTCAGCGTTACCGCCTGACAGTGGAATATTTGAACGCTTTTGTTCCCAAGCCGGTTCTTTGGGACAAAGCCCGCAAACAGCTTGAATTGGCAGAAAAAATCCGAGATGACCGGCTGGCGGCACTCCGTTCAGAACGGATCAGGCTGGGGCAGTTGAGAGAATTTTCTGCAGTGCTGCCGGTGCTGGATGAAATCATGGCGTTAAGCGATCAGGATTCACCGACATTCAGTGATGCCCGTAAAATGAGAATCAAAGTTGACAGTTACCTGCGTAAACATGGAGGCCGGCGCAAATGAAATATTTGATTTGGTCCATCTTCATCATTCCGGCATTTCTACTTCTTCTTACCGGTTGCCAACCGGAAAAAAGTACGGAAAAAGCAAAAACTCATACACTGAAATTGACTTCCTATCCGGAAGGCGCAGTTGCTTATGTGGCCGGGAAAAAATTTGATTTGCCGCACAATTTCCGCATGACAGCAGGCACATACCTTTTCCGGATCGAAAAACCCGGACATGCTCCGGCGTGGTTCTCCTGCCGGGTGCAGTCCTCCGGGATCACCGTGCCTGTATCCGGACTTGACGGTACAGTCCGGTGGGAAAAATACACCATGGATTCCAAGCAGATCGAGTTGACACCCCATGGCGGAACGGTTCTGCTCCAAAGCAATCCGAATACGGCAAAAATCATTCAGGATGGCAGGGATCTCGGCGTGACCCCCATGGTTCTTACGGACCTCCCCGTTGGCAAGCATGAAGTTCAGTTGAAGAGCCCCAATTATGCTGATGTAACAGTTTCCTGGGAGATTCGTGACAGCAGCCCCATGATCGTCCATGCGGATCTGCAGTCCAATATCGGGCAGTTGCTGGTCAACAGCACGCCTGCCCAGGCCCGTCTTTTTATCGACAATCAGTTCATCGGTGTAACCCCCTATCGGGGGACTTGTGCCGTCGGCAGTCACGCCATCCGTCTTCAGCGGGATGGCTATTTGCCTTATGAGGGGCATATTACGCTTCTGAAAGGCAAACTTACGGAAAAGGATGTAACGCTGACGGTCAGTCCCAGCAATCTGAATGTGATTTCCGAACCGACCGGGGCACAGGTTTTCCTGAATGATCAGTTGCGCGGCGTTACACCGCTGAACTTGAAAGATCTGCCCGCCGGGAAATATAAAATCGTTGTTTCCCACGACGGCTTTGATCAGGTGGAAGATTCCGTGGAATTGGCTCCGGGCGACACGCTGAAGAAGGAATTCATTCTGGCAAGCAGTCAGGGCGGAATCGAACTGAATGTATTTCCGGCAGGGGTAAAAGTCTTTTTGAACGGCCGGGAAGTCGGCGTGGTGGAACAGGGAGAAGGCAAAACCCAGACAAAACTTATTCCCATACATAATCTTTCCCCCGGAGTTTATATTGTAAAAGCAGTCCACAAACGCACCAATCCGGAAATTCGCCGGATCCGGGTCCAGAAAGGCAAAATCACCCGGCCGAAACGGATCGAATTGTGGGTCCCCAATGCTGAAATCATGTGGAAAGATACCGGGAAAACAGAAATCGGCATGATTTACGGGGAATCGGAAAAAATTATCCTTTTCGGTCCCCAGCGGGGAATCCGTTATGAAATTGACAAAAACCAGTTAAAATCCATCAAATTCCTTGACATCAACGAATAAGGAGGTATGATATGAGTTGTTTTCAGGAACTGCAGAAGCAGACGGCAGACGCCTTGAGCGCCATCCGCATCGTCCCGGTGCTGGCTTTGGAATCCGTGGAAGACGGTGTGAAGATTTGTGAGATCTTCAACCGCATCGGCCTGAAAGGTGCCGAAATCACCTTCCGTACCAAGGCGGCCCCGGAAGTCATCAAAGAAGTCTCCAACCAGTTCCCGGATCTGCTGGTGGGAGCCGGTACGGTGCTGAACGTTTACGACCTGCACCGTGCCTTTGCTGCCGGTGCCAAGTTCGCCGTGGCTCCCGGCTTCAACCCCACCGTGGTGAAAGAAGCGGCCCGCTGCAACTTTGCTTTCAGCCCCGGGATCTGCACGCCTTCTGAAGTGGAACAGGCCTTTGAACTGGGCTGCTCCATGCTGAAGTTCTTCCCGGCGGAAGCTGCGGGCGGCATCAAGATGCTCAGCAGCATCATCGCGCCCTACAAGCATCTGGGCATCAAGTTCATGCCTACCGGCGGCGTGACCACTGCCAATGCACAGGAATACCTTGCCATCCCGCAGGTCGCGGCGGTGGGCGGCACCTGGCTGGGCAAGTCCTCGGACATCAAGGAGGGCGCCTGGGATAAGATCGAAAAACTGGCGGCGGAAGCTGTCCAGCTTGCCCGGGGCTGATCTCCCGGCAAAAGGGTATGGCATCCAACATCGCCATGCCCGGTATAAGCGGCATCATTCATCCCGTTTTCCGGGAAGTCTGATGCCGTTTTTATCCCCGGTCTGCGTGATTGCATTTCCGTAATTTTATGCTATATTTACGGTGATAAAATCGGGAGTTAAAAAAAAATGTCACATACGCAAACAGCACCCATGAAGGGAAGCCAAATCGTCATCCGTTGTCTGGAACGGCATGGAGTGGATACGATCTTTGCCTATCCGGGCGGACAGGCGATCGAACTGCATCAGGCTTTGTCCAAATCGAAGATCCGGGTCATTCTTCCCCGCCATGAACAGGGAGGAGCCTTTGCGGCAGGGGGTTACGCCCGTGCCACCGGCAAAATCGGGGTCTGCATGGCCACCAGCGGCCCGGGGGCGACCAATCTGGTCAGCGGGATCGCGGATGCGTATATGGACTCTGTCCCCACCGTGTTCATCACCGGGCAGGTTCCCTCCAGTGCCATCGGCAGAAATGCGTTTCAGGAAACAGATATCATCGGCGTGACCCGCCCTATCGTTAAACACAGTTTCCTTGTGCTGGATGCGGCAGATATTCCGGAGATCATGGATCAGGCATTTGAGCTGGCAGGTTCCGGCCGACCGGGACCGGTGGTGGTGGATATTCCCAAAAATGTCCAACAGCAGCAGTGTACGCCGGATTGGAACAAAGTTTCCGCCAAAGCGTGCCATACCATCCCGCCCATTCGGGAGGAGGATATTGCCAGGATCCGGGAAATGCTCCAGCGGGCATACCGCCCCTGTTTGTATGTGGGAGGCGGCATCATCAGTTCCGGGGCCTCGCAGGCGTTGCAGGATTTTGCCCGGGCATGGAATGTACCTGTTACAACAACACTTATGGGGATCGGAGCGTTTCCGCAGGATGATCCTTTGAGTTTAAGCTGGCTTGGGATGCACGGAACGGTGTATGCCAATAAAGCCGTCCAGCAGTGTGATCTTTTGCTGGCGTTCGGTGTCCGTTTTGACGACCGGGTGACCGGTGACCCTGCCAAATTTGCCCCCCGTGCGGAAATTGTCCATGTGGATGTGGATGAATCGGAATTGAACAAAAACCGCCGGGTGGATCTGGGAATGATCGCCGATGCCGGAGAAGTTCTCCGCCGCCTGACGGCAAATCCCGTCCACCGGGAACGGGCGGACTGGTTTGCCCAGATCGACGGGTGGAAAAAACAGTATCCTCTTTCGTACAAAGAAGATCTGTCCCGTCCCCAGCCGCAGTTTGTGATCGAAACTTTGTCCCGGCTGACCGGCGGCAAGGCGGTCATTGTCCCCGGCGTGGGGCAGCATCAGATGTGGGCGGCGCAATTTTACCAATATTCCCAACCCCGGCAACTTTTGACATCCGGCGGTTTGGGCGCCATGGGCTTCGGACTTCCGGCGGCCATGGGGGCCAAAGTCGCCTGCCCGGAAAAAACCGTGATCAATATTGACGGCGATGGCAGTTTCCAGATGAATATTCAGGAATTGGGAACGCTGGCAGTGGAAGATATTCCGGTCAAAATCGTGATTTTGAACAACCAGTATCTTGGCATGGTGGCGCAGTGGGAAGACCGTTTCTACCGGGGCAACCGGGGAAATACCGTGCTGGGCCGCTGCAAAGGCGGCTGCAAAGATGACCAGCGGGGCGAACCTTTCCCGGACTTTGTCACCATCGCTTCGGGGTACGGCATCCCGGGAAGAACCGTAAACAGCCGGGAAGAAGTGGAGGCGGCCCTCCTGGAAATGCTTGCCAGTGAGGGGCCGTATCTTCTGGATATCCGTACCGGATATGAGGACCATGTTCTTCCCATGATCCCGCCGGGGAAAGATCTCTCCGCCCTGATCCGGGAATAAAAGCGGACAAAAAAGGCGCATGACTGCATTCAGCCATGCGCTCTTTTTTTTTGCCGGGAAACTTACGCAAACAAGGCTTTCACACATTCCAGACTGCGTTTGGCACCGTAGAGGCAATCCACATCACGGCACTCAAACTCAATGGAAACAAATCCGTCAAAACCGCTATCCTTGATCAATGTGACAATACGGCGCAGATCAATGTCTCCGTAGCCGGTAATGGACCCTTTGCAATAGTTCCCGTGCTTGGTGCGACTCCAGTTTTCCGGATCCGGTACCCAGCGGCGCAGGTAATTGTCCTTAAAGTGGAACATGGTCACAATATCAATATTGTTCAGTGCGGCAGAATAGGGATCTTCATCCACACCACAGCAGTTGCCAACGTCGATAAAACAGCTGAAATTCTTGCGGTCAACGGCTTCCACCAAACGGCGCACCCGTTCACTGCCCTGAAAATGGCGGCCGTGATTTTCCAGATTGGTGCAAATGCCGTACTGGCTGGCGTAATCTGCCACTTCCCGGCAGGCGGCTGCCACGATGGGCAGGTCTTTTTCAAACTGGGCAACACTGGTATTTTCCACCGGCCGGTGCCCCACATCATGCCGGACGATCTTTACACCCAATTCGGCGGCGATATCGATCTGTTTTTTGACACGGACGATCTCTGCGGCACGCTCTTCTTCTGTGCGGTCACGGAAAACCTCATTTTCAGTAATACCGATAAAGTTGGCACCGAATGTATAACTGGAAAGCGGGATGCCGCATTCCGCCGCCGTATCCTTCACCTGCTGAACCAGTTCCGGATTTTCAATAAAATCCACCGGCGGAACCACTTCCACATGTTCCCCGCCCCATTCGGCAATGGTCCGGATGATGCCCGGGAGATCCAGGCGACCATCCCGGAACGCCCCGACCAAACTGTAAGTACTCAAACCGATCTTCATTTTTCATTCTCCTTCTTTTCGATTCAGATCCTGGACTTCAAAAAATCAACTGCCATGCTTATATCCGCTGACGGATCGTCTCCACATTCCCGTTCCACAGTCAGATACCCCTCAAATCCGGCATCACGCAGTGCCGCCAGATATTCATCCCACGGAACCTGCCCCTGCCCCAGCGGAACTTCTTTGAATTCCGGGACAGGGACACCTTCAAAAACACGCTGTGTTCCGTCCGGATTGAAGATCCCGTAACGGGCATACGCCTTCCCGGGCGTGAGATTGACACCATCCTTGGCATGGGTGTGAACAATGTATTTCCCCAAAAGTTTCACCGCATGAACAGGGCAGAAAGATCCCACCATCCGGAGATTGGCAGGATCCAGATTCACCCCGAGCCCGCCGGGGACATTCACCTGTTCAATAAAACTCAACAAAGTTTCCGGGGATTCCGGCCCGGTTTCGATGGCCATGGTCACACCTTTACCTGCGGCATATTCCGCCACTTTGCGGAGAGCGGCAACCATGTTCTTTCTTGTGGGATCGTCCTGCGCCTCCGGGATCGCACCGATGTGGGAAGTCACTACCCGGGTATCCAGTTTCAGAGCCAGATCCACCGTACGGCAAAGCTGTTCAGCCCGGATCATGTTCCGTTCGTTCAGCTGGAGATCATGGCCGCCAACATCCCCGCAGACAGCCGTCACTTCCAGACCGGCCGCCCGGCACCATGTCAGAACTTTGGCAATATCCGCATCGCTCCAATCGATCATCATAGAATCCTGCTGTCTGACATTGATCTGCACTCCGGCAGCTCCGCAGGCGGCAGCCTTGAGAATACCTTCTTCAAGCGGGACACCATATCCGCTTGGCATTACACCGATTTTCATGGTTCATTCTCCTGATCAAACTTTTTACTTCTTGCGATACGCCGGGATCTTTACCTGATTTTCAATCCCGGCAAGGCGGATGGCTTCCACCAGAGCAATGGCGTTGCGGCCAAATTCCCATGCCGTTTTGGAACCCGTGGCAATGGCGTCCAGAAAACACTCCTGGGAATTGGCAACAGTCCCGGCAGAGGGAGCTGTAAAGACTTTGACGGGCGAAGTGGAACCGGCAGGAATAAACTCAAATGCCAGTCCTCCGCAGCAGAGCCGCAGGGTCCCTTTGGTTCCGTAAATTTCATCGGACCGGAAGCCGGTGGGGAAGTTCCAGCTCAATTCCATAGTGCCGATGGCTCCACTTTCGTAATTGAACAGGACAAAAACTTCATCTTCCACCTTGCGGTTGCGCTTGCGGGTCACGGCGGAAAGAGATGCCGTCCTGCCGCAGAACCAATCCATGGCGTCAGACATGTGAACGGCAATATCCCCCACCAGAGACCCTTCATAAGCCGGGTCGATGAACCAGTATGCCCCGAGGGACCAGCTCATTTCCGGACTGCGGGTCATAGTGCGCTGACTGCGGAAGTGGAGAATGTCCCCGATAAGGCCGTTATCGATCTCCTTTTTGATCACGTGCAAAAGAGCATTGTACCGGCGGGACTGATTGACCTGAAGAACAAGACCTTTTTCCAGCGCAAGATTGACCATTTCATCTGCTTGAGCGGTGGAGAAACTCATGGGTTTTTCCACCAGAACATGCTTGCCCGCCTTCAAAGCGGCAATGGTTTGAGGATAGTGAAATACATTGGGCGTGGCAATGATCACTGCATCGATATCCTGCGAAAGCAGATCCTCTTCGGAACAGCAGACCTTGGGAGCAATACCGGCAATGGCAGACTGGCTCTGCACCTTTCCGGGAACAGGGTCATAGGCGGCAGTGATTTCCACACGGTCAGCAAGTGCCTTTAACGCCGGGATATGGTCGCTCATGGCGATTTTTCCCAACCCGAGGAAACCGAAACGGATCTTTTCTGGCATATCCAATATCCTTTCTTTGCTTTTTTGGTGATACCTTCAAAAATAGTATATCCTGATTTTGCCGGAATGCAATGATGAAATTTGAGGATTACAATGCAAAAATGTGGATTTTTCTTCTGTTTTCAAATTGCTTTTCCGGAAGACTGGGTTACAGTATTTTCATGAGAGGTTTTTATGAATTACTTTGATGATCTGCATATCACTTCCTGCGGGATCGCGCCGGATGATGGCAATTCCCGGATCCCGCCAACGGGGTTCCGGGAAACCAGTACAGAATTAAACTGCCCGGTATGTCCGCAAATGCGTTGTCAGGCAGGACGGGGCGGTTCTGTATCCATCGGGATCATTCACGGAAACACATTCTGGCGGCAGGCAGACCGGTGCCGGGAAATCAGCCGCCCCTTTGTCTATTGGCTCCGGGAAAATGAATACTTTGCCTGGTGCAATCCCCGCAAGGCAATGCGGGAAAACCGCTGGATCGTCTTTCGCGGGGAACGGAGCGGCAGAGTATTGGAGGCTCTGGACGAACTGGCAGGCGGGGAACACTTTTATATGGTGGAAAATCCCCAGCCGCTGGAACACTTGTTTGACGAGATCCGGCAGCAGTTCCGGGCACTCACGCCCGCCACCGGTTACCGGGTAATGCCGCTTTTTGAATCACTGCTTGTCCAACTGTATGACTGCGCCCGGGCGGAACATGCGGATACCCGTCTTTTCCGCATCGTAAAAGAGGCGGAAAAATGGATCAGGGAAGCCCCGCAGGAACATCTGGATCTTGCGGCATTTGCGGAAGAGCATCATGTTTCCTATGACCATTTCCGGGAATGTTTCCGGCGTTATCTCGGAGTTCCCCCCTATGATTTCCTGCTGAACTGCCGCCTGATCATCGCTAAAAAAATGTTGCGGGAACAAGCGTATTCCGTCAAGGAGATCGCAGAAAGGTGCGGGTTTGCCCGGCCTTCGGATTTTTCCCGTTTTTTCCGCAGCAGAACAGGATTGTCGCCATCTGAATTCACCCGGTCCCCCGGCGGGGTATGATAAGAAAGGTTTTATTGATGCAGCAGATTTTGATGATTTTGCTTCTTCTTTTTGCGTGGACCGCAAGCGGTGCCACACGCAAAGAGGATATGACACAGGATGCCGCACTGACGGAACAGGCACTTTCCCGCTACGGAACATTCAATACCTGGAGCGATGCCCTGCATCCGGCAAGGGAGAAATTCAATCGGTCCGGAACGGATAAAGTCTATTCCCACAACCAATTCGGCAATTTTCTGGAAGCCATGAAAAGTGTGCAGAAAGCCTGTGAAGAACTGGGTGTGGATTTTATGGTGGTCCGCAATCCCTCTCCTGCTGAAAAAGCCTTTGCCGCCGCAAATAATGGACTGGCACCGGATCCCTATATTTATCTCCTGCAAAAACTTTTTGCCGATGAAAAAATGGAATTGATCGAACCATTGGGCCCCGGCAGAAAACCTTTGGCGCAACGGTTGAATGAACGGTATCCCAAAGAGGAATACAGCCGGAAAATCCTGGTCTTCGGCGATAAAAAAGATCTGCCGGGCGTGGATGCCGACTTTTTGCCGTACTCCGGCAACGGGGCGTATCTTGCCGGAGATCTGATCTGTGCGGGCAAAAAAGAACTGCTGAACCGCCCGGCGGTGGTCTTTGCGGCACCGGCAGAACTGCTCTACCGGGAATCTGCACTCCTTCCATCCCCGGATCTTTTGACGATCCCGGAAACAGCGTACCGCCTGTTGGAAACATGGGACGCCGCCAACTGGTCAAAACTGGGTTTTGAACCGGTCCCGGAACCGGAAGACCCCTTTTTCAAAATCCTGCCTGACAGATCGCTTCAAATCGCCCCCCTGCTGGAAGGGGCGGATTCGGGCGTAGCGGGAACGCTCCGTCTGCCGCTGCCGGACCCGCCGGGGAATTATTTACGGGTGGTACTGACGCTGGAAGAACCGGCACAACTGGAAGTCCGGGCCTCCTGCGGCAGAGATACCGTTCTTGCGGGAGTCCGGAGGGACCGGGATGGCAGCCGGGTGGAACTGCAGCTGCGCCCCACATGGCTCTCCCGCATCATAACGCTTCAGCTCCTTGTCCACGGCAAAGCCAGACTGCGGGAGATCCGGCTTTACCGGGCAAATTGAAAATATCCGGAAAAATCCTGTATTTTACAGTGGAGATTTCCATCATATCGGAATATATTACAAAAGCATACGACCTGCTGCAAGGAAAATATCAATCTTCAAACGATATATTAAAGGAGAACAAATCATGGAACCCATCAAAGCTGGTATCATCGGTTTCGGCCGGAGCGGCTGCGGCATTCACGCCAATGCCATTGAAAACATGCCGGGGAAATTCACCGTGACCGCCATTTGTGACGAATTGCCCGACCGCCGGAAATACGATGCGTTCCCCAACGCCAAAGCCTGTGCCGCGGCGGAGGAGGTCATCAACGATCCGGAAGTGGAACTGGTGATCGTGGCGACCTACAACTACACCCACGCCCTTTATGCCCGGAAAGCATTGGAAGCCGGAAAACATGTGCTTTGCGAAAAACCTTTCGGCTACACCACTGCCGATGTGGATTCCATGATCGCCGCCGCCAAAAAAGCCGGCCGTATCCTGCAACCCTTCCAGCAGCGGCGTTTTGAGCCGGACTTCCAGAAAGTTCTTGAAATCTGCCGGAGCGGCATTCTGGGAAAACTGACCAGTATCCGCATTTTCTGGCCCGGCTTCGGCCGCCGCTGGGACTGGCAGACCAGCCGCACCCGCGGAGGCGGCCAACTGTATAACAACGGCCCCCATTTAATAGACCATGCCGTAGAACTTTTCGGGCCCGCCAAACCCACGGTGACCGCCCGTTTGCGCAACGCCTTGAGCAGCGGCGATGCGGAAGATGAATTCCATGTCCTTTTGCAGGCAGAAGGCGCACCGGATACGGAGATCATCCTTTCCGCCACATGCGCTTATCCGCAGGACCGCTGGCTGATTTGCGGGACGGCAGGGACGCTCCGGGGCAATGCGGAAAAACTGGAATGGAAATATGTTGACTGGAGCAAATATCCGGAACGCCCGCTGGATATGGTTCCGCTGGAAGGCCGCTGTTATTGCAGCGAAACCAAAGAGTTTGCAACCGGCGAATGGGTCAGGCCGGAAGAACAGACGGATACCGGTGCCGGAGCCAAACCCGCCCCCGGCCCCACGCTGGCACTGTACGAATCTTTGTACCGTTCCATCCGTCTGGGCGAACCCCAGATCGTTACCCCGGAACAGGTCCGCCGCCGCATTGAAGTGATGCAGACCTGCTACATCCAGAACAACATCCCGTTCCCGGAAAACACCCTCCGGTAACGCCGGAAAAACGGTTCTGCTGGACAGATTTCAAAACGCATGACTGCCCGATGTGTGCAATCATGCGTTTTCTTTTTCAGGGTTACGGCGATCAGAAATTAAAGTAAATAAAGGGCGAAACCTTTACAAACAAAAACATGGATGCCACAAAGAGGGCAATGGTCACCAGTGCATTGACCCATGTGGGACGGAACTTCTTCCCCATATCATACGCCGTCGGGAAGAAAAGGATCAGGATAAATGCAATCCCGAAAAGAATCATCTGAAACATATCCGGCATCCGGAATGCAAAGGATTGCGGCATAAAAATCGCCCGGTAGATCTTCATGGTCGTTTGCGTACATTCCGCCCGGAAAGGAACCCATGCCAGTGCCACAAAAAGGAATGTCAGAATCTGCGCCGGAATGGCAGGCATCTGCCACTTGCCGAATTTGCTCCAGACCCGGTGCAGACTCAATGCCGCACCGTGCATCACTCCCCACAGCACAAACATCCACCCTGCCCCGTGCCATATCCCGCTGACAAGGAAAACGATCCACAAATTGCAGCAGGTGCGGAAATTCCCGTGCCGGTTGCCGCCCAGCGGGATATAGATCCCGTGCATGAGGAAACGCCCCAATGTCATGTGCCATCTGCGCCAGAAATCGGTGATGCTTAATGAACGGTACGGGGCATTGAAGTTCTGCGGAAGAGCGATATTGAAGATCAACCCGATCCCCGTTGCCATATCGCAATAACCGCTGAAATCAAAATAAATTTGGAATGTATAGGCTAAAACCGTCTTCCACGCCTCAAAGAAATTGCAGGAAACCGCACTGAATCCGGGATCGGCGATTTCTGCAAAAAAGTCTGCCAGCAAAATCTTTTTGCCCAGCCCCAGCGCAAAAAGATACAATCCTGCCGCCGCATTGGACGCATTGAAAACGCTGTTTTTGCGGTCATCGAACTGGCTCATCATCTCATCCGGCAGCACAATGGGGCCGGCGATCAACTGGGGAAAAAAGCACACAAAAAGAGCGTAACTCCCGAAGGAATACCGTTTGGCAAGTCCCCCGGAATAAACCAGCTGCAGAAAGGAGATCTGCTGGAAGGTGAAAAAGCTGATACCCAAGGGCAAAAGAATGTGTTTCAGCACAAAAGAGGTACCGAATACAGCATTGATGTTCTCAATGAAGAAATCATAATACTTGAAATACCCCAAAAGAAGAACATTGCAGAGGATCCCAAGTGCCAAAATCCAGCGGGATTTGCGCATATAAAGCAGATTGGCAAAAAACCAGTTCATCACCAGCGTTCCGGCAAGGATCAGCGAATAACTCCAGTTGAACCAGGAATAAAAGACAAAGGATGCCGCCACCAGAAACCAGCGGGCAATTGCCGGGTATTTTCCGGACAGCAGAAAATAAAGAAGCACCGTCACCGGAAGAAAGAAAAGAATAAAAGTAAAAGTCGGGAAAAGCATGTTATTTCCTCCTGAATTCCTGCATGTGCCGGTAATACTGCGGCATATTTTCTGCAATCAATTTCCGCAAAGCCTGTTCATTGAGCTCCACCTCTTTTTCACTGCGGATCTGCCGTCTGCCGGAAACAAGATCCGCAAGAACTCTGCGGGCAGCGGCATTATTGAAATGCTGAACATCGCTGAAAATCCCGTGATCACACACATAAGAGGGATCCGCCTGAAAATCGTGCAGTGTCACATTGGGCCGTTTCAAAAGAGCCTTCATAACTTCACTGCGCTGCCTGATCAACATATCCGCCTCGCCGAACTCCTCGCTCTGGCAATAGGTATAAATGTGATACGGCGGAAGATAAACCGTAAAGCGGATCTGCGGGTGTTTGTCAAACATAGGCAGAAGCTGCGTATGAAGGTTCATCTCGTAAGCCGCCTTGTTATACGGGGTCTGTGTGTGATGCACTGCCTGATTGTAGTAAGCGTCTTTGATCACCTCCTGCAAGCCGTAGGGTTTCCCCTTGTATTCAGTGGCAAACATACGGTTGGGATCCGCCTGATGTTTACGGATCCGTTTGGGCCGCATTTTCCGTTTGATCAGATAGATCATGCTGGAATAGGTTTTCCGGGAAAACAAATAGCGGTATTCCTGCCGGATCCCGTCTTCGTACATAAAGTCATATTCTTCATATTGAGCGTGAGGTTTGTTCATAGGATAAATATCCAGGGAAAAAATCACCCGTTTCAACGAATCCTGTTTTGCCTCCACGGCTTCATCAAAAAACTTTTTCAAATCCCGCATGGTCCCGCCGGACGCGGCGAATTTCAACGATTTACAGCCGAAAGCTTCATCAATATCGGACAGGAAAAAGTTCCGTGCCATGGAAGTACCCAGCATGAAAAGATCAAAATCCGCATCCCGCACCAGAGCCGGGGCCGTCAGATAGATCTCGTAATAAACTTTGTTATAAAAGAACGGTTCCCGATACCGGTAAAAGGGATCGACCACATAGGAGAGCAATGCCGCACCGCCGATAATACCGGCAATCGCCGTCACGGTGATTTTACACCATCCGGCACTGCCGGTTTCGGCACTGTAAATCTTTTTCAGGATTTCCCACAGTTTCTTCATGACACCTCCACTAAAAGAGTTATTTCCGTGGCACTCAAGTGATTATACTGCTCCGATCCGGAACATAAATACAAAAAAAAATCGTCTTGTAATATATCACGCTTTCCCTTCTTTTTCAATCAAATTCCCGGAATTTTACCACCCCGGGCTGTCTTATGATTTTCCGGAATTCTCTTGATTTTCCAGCAGAAATGTGGTATATTTTATCGTCTTTTTTATCCAGGGAGAATATATGACTTTTTTTGCCTTTCTGTTGATCACCGGCTCGGTACTGCTTCATGCTTTATGGCATTTTATCAGCAAAAGCAGTCATCCGACAGTGGTCTTTTTTATTCCGGTATCGGCGGCTGTGGTTCTGACGGGGCTGCCCCTGCTCCTCCTCTCCGGCATCCGTCCGTGGGAGCTTCCGGCAAGTGTGCTTCTCTGCGTTTTGGGAGGCGGGCTCTTCGGGGTACTGGGGGATATCGGCTTATCTTACGCCTACCGCTTTGCAGATATTTCGCAAGCCTACCCCATGGCACGGGCTCTGCCGGTCCTGCTGACGGCACTGGTCACATGGCTTTGCGGCTTCGGGAAACCGCTGACAGCATGGGCGGCTGCCGGTATGGGGATCATCTTTGCAGGGTGCATCTGGCTCCCCCTTGCCAATGCGGAGAAGTTGAATTGGAAAGCCTTCTGCAACAAAGGGATGTTCGGCATCATCCTTGCCGCCATCGCCACCACGGGCTACACCATTACGGACAGTTTCGGGATCCAGAACCTCCTCCGCCATGCGCCGGAAGCCGGCCAGCTCTGCGGCGCGGGGTCTTATTCCTGTATGCGGGAAATGACACTGCTTTCCGGATTGTTGATCTATCTGGTCTGCTTTGAACGCAAAAGTCTTCCCGCCCTCCCCCGGGAACTCTCCCGTATCAAGCCGTACATTACGGGGCTTTTTGCCTCCTCTGCCTACATTATGATCCTGCTTGCCATGGCCCATGTTACCAATGTCAGTTATGTTCAGGCGTTCCGGCAGTTGAGTCTGCCCATCGGGGTACTGCTGGGGGTGCTGGTGCTGAAAGAAAAGATCTCCATTTTCAAACTTGCCGCCATCGGCTTGATCCTTTCCGGATTGCTGACGGTCTATCTGGGGTAAACCATGAGCGGCAATATTGCGCCATTGATTCAGTCTTTTCAGCAATATGCGGAAAGTTTTGCCGAACCGGGAAAGGAGCTTGCTTTTGCCCACCGCCTGAAACTGGAGCACACCATGGAAGTGCTGGATTTTGCGGAAAATATTATGGCAAGAGAAAAAATCACCGATCCCCGGCAGATTTTTACAGGACAGTTGACGGCTCTTTTCCATGACCTTGCCCGTTTCAGGCAGTACCGCCAATACCGCACGTTCCGGGACAATGCGGAATTCAATCACGGCCATCAGGCGGCAGACATGCTGGAAAAAGAACACTGGCTGGATAGCGTCCCCGCAGACATCCGGGAAGCAGTCATTGCCGCCGTCCGCATCCATAACGCCCGGGAACTCCCGGATGATTTACCGGCATTCGCCCTTTTCCCCGCCAGACTGGTGCGGGATGCGGATAAACTCTCCATCTATCATGTGGTGCTGGATTATTTTCAGCACCGGGAAGCGTATCAGAAGGATCCGGCCGTTTCTCTGGAACTCCCGGAAACGCCGGAAATCGACCGGGCGTTGATCGCCCGCATCCGGCAGGGTAAATCCGGGGATTACCGGCAGCTTACCAGTGTCAACAGTTTCCTCATCAACCTTTTTTCATGGGTCTATGACCTTAATTTCACCGCTTCCTGCCGTATGGCGGCAGAGCAGAATATTTACCCGCAGATCCGAAAGCTCCTGCCGCCGGATGATGAATTGGATGAACTCTGCTGCCTCGCCTGCCAACACGCAGAAAACGCGGTAAAAAAACTGTAAAAATATCAGGTACAAAGAATCATGTGGCAGATTTATTGCAGAACCGGATTGCTTGGGGGGGCTTTTCTTGCGGGGATCATGCTCCCGGGGGCGGCAAAAGCCTCCAGCCTGGTACCCTACCTCATTATGCTGATGCTCGGGGTAACATTCCTTACCCGGAAACTGGATTTCCGGCATATCCGGAAACTCCATTGGATTTTGCTTGTCACCTCTCCTGTGCTGGCTGTTGCGGCATGGGTTCTTTTGAAACTCTCCGGAGCCCCGGAGGAACTGGCGGCGGCGGGTTTTTATATTGCGTTTACCCCCACGGCGGCGGCGGCACCGGTCATTATTGCCATGCTGGATGGGGATGTGGAGTTTACAGCATTCGCCACCATCATCAGCAATCTGGCGGCGGCGGTGTTTTTTCCGGCGGCATTGACGGTGCTCCAGGGGGAATTCCACCCGGAGATTTTTTGGCACGCCTCCGCCCGTGTGGCGCAAATGGTTCTGCTGCCTGCGCTGGCGGGAGTGATCCTGCGGAAATGGCTCCCGGGTTCCGTTGAATTCGGGAGAAAAATGGGGAAATACACCTTTTACTGCTGGACAAGTTCCCTCTTTCTCCTGTCATCCAAAGCGGGACTTTTCCTGCGGGAAAATCCGCAAAGCATGTGGTTCATCCTCTCTGCGGCAGTGCTGGCAGGGGTGCTTTGTGCGCTCCAATTCTTTCTCGGCGGCGTTTTCGGGAAAAAATTCGGTATGCGGCGGGAAGGCAGCCAGTGTCTTGGGCAGAAAAATACCTCGCTCACCATTTACCTTGCCATGACCTATACCTCTCCGGCGGCGGCACTGGGGCCGGTTTTTTACATCTTTTTCCACAATCTGTGGAATGCCTGCCAGTTGCAGAAACACGCCAAACAACTTGCACAAAAATAAAGAACTATACCCTTTGCGGCACCTTGCCGGCAGGGGAAAGGAAAAACCTTTTGCGGCACCTTGCCGGCAGGGGGGAAGGAAAAACCTTTTGGAAAAGGTTCTTTCCTTCCCCCCCTGCACCCCCTCCATCCTTTTCCAAAACTTTTTATGTTCGCTTTTTCATTTTGCGCTTCACGCAAAAATGAAAAAGCGGGACATAAGTTTTGAAAATGAAGAAGGGCAGGAGGAAAATGCAAGAGTCTGTTTGCTTTCGGGGATGTTGAGCGTATGCACGGTAACACTGGTGGATTTTAGGCACATATTTTGCACTGATTTGGAGGCTCGGGAACGAAGCGAAAGCCGACCACACGGTGGCAAACGTGCCGCCCGGGGACTGTCGGCTGTCGCCCTGACGGGCTCTCGAGCCTCCATTTCCCTGCCTTGTCCGCCGTAGTTTTAACGAAGGCGGAACCCCCTTTTCTTTTCCAAAACTTTTTATGTTCGCTTTTTCCTTTTGCGTTTCACGCAAAAAGGAAAAAGCGGGACATAAGTTTTGAAAATGAAGAGGAGCAAGAGGAAATGCAATGATCTGTTTGCATTTTGGGGAAAAGTTGAGTGTTTGCACGACAACACTGGTGGGTTTGAAGCACAAGTTTTGCAAAGAGAAGCAACAACCGATGGCATGACTGCGGGCAGAAAAAGCGGACATCATGGACTATGACCACTTAGTCGCATGAGTGCCATACGCCCCGAAAAATTCAAAGAAACATGGCACTCTGTATGCCATGTGCCATCCGTCCATTATGTCCATTCTGTCCATTTTCATTGCCCCCACCCTGAGCTCTGCATAATTCCCCCCCGCCTCCCGGGCAATAAAAAAGACCGGCAAACTGCATTGCCGGTCTTTCAAAAACGATTTTCTCAATCCTTTACTTCTTGGGATAGAAGTGGAAATTCCACACCGTAAGATTCCGGATGCCGGAAGGCGTGGAGTGCGGGACCCGCTGGAAAGTTTCGGCATGACCGTCAAAACGAACTGAATTGATCACACCGTTCCCATGGCGGTTCCAGGCGATCCCGGTGGCATTGTTCCAGTGGTCCGCCGTCCAGATAGCAGAATAATGCCCGTCAAAAATACTCATCTTGCTGCTGGGGTCAAGAACCTGATTCATTTTGATCAGTACATTAGCCGTGGAAGAGGGTGGGTAACTCGAGTCCCACATATATCCGGCGCCCTGAAAACGGGTGTAACCGCCGATGTGGACCTGCGTTTTGTAGTTGATCGCCACCAGAGTATCTGTACGCCCGTCATCTTTCTGGTCATCCGGGCAACGGGGAACAGCAGATTTTTCCACCGTCCCAATCATCCGGGCACTCAAAACCGGCGTATAATGCCACACAATATCGTACCAGAAACGGCCAAAAGTGGCACTATGATTGGGGTGAAAAGCCGGCGTACAGGCAAGTGCCGGCATAATAAAGTCATCATTATCCGCCTGATAAAAGGAATCAATCTGCCCCAGCTGCTTCAAAACATTGGTACAGCTGATGCTCCGGGCTTTGGCTCGGGCCTGATTTAATGCAGGCAGCAGCATTGCCGCCAGAATAGCGATAATGGCAATCACCACAAGAAGTTCGATCAGAGTAAAGACTTTTTTCATAATGATACTCATCCTATATGTTTTATTTTTTGAAGGCATACCAATAGTAGGGCTGGGTGCTGTTCGTCACCCGGCGGGTATTCAGTTCCTGCACCTTCATGCTGGCCACATGACCGTCCGCCCAGTTGATGTTGATGCCGTCATCATGCACCCCCACCAACGCCTTATGACCGTTATTGTCCGTAGGAGAATAGAGGATCACCTGAGAAGCTTCCACCGTGGAAGTCATACTCATGCCGTCAGCGTTCACAATGGTTTCGCCGGGAACACCGACCTTGCTGGCTTTCAGCCAGTGGCTGCCCGCCGCACGGTAATAACTCATCCCGGAAACATAGTTATACATCCAGCCGTAACCGCCGCCATTCTGCGGCTTTGCCGGGTTCCAGGAAGGACACTTTTCCTCGCTCCAGAGGGGGCAGCGCAGAACGCCCTCTTTCAGCTTTGCCTTATCCGTATTATCAAACGCGGCAGAAAGTGTGATCCCCAGATAGGGAGCCAGACTGCGCTTCCAGTCACCGAAAGACCCATACACGTTCAGAGCCGGATAAATATCCTCATAATCCCCCATATACATGGCAACCGCAGAGCTGTGCTGCTTGAGGTTGCCGGTGCATTTGGACTTCTGCGCCGTCATCCGGGCCTTGTTCAATGCAGGCAGCAGCATTGCCGCCAGAATAGCGATGATAGCAATCACAACAAGAAGTTCAATCAAGGTAAAGAAACGACGCATAATATGCGTTCTGTTAACCATTTTTGAGCGTAAATCCATCTTTTTCTTCTCCGTCAATCCGCTTTTTTTCTCTTTTTGACCTCAACGAACTTAACAGAACGCATATTATGCGAACATGATCAAGTACGGACACATGTTAATTATAGCAAGATTTACTGTTAAAGTCAAGAGTGGAAAGGACTTTTTTTTAAAAAAAGTCGAAAAATTTGCGGAGTACTTGGCTTACCACGGCACAGCGCAGCGAAGACGGGCGCAGAAGGGGGGACTGTTGGCTGGCAAAGCACTTTGTGCAAAGCGCATGGTGCGGGCAGAGTATGTCGGACCGGTCGGACCGGTCGGACTTGTCCGACGATGGGCACTTGGCGGTGTGAGGCCCGGGGACTCCGGAATTTCCGGAGCACAGGGCTTGCCACGGTGCAGTACAGCAACCTACCGCCCTTTTCTGCGTGATACACGGGCAGCAGGCTTTTTCCCGGAGGCTGGCTTTCTTCCGCTTGCGGACTTTTTCCCTTTTGCGGACTTTTTGTCGCCGGAACGCTTCCGGAGTTCCTTCATTTCAATATCGGCAAGGAGTTTTTCTTCCCAGTTTTTCGGCTTCCGCTTTTTCTCCGTAGCGGCAACGCGCTCCGGTTTCCGGGTCTTTTTCCCCTTTTCCTTCTTTTCCGGATAAGAGGGTTCTTCATCCAATGTCAGCGGAGCATATCCGATCGCCGGGGCTTCCGGATCCGCACGGAAAGCGGCAATGGCTCTTTTCGCCTCTTCGCCATCCATAAACACAAAGGCCTGGTGATCTTCGCAGTCGATCTTGCCGACTTTGGTCTTCGGGATTTTGGCGATATCCCGGAAAAGTCCCATAACTTTTACGGCACCAAAACCATCCATTTTCCCCACGCCCAGCAGGAGTTTGACCTCGTTGGCGGCACTTTCGGCATTTTCCCAGAAAGCACGGTTCTTCTTTTTTCCGGAAAAATCCCGGTATTTCCCTTCCAGAAGTTCATCCTTGAAGTGATCCTGCAAAATCGCCGCAAGGTGTTCCACCGCAGAGCCCTCCCCGGCAAGCAATTCCCGGGCAAAGTCAAAATAGGCATCATCACACCCCCCCGCACGCACACGGGCAAGTTTTTCCATAAAACGCCGTTTCTTGAGGGAAATCACCGCCTGACCATCCGGCAAAGACTCCTTGCGGATCTCGTTTTTGATGGTTTCCTGAATGTAACGGATCTTCCGGACTTCGCCGGGCGTCACAAATGTAACGGCTTTCCCCTCTTTCCCGGCACGGCCCGTGCGCCCCACACGGTGAATGTAGATTTCCGGACTTTGCGGAATGGAATAGTTGATCACATGGGTCAAATCATTTACATCGATCCCCCGGGCGGCAACATCGGTGGCAACCAGCAGAGGGAAGTGTTTTGCCTTGAACCGGTTGATGACCCGCGTCCGCAAAACCTGCGGCACATCCCCGTGGAGAGCCTCCACCGGGTAATGCTGCTGTTTCAGCTTCTCCACCACCTCATCCACATCCCCTTTGGTGCGGCAGAAAACCAGCGCATACAAATCTTCTTCGGAATCAAGGATACGCACAAGAGCATCGAATTTGTCTTCCCGCTTGACGGAATACCAGATCTGATCCGTCAATTCCGTGCTGAGCCTTGTCATTTCCGTCCGGATGATCTCGTAATCCTGCATGAATTGTTCGGCAATGCTCAAAACCTCCGGCGGCATGGTGGCGGAAAACATCAACATTCTTTTATCCGGTGCGGTAAAGCCCAGGATCTCCTCGATGTCCTCAATAAAACCCATATCCAGCATTTCATCGGCTTCATCCAGAACCGCATATTTCAGCGCGGAAAAATCCAGCACGCCCCGCTTGTAAAGATCTTTGATGCGCCCCGGGGTGCCGATGACCACATCCACATTGCCTTCCCGCAAAAGTTTCAGCTGGATCTCGATGGACTGCCCGCCGTAAAAAGAGGCGATCCGCAAATCACGGCTGCCCTTGAAGGAGTTGATCTCCCCGGCGATCTGCATGGAAAGTTCACGGGTGGGCGCAAGGATCAACGCCTGCGGTTTCTCCGCACCGTCCTCCGCCTTTTCAATAATGGGGATCCCGAATGCCGCAGTTTTACCGGTCCCGGTCTGTGCCTGACCGATCAGATCCTTGTCGCCGGAAAGAAGTTTGGGGATGGTCAATGCCTGGATCTGTGACGGGGTTTGAAAACCCTTCAACGCCAGTGCAGTAAGCATATCTCCGGAAAGTCCCAGTGCTTTGAAATCCTGAATATCGCTCATATCGTTCCTTGAAAAATGGTGTAATTTGAAATGCTTAATATACACCGGGATTCCGGGAAAAACAATTCATCACAGCATTCATGCCCATAAAAAAACCGGCAAATCGCTTTGCCGGTTCTCCCATTTTTGCTTTTTCAGCGTTTATCGCTGAGTTCCCGGTACAGTTCCGGCTGTCGCTCCCGCATGTAGAAAGAGCGGGTTTCACCGTTCCCCGGACTGATGGAGAGATACTGGATATAGATCCCGAGCCGGGTCAAATCCACCGTCCCGGCGGCATACGTTTCTGCCGCATAGGTTTCTGCAATAAAATTCCCGTCAGCCGTAAAGATCCGGGCCGGAGTATCTTTCCCGCCGGAACAGGCGGATGCCAGTACAATGCCGTTTTCCATGGCACGGACACGCTGGATCACATTATGCACCTTTGCCGTCGTATCACCGGAAAGTCCGGCAACCACTTCCGCCCCCTTCAACCGCAATGCCCGGGCAGTTTCCGGATAATTGAAGTCGCTGGAAATCAGCACACCCGTTTTCCCGAAATCCAGATCAAAAACCGGAAGTTCCTCCCCCCGGCAAAAGCCGTTTTCAACTTCGGCGGCTGTCAAATGGGTTTTCCGGTACACCCCCACCAGTTTCCCGGTGCGGTCGATCACAGCGGCACTGCGGAAATAACGGCCGTCCCGGACTTCCTTCATCCCCGCAATGACATTGGTATTCAACTTCTTTGCCCACTTTGCCGCCCAGTCCGTATAAGCTCCCGGGATGACCTGCGCCCCTTTCACGCAGGGAAGCTGCCCCACTTCCGGCACGATCACCAGATCCGGCTTTTCCCCGGCTTTTTCCAGAGATTTCCACACCGCATCCATTTGGACATCCCCCGAACCGGAAGCGGGCAGTTTGGCAGTGACGATCCGCACCGGACGGGGCGGCATCTCCACCGGTTCACAAACGATATCCGAAAAAGTCACCTCTTTATAAAAATGCCGCACCGCCAGCGAAAGACGGATCTTCTCCGCCCCTTTCGGACGGTGCATGACATAACTGAAAAGCTCTCCGGAAACCGGTTCCAGATAAGCGGCATCAAGATTTTTGTTATCTTCATCCACCCAGCTTGCAGCGCAGACGATCAACTCTTTTGCGGCAGCCGCTTCGCCGCCATTGTGCCGGACCTGAAATTTGCAGGCTTCCACATTGTCAGAGAGCTTGAAATCCAGCGTCCATTTGCCGAACATGCCGTTCTTTTTATCCAGCAGGACGGAATAGGTGTTTGAAGACGCCTTGAACGATGCTCCCGGCCGGTTCGCAGGCGCAAAAGGAACCGCCTGTGCCACTTTCAGCGGAGCCGCAAACAGCGGCAATGCACAGATTGTCAACAGCAGGATACCCAACAGGGCAATATATTTTTTCATGGTTTTTCTCCTTATTTCTTACCCTGTTCGTACACGCCATTCAAATCACTCAAGCCCCGGTACAGTTCCGGATGGCGGCCCTGAATATTGAAAAATCCGCTTTCCTCCGTCTGGCAGGGTTTCCGGGAACGCCATTCATCCAGATCCACCGTGGCGGCGGCATAGGTTTGCGGATAATAGGTTTCCGACAACAGTTCCCCGTCCGGCGTAAGAATACGGGCAGGACACGTATCCCCGCCGGAAATGGAGGCCGCCAGCACCAGGCCATTTTCCATGGCACGGGTGCGCCACATCCAGTCAAAATGTGACCGTCCGGTACCGGCAATGGGGTAGGCGATCACTTCCGCCCCTTTCAAGCGCAATGTCCGCACCGCTTCCGGAAACCACATATCCCAGCAGATCAAGACCCCGATCCTGCCGAAATCCAGATCA
The DNA here is from genome assembly GCA_017457105.1 of Lentisphaeria bacterium. Lineage (GTDB taxonomy): Bacteria > Verrucomicrobiota > Lentisphaeria > Victivallales > Victivallaceae > UBA1776. The sequence continues at coordinate 28,835 of JAFTIA010000052.1, read as the reverse complement.
AAAACCGGCAGTTCCGTTCCCCAATCGTAACCGTTGCCGTATTCTCCGATGGTCAACTGGGTCTTGCGGTACACCCCAACAACTTTCCCGGTGCGGTCGATCACGGCGGCACTGTTATAAATAGCACCGTCTTTCAGTTCCCGCAGACTCACCACGATATTGGTGTTCAATCTCTTTGCCCACTTTCCCGCCCAGTGCGTATGAGGACCGGGAATGGGCTGTGCCCCTTTGCCGATCCCCAGATTTTTCACCCAGCGGGTCAGCAAGGTTTCCGGAAAAATCACCAGATCCGGCTTTTCCCCGACCCGTTCCAGTTCCTTCAACACATATTCCATGCGGTTCTGATTGTCTTCGCAAGAAGCCTTCCCGTAAGAAGCAGGCATGATCTTTGTTGCCACGATACGCACTTTGCGCACCGGCACACTCACCGGCTCACAAACCACATCCGAAAAAGTCACTTCTCCGGAATAATACCGCACACCCATGGCAATTTCTGCCGTTGCCGCCCCTTCCGGACGGCGCAGAGTGCTGTTGAAAACGCCGTTTTTATCCGCCTCCATGGCAGAGGAACGGAGGATATTCCCCTTGCCGTCCAGCCAGTTTACAGTGCAGACGATCAGCGATTTTGCGACCGCATCCATTCCGGCATTGTGCCGCACCTGAAACCTGCATCCGTTAAAACCGGAGGGCAGACGATATGTCGCCGTCCATTTCCCGAAAGATCCGGTTTTCTTATCCAGTTTGACAGAATAAGTACCTTTTCCGGTTTTGAATTCCGCTCCCGGGCAGCTCTCCGGCCGCCAGCTTGCCGCGTTTACCACATCCAGCGGGGCGCCGGAAAGCGCAAATGCTCCGGCAACCAGCCAAACCGCCACCAAAACAACGATCCGTTTCATGTTTTTTCCTTAATTGATATCGCTCAAATCACTTAAATTGCCATAAAGTTCCGGATGCCGCTCCTGCATGTAGAAGGAACGGGATTCCCCTGCCCCGTGATCCACAGACAAATACCGCAAATACACCGGAAGATCCGCCAGATCCACCGTGGCGGCGGCATAGGTTTGCGGCGTATAAGTTTCCGCCAGCAACTCCCCGCTCGCAGTAATGATCCGGGAGGGACAGGTATCTCCGCCGGAGATGGAGGCCGCCAGAACCACGCCGTTTTCCATGGCACGGGCTCTCCACATAATGTCAAAATGTTTCCTGCTGGTGGCGGCAATGGGGTAGGCGATCACTTCCGCCCCTTTCAAACGCAAAGTCCGGATTGCTTCCGGAAACCACATATCCCAGCAGATCAAAACCCCGATCCTGCCGAAATCCAGATCAAAAACCGGGAAATCATCCCCCCAGTGATAACCGCCTTCGTATTCACCAACGGTCAACTGGGTCTTGCGGTACACCCCGACCACCTTCCCGGCACGGTCGATCACAGCGGCACTGTTATAAAATTTACCGTCCGCCTTTTCCCGCAAAGAGATCACCACATTGGTATTCAGTTTCTTCGCCCACTTTGCCGCCCAATCCGTGTGCGGCCCGGGAATGGGCTGTGTCCCCATTTCCGGCCCGAGATCCGGGACCCAGCGGGTCAGCAAGGTTTCCGGAAACACCACCAGATCCGGCGTTTCCCCCGCTTTTTCCAACTGGATAAATACAGATTCCATCCGGGACTGATTGTCTTCGCAGGTAGCCATTCCCCCCTGTGCCGGAGTATTTTTGGCAACCACGATCCGCACCTTGCGGTCCCGGAGCGTGACCGGGCGGCACTCCACCTCCCGGAACGTCACCTCTTTCCCCCAATACCGGACGCCCGCAGTAAGCAGCAGCCGAACCGCCCCCGCAGGACGGCGCAGGGCACGGCAGAAAAGATCCGCCCCGTCCGCTTCCAGATAACTTGTTTCAATATTGATCCCGTCAGCATCCAGCCAGCTCATCCGACAGGGCAGCAGAGCTTTTGCCACGGCCTCTTTCCCGCCATTGTGCCGGAGACGGCAGAAACAGGCGGTCAAATCCTCCGGCAGATCATAAAAGAAATTCCACCGCCCCGCAGTCCCGCAAGTTTCGTCCAACCGGATGGAATAGGCTCCATCCTTTTCCTGAAATGCTGCAGCAGGACGGTTGGCTGGACAGAAAGTACTGCATTCCGCCGCTTTCAGCGGAACACCTTCAGAAACACACCATTTCCGCATCTTCACTCCTCCATATAAACCCGGTAAACTATACTCCGGAAATGGCGGAAATGCAATCAATCAAACGCAATTTTCAGGAGATTTCAGCATTCTTTCAAACAGGAACGCCCAGCAGAGTTTCAGCGTTCCGGTAAAAAATCTTTTCCAGCTCCGCTTCTGCCAGCCCAAGACTCCGCAAATGCGCGGCGGCACTCCCCGGCTGAACGGCAGGATAATCACTACCCCATAAAATTCTGTCCGCGCCGTGCATTTTCACGATCCGGGCAGCGGCTTCGCTCCCCAGAAAAGGAATGGCACTGGATGTATCCAGCCAGACATTGCGCCCCACCAGACTTTTTATGGCCCGCTCCCACATGGAATACCCGCCAAAATGAGCGGCAATGATCCGCAGTTCCGGGAATGTATCCAACACTTTTGCCAACCGTTCCGGAGCAGATTTTTCGCCGGTCTTGTCCCCGGTATGGAACAGCATGACCCGTTCCGGCCCGATGGCTTCATAAAGTTTCATCATCGCCGGATCGTCAATATCAAAATTCTGAAAGTCCGGATGAAATTTCACCCCTTTCAGGCCCAGCTCATCCATCCGCCGCAATTCATCCCGGTATCCGGCATAATCCCGGTGCAAAGTCCCGAATCCGGTAAAACGCTCCGGATACATACGGCACAAACCCGCAATGAAATTGTTCACCGCCTCCACCTGTTCCGGCTTGGTGGCAGAAGAAAATATCACCGTCCGCTGTACTCCGGCAAGGTCCATGTGCCGGAGCAGATCCTCCGCCAATCCATTGCCTTCCCATTTGAAATGGTAATAATCTTCCAGATACAGTACCGCTTTTTCCGCAATGGCCTGCGGAAAAACATGTGCATGGATATCAAAGTATTTCATTTGGAACCGTAGGAATAAAGGAAGATCGCCAGCATCATCAGCAAGGCGGCAATGCCGCGGCGCACCCAGGCGGCTTTGGAAATTTTAGACTCGATACTGGTCGCCCCCAGCTCCGCCAGCACCAGCCCGATCAGCACCGAAAAAAGCCCACGGCTGGACTGCACCACATTGCCGAACACCGTCCCCAGAAGCCCGAAACACATATAAAGAGCCGTCATGGCATAGTACCACGCCACCCCGAAGGGCACGGCAGAGCGCAGAAGCCGCCAGTTGCGGGGACAGCGGCAGAGTGCCGGAAGCGTACACACCCCCAACGCAAAATAACTGACGCCACCAATGATCACCCCGTCACGGATCATACTTCCCGACTGCACCATCCACACCATCCGGGTTTCCGCCAGATCCGCCAGTGAATAAAAAACCAGCGTAACAAAAAGCCAGATGCACCCTTTCAGAGAAAGCCTGCCGCCGCCGCTCCAATTCATCGCCACAGCCGCCGCCGCACTGACAAAAATCGCCAGCGTCTGCATCCCGCTGATGCGGCCCTTCAAAAAAATCAGCGATATTGCCGCAAGGATCAAAATCTTCAGCCCCAGAAGCGATGCCAGCCGGGAGGCTTCGATCTCTTTCAGAGAACGGAAAAAAGCGTACTGCCCCGTCACCATGGCAGCGATCCAGAAAAACAGTGTCAGAAGAAACCGCACCGGATCCTGAAAAAGATTCCCCATGGGCATAAAAATCATGGTGATCCCGCCCAGAATCCCCATGGCAAGCTGGGAATAAACGATCAACTGCCATGAAGAATGATGCTTCGCCAGAAACTGACGGCTGAAAACATAAGACCCGGACTGAAACAACGCCGCGATCAGCCCGGTAATGATACCCAATACCATAATGTTATACTCCTGTGGCGTCGGCTCCCCAGATCAGTTTATGCATCTGAAGCTGCATACGGCCGGGAGCTTTGCTCTCCATGATCCACTGCGCCAGTTCTGCAAATGTCACCGCCCCCCATACCGGGCTGTAAAAAATCTTGTTCACCTGCTCCGGAATGGCGTACAATGTTTCCACTTCCCGGGCACGGTCAAAATCCTCCCGGCTGCCGATGACAAATTTGACTTCATCCAGTTTCCGCAAACTGCGGAAATTGGCAGGAAGCATCAAACTTTCCATCCGGCTGGAAGGAAGTTTGTAGTCAAAAATACGCACCACCCCCTCCGGTACCCGGGAGGCATCTTCCGCCCCGTTGGTTTCCAGAAGGACCTGCAGTCCGGCATCCAACAGTTTTTGCAGAAGATTCACCGATTCCGGCTGTTCCAGAGGTTCGCCGCCTGTCACTTCCACCACAGGGATCCCGGAGGCAAGCGCCATATCCACAAGAGCCTCCACAGAATACTCTTTCCCGCAATCGTGAGGCTGTGCGGGCAAAGTATCACACCACGCACAGCGCAGACGGCACCCGGAAAGACGGATGAAAAAACACCGCTGTCCGGCAAAAGAGGATTCCCCCTGAAGACTGCTGAATGTTTCAAAAACCCGGATCATGGCTCAAAATAGGTCGCACAGCTGGAATCGGATTCCGCCACTTTCACGGCGTAAACCCGGACATTGCCGTCGTTGATGGACCCGGCAAGTTTGCGGTACAATACCCGTGCCATGTTTTCACTGGTGGGGTTCACATCCCGGTAATCTTCCAAGTCGTTCAAACAGGCGTGATCGTACCCGTCCAGTGCCAAATCCGTCGCCGCCTTCAACTTTTTGAAGTCAAACGCGATTCCGATCCGGTCCAGTTCTTCCGCCCGCAAAACCACCGTGATCCGGTAATTGTGCCCATGAAGATTACAGCATTCCCCCTGATACCCCACCAGACGGTGGGCGCAGGAAATGACCCGGCTTGTTTCAAGTTCGTACATTTTTTTCACACATTCTGCAGTGCATCCAGCAGCACTGCTTTGGGGTGGAGTCCAACCCAGCGGCGAACCGCCTGACCGTCCTTGAAAGCGACCAGCGTCGGCACGGTCTGCACTTCAAACTGTGCCGCCAGAGCCGGGCAATCATCCACATTGACCTTACACACTTTGACTTCCGGCAACGCCTCTGCCAACTGGTCCAATATGACCAGAAAAGACCGGCAGGGCCCGCACCACGGTGCCCAGAAGTCCACCAATACCACACCGGAAGATACTGCAGAAGTAAATTCCGTTTCCTTCAATTCTGTCACTTTCCCCATTTTACTCCCCCTTTTTTTACCCCTTTTTTTGGAGCAGTCCCGCTCCGGGGCAAACAATAGCACGCTTTCTGCAAAAAGCAATCCCGTTACCGGCAGAAAAATGCCCCCAGAATACCGCAAATCACCATCAGCCACAAAAAAGGGATCTTCGTCCGCAACTGCAAAATCAATACCGCCACAGCCATGATCCCCGGCAGCAGGCGGATGCTGAAATCCGCCGTCCCCCATGTTCCGGATGTTGCCGCCAGTACCAGAAAAATCCACGCCGCAGATACCACCAGACCGAATGCCGCCGGACGCAACCCCTGCAATGCCCCACGGAGCCACAGGGTATTTTCATATTTCCGCAGAAAATACATGGCCGCCACCACCAGCACCAGTGCCGGGACCAGCAACCCCGCCGTCCCCACCAATCCGCCCATAATGCCGCAATGCCGGAATCCGATATAGGTCGCAGTATTGATCCCGATGGGCCCCGGCGTGATCTGCGCCACTGCCAGAAGCCGGGCAAACTCCTCCCCTGCCATCAAATGCCGCTGTTCCACCAGGTCAGCCATCAGCATGGGGACAAGCACATATCCGCCGCCGAAACTCAAAAAACCGTATTTCACAAAGAGAAGAAAGAGCGTCAGTAAATTCATAGCTTCTCCCCTTTCTTCACCTGATGCCGCATCTGCCACACCGCATAAATGATCCCGCATGGAACCGCCCCAAGCATCAGAAATCCGGGATTCCAGCGGAAGTAAACCATTCCTGTAAAAGCCGCAAGTGCGATCAACAGCGGAAAAATCCCTTTCAGAACTTTCTTCCCCATACGCCATGCGGTTGCGGCAATCAACCCTGCCACACAGCCGTTGACCCCCATGAACATACCCTGCACCCACGGGGCTTCCTGCGGAAGCTGCGCCACGCCGGAGGCGATCAGCATGATCACCACCGCAGGCGGCAGTGCAGTTCCCGCCAATGCCGCCAGAGCCCCCCGCCAGCCGCGCATCCAGTACCCGAGATAGATCGCCCCATTGCAGGCGATCACCCCCGGCACCGTTTGAGCCGTAGCGGTCAGATCCAGAAATTCCGTACTGTTCATCCATTTGCGCCGCTGGACAAATTCAGCCTCAATGGCGGCAAGGATCACATACCCGCCGCCAATCACCATGGTGGTGATTTTGGCAAATTCCCAGAAAAGCGTGCGGCAGGCATGTTCCTGATGGAGATGTTTCAACAATTCCCGGCAGGGAAGCCCCACCACATTATCAGCATCCCCTTCCACCGAGGCAATGATCATCTCCCCATGATCCTGCAATGCGTATGCTCCGGCTTTGTCCAGCACCGGTACTGCATCCAGATAAGATTGAATGGTTTCGTCAGAGAGTTCTTTGAATGTTACTTTGGTGGAAACAGAAAAATCATCCTGCACTGCGCCCCGCAATGCCACGGCGGTACAAACTTCATGGGTTCTCCCGGAAAGCATCCGGAGGATCCTTTTGGCATCCTCCGAATCTATCGGTTTCCCGATAAGCTGCCCCTCAAATACAATACCGGTATCCGCTCCGATCACCGTATCCAGCGGATAGTCTTTTGCGGCGGCATTCGCTTTGCGACCCGCATTTTCCGCCAAAAGAACAAACGGAGAAGCTCCATTTTTCAGCTCCTCCGTTTCTACTGCGTGTACCCGGAAGGTTATGCCGCAACGGGTCAGCAATTCCCGGCGGCGGGGGGATGCAGAAGCAAGGATCAACACAAATCACCCGCTTTCCGGATCAGAGCTGATCCGAAGGCATCCCCGGGGTGGAAACAGGCATGGAAACCGATACTGCCGGTTCCGTTTTGGCAAGATCTTTGCCTTCCAGATCCGTCAGAACGATCCGGATCTTCCGCAAATTTTCCACGCCGAACCGCTCCCGCATCCCGGTAAAGACGGCCTCTTTCATCTTCTGCGCCACATCCGGAAATGCGCCAGTTCCATCCACCTGAAAACGGCAGTGCAGCAAAAGGGAATACTGCCGTCTGCACCGGTAGATCTTCAGAGAATCGACCATCAATGCAGGGAAATCAGCCAGCATGGATTCCACAGCGGCAACCACCGCATTCCGGGAAATCATCACTTCCCCGTCAGCAGCAGGCACCACCATCGAACGGACACGGCGGTTCCGGAAAAGAAAACTCAATACAAGCCGGAGTACAAGCATCACCAGTACAACCGCCAACACCAGCAACACGCCGGAGAGATATCCCCGGTTGAAATCCCCCGCCAACAATTCACGCCATGCGGAAAGATCGGTAAAATACTTTGCCATCGTCGTTCCCCTTTGAGAAAATTAAATACGCCAACACCGCCTGATTCCATGCTGCAACGCAACAGCATCAGGCGGCATCAGGCATCTCAAGATCAATGCTGCGGAGGCAGAACCATATCTGCAACAGAAGTATCTGCGGCAGCTTCCAGTTCTTCTTCAGTTTCCAATTCCTGCACGATCACATTGACCTTGGCAACGGTCATGCCGGTAGTATTTTCCACCTCGGAAATCACCGCTTTCTGGACAGCAGTGGAAACTTCCGGAATCTTGAAGCCGAACTTCAGATTCAACTTGATGTCGATGGAAGTGCGTCCGGCTTCATCCACGATCACTGCGATCGCACGATCCTGCATCCGGCGGCTGCCCACCGTTTCAGCAATGATGTCCACCAGCTGACTGCCGGACAAACGCGACACACCATCCACACTCAACACTGCTTTGCGAACCAGAGAAGAGATCACATTTTCGTGGATTTTGACTTCGCCCATACCCGTCACTTCCAATACCGTCCCGGCAGAAGCGGTGGTTTCGACAGCGGACTTCTTTTCTTCCTTGATCTCTTTCATTTGTTTTCCTCCGTTTCAGTGTTTTTTCCGGCGGAAAGTTCCTGAAGGAACCCTTCCACAAACCCGGTATCATAAAGACCTTCCATAAAGGTCTTGTTCCGGACAAGAAGCTTCAAAAAGGGCACGGTGGTCTTTACGCCCTCAATATTGATTTCGGCCAGCGCACGGCGGCAAATATCCAGTGCCTCCTGACGGGTCTCCCCGCGCACGATCAATTTGCCGATCATACTGTCATAGTACGGCGGAATAGCATATCCGGCATAAACATGGGAATCAAAACGCACCCCCGGACCGCCCGGCGCATAAAACGCCGACACCTTTCCGGGATTGGGCGCAAAATTCCGCTCCGGATCTTCCGCATTGATACGGCATTCAATGGCATGACCGCTGAAATGCACATCCTTCTGGCGGATATTCAGCCGTTCCCCGGCGGCAATACGGATCTGCCCCTTCACCAGGTCGATCCCCGTCACCATCTCGGAAACAGGATGCTCCACCTGAATACGGGTGTTCATTTCCATAAAGTAAAATTCACCGCTCCCGGTATAAAGAAATTCAATGGTCCCTGCATTGGTGTATCCGGCCGCCTTCGCCGCCTTTACCGCCGCCAGCCCCATCTTTTCCCGGACTTTCGGATTCAATGCCGGAGAAGGAGATTCTTCCAGCAGTTTCTGGTTCCGCCGCTGGATACTGCAATCACGCTCACCCAGATGGATCACATTCCCGTAATGGTCCGCAAGAATCTGGATCTCGATATGCCGGGGATTGACGATGAATTTCTCCATATACAATGCCCCGTTGGCAAATGCCGCTTCCGCTTCCTTGGCGGCCTCGTGATAGCCCTTGATCAAACTGGCATCGTTGTGCGCAATACGCATACCCCGGCCGCCGCCACCGGCAACAGCCTTGATGATCACAGGATACTTCAACGCATGAGCCGCTTTCAGTGCCGCTTCTTCACTTTCCAGAATACCGTCCGTCCCGGGCGTCACCGGTACGCCGGCCTTTTTCATGGTATCCCGGGCAACGGCCTTGTCCCCCAACGCCCGCATCGCTTCCGGCGTAGGCCCGATAAAAGCGATGCCGTGCTTGCGGCAGGCTTCGGCAAAATAAGCATTTTCAGCCAGGAACCCATACCCCGGATGTACCGCATCCACATCCCGGGTAGCAGCCACAGAAAGCAGACGGTCGATCAAAAGATAACTGGATGCCGCAGGCCCCGGACCGATACAAACCGCCTCGTCCGCCAGACGCACCGGCATACTGTCCGCATCCGCAGTGGAATACGGCAGCACGGTTTTGATGCCCAATTCCCGGCAGGCACGGATAATACGCAGAGCGATTTCTCCGCGATTGGCGACTAAAACTTTATTAAACATCATTCACCCGCAATTATTCCAGAATCAGAAGCGGCTGACCGTATTCCACGATCTGACCGTTTTCCACCGGAATCGCCTTCACCACACCGGCTTTTTCCGCCTTGATCTCGTTCATCACCTTCATGGCCTCAATGATACCGATCACCGTATCCGGGGTCACCCGGTCACCCACCTGCACAAAGGGGGCACTGTCCGGAGAGGGAGCCCGGTAAAACGTACCCACCAGCGGAGAAGGCACTTCGATCCCGGCTGGAGCCGCTTCTGCAACAGGAGCTGCCGCAGGAGCCGCCGCAGGGGCAGCCGCCACGGGTGCCACAGGAGCAACCGCCACGGGCGCCGCCTGTATCACCGGAACGGCACCCACTGAACGGCGGATGCACAGATTGCATTCTTCCGCCTCGACCTTGAATTCAGTCAGGTCATATTCGGCCATCAATTTGACAATGTCTTTAATTTCATCGATCTTCATTTCTATCAACCTCATGTTTACGGGATCAGCCGGAAAATGCCGGAGATCACCATTTTTCAAGAAGTGCCTGAAGAGCCAAACGATACCCCTGGGCACCAAAACCGGCAATCACCCCCCGGCATACCGGGGCTGTCAAACTTTTGTTACGGAACTCTTCCCGGGAAGACACATTGCTCAAATGCACTTCCACGGCAGGAATTTTGACCGCCGCCAATGCATCCCGGATGGCAACACTCGTATGGGTGTAAGCGGCGGGGTTGATGATGATCCCCTCCGTGCCGTCCGTCAGCGCAGCTGCGATACGATCCACAATGGCCCCTTCGGAGTTGGACTGGAAATCCGCCAGCTCCACCCCCTGTGCAGAAGCCCTGTTCCGTAAATCCTCCACGATCTGCGGCAATGTCACATTCCCGTAGATCGACGGCTCCCGAACTCCGAGTAACTGGAGGTTCGGCCCATTTATCAATAAGATCTTTTTCATACTCTTAATATAGCATCATTTCCGTTTTTTGACAAATTTTTCACCGTTTCGGCACCGGCAAAACATGGGTCTTCAACGAAGGAGCCGGCTGCATTTCCACCAGCTGCGCCTCATCCAATCCGGCAGGGGCTCCGCCCTGAACCGGGTCTGAATCCCCGCCGGAACTGCCGCCGCTGGTAAAATACAATACAGCCAGCGTAATCAGCACCGCCAGCAGAACAATCAATCCAGCCCCGGCAAACATGATCCGGCGCAACAGGATCGGATTATCTTCTGACGGCTCGTAACCGACAACTGTCTTGTTTTCTTCCGGAGCTTCATATTCCAAATGCTTGCGAACCTCGGAAGTCAACACAGCTTTTCCTTCGGCATCCACCCCGTAATAATCCGCAAGAGTATTGATGTAAGCCAGGGCATACACCACAGCAGGTAATTCTTTATAGTTTTCCTGTTCAACGGCATCCAGATATCCCCGTTTGATCCGGGTCGTCCGGGCAAGTTCATCCAGCGAGATCCCGTTTGCCTCCCGTACCCGGCGGAGAAAACTGCCGAAAGCCGGAGAAGGAACCACTCCCGGAGGGATTTTCGTTCCGTTGCCGGACGCAGAAGATACCGCAAATTCCTGCACAGGAACGGGTGTCTCCTCAACAACCGGCATCTCCGGTACAGATGTCATTTCAACAGCCGGAGATTCCTCCGGAACAACGGCGGGATCCGGCACTTCCACCTGTTGGATCGCCGGATTTTCCGGCACAGTTTCCACAATATTTTCAGCGTCTTCGCCGCTGAACAACGGCAGTTCATTTTCTGCCGGACAGTCCACTTTTTCTTCCATCATCGGTCCTGTATTTTTTAGAACTCCATTATTTGTTGTACGATACACCTTTTTTGCCGGATTGCAAATTTTTTTCCATAATAACCCGCAACGGGATCCCGGTATTCCTGTATGGAGTTCCGGAACGGATCAACGATGGAAGAAACGGCACTTTTCCGGCACAGCCGGTCAATTCAAAATCCGTCATTCCTACAAGGATACGGCCATCCGCTCCCGGTGCGGGAAGAACCGCTTTTTCCAGCAATCCTTTTTTGTCCCGGTAGATTTTCACCCCGCCAAAACGGATCGCCAGATCTTTCTGTTTTTTCTGTAACCGGATCATCTCCCGGAGCAGAGTTTCCAATTCCGGCGGGGTCAACGCAATACTGCAGATCCAACTCCCATAGGGATAAACCCGGAACAATCCTTCGGCTGTCACCTTTTCCGGACTGCGGATCTCCCCCTTATACATACTGAAAAGCACCACCGGAGCCCCCGCTGCCTGCCGCAACGCAGTTTCCGCCAAGTCCCCGAAAGCGTTTCTCATATCCCGGTCAGACGGTTGTGCAAGACCGCCCGGGACATTTCCCAGAACCCTCTTTCCCTCCCGGGTCGCCGCCATCAATTCCCTGAAAATATTTTGCGGGAAACGGTATTCTCCCCGAAAAGGCATCGTGTCCAGAAAAGAGGTGATAACTGGCACTTCCCCTTTTGCCCGGAACTGCACATTTATCACGCCCAGCTTTTTCCCGTGGCTCCCCGGCTGGACAAACCACGCTCTGCCCACCTTTTTCCCGGCAATCTCCTGATGGGTATGCGCTCCTATCACCAACTGGATCTCGGGGAATTTTCTCAACCGCCGGTGCAGCGTCCCGAAAGAACCGTATTCTCCATCGTGCTGAACAAGGATCTGCAAGTCTGCTCCGGCGTCCGTTGCTTCCCGGACAGCCCGGGCAAGAACAGCTTCCGGATCTTTAAATTCCATTCCGGCATCCGGCAATACCCGGCGGCGCATCCCCCACTCCCCCAAACCGATCACCGCAATTTTGCGCCCGGCCCTTTCAAACATTTGCCATGTACGGGGCTTGATGCGTTTTGTCTGCCAATCTCCTCCGAGCAGCGCACCGCGGAACTGCAGAAAACGCTCTGGAGTATCTTCAAAATCGTGATTCCCGGGAACCCACGCATCCACCCGGAGCTCATTCAATATCGCCAGCAAAATCGCTCCGCTGCGCCATGTGCCAAACCAACTCCCCTGCAAGGTATCTCCGGCATCCAGCAAAAGAACATTGTTCTCCCCTGCCGTTTCCCGGTATTTACCCACAGCATCCGCCAGACTGCGCCAACGCCAGCACTCCGCATGACTGTCACTCACGGCAAGAATCGTCAACTCTGCCCCGTGAAGCAGAATAAATGCAAAAAAGAGAAAGATGGAGTATGCTTTTTTCACGGCTGGATCAACCCGCAATCAGCAATGACTGCTCCCATATCCGCAGAAAAAACGGTCTCCAGAAGGATTTGCGCTTCCCGGGAAAGATGTTTTCCGTTCAGCACAGCCCGCCTTTCACTCAAAGGATAACGGCCTTTTTTCACATTTTCAAGCGAAGGATACACCCCGTCAACAGTTACCGCCTTCAAGCCGGTGGAAAGTTCCGCATCCGGGCGGACGGATAACACAAGGGCATTTTTATTCAATACAGCCAAATGAAGCAATTCAACGGTATTTTTTCTTTCAAAAGCCGGAGCAAAGGCAAGTTTCCCCATGACCTTCTTCCGGAAAATCTCTACAGCAGAACTATTGTCCTCCAACCGCATCAGGTGGATCTGACGATCTTCCCCGTTGAAAGACACCCAACTCCTGCGCTTGCCGGAAAATGCCTCTGCAAGCTCTCCGGAAGTAAAACTGCTCCGGGAATTTCCGGCATTGACAGAAAGCATAACAGCATCAACAGCATAATCCCGGCATTGCGATTGAAGCGATTCCGGTACAAGAGAGCGGTAAGCCAGCACCAGATCATAGTCCCCCTTCTGCAACCCGGCAAAGGCTTTTTCCGGCGTGACCCGCTCCTGCGTGCAGGCAACCGTTTTCCCTGCCAGTGCCAGCTGGAGTGCCGCCGCCCGGAACACACCGTCACCCAGCGTATCGGCGATCCGCACAGTTCCATCCGCTCCGGCAAGGAGTTGACAGGTCCATACCGCAAAAATCAGGACAAAAAATTTCATCCCAACACTCCAGCCAGAACCCGCCACAAAAGTGCAGCCACTACCGGAATGGAAAAATTATCATCAATACGCAGATTTTTCTCAAACAATTCCACCAGCATCCCCCCGAACACGCTGATGATCAGAATCCCTGCATATTCTCCCTGCGTAAAAAGCATGGCTCCGGCATACCCCGCAAGACAAAAAGCGATACAACCTTCCAGTGATTTCCCGTTCACCACCGGATGTTTCCCGAATTTCCGACCGATCAGTGCCGCCGCCGTATCCCCCAGCAGCATGATCGCCATACACGCCGCCGCCACCGGAGGCGGTGCAAGCAGTGTCACAGAAAGGGCCGCCGCAAACACATAAGGTCCTCCGCTGATGATCCACTGCCCCGGCCGGGGTTCCGCCCGGAGCATTCGCCCGAAGAAAAAGTCATAAACAGGCGTGATCCCTTTCACCCGGTCTGCCCGTAATCGCTCCAGAACAATGTTCCCAGCCAGACATCCGCCAAAAATCCACGCCATCACCTGCCGATCCGCAAACAGTATCGCCACCGGCATCCACAGGGAACTCAAATGGATCAGTTTGCGCTTGACCTCTTCCATATACGGAATGGGACTCATTTCTTTAACACTCCTTTGTTGTTACGGATGGCAAGACGGTATGCATGCACCCCGTCAGCGATCCCTTTCGCCAGTTTTTCCTGATATTCCGCAGTTGCCATGCGCCGGACTTCCGCCGGATTGGAAATAAAACCGCATTCGATCAGCACGCCCGGCATGGTGATCTCCCGCAAAACCTGAAAACGCGCCCGTTTCACACCACGATCCGTACCGCCTGTGCGCCCGAGCATGTACCGGTGGATCATGTTTGCAAGTGCCAGATTGTTGATATCGCACCGGTTGCCCGGGTGAAAGGTTTTCTCCAATTTGGTATTGGTGCTGGACGGCGCCCCGGCAGGAGTCATGGCAAAAGTTTCAATGCCGCAGACGGAACTGTTTTCCGCCGCATTGATATGGATGGAAAGAAAAAGATCCGCCTTCAATGCTTTTGCCAGAGCCGCCCGCTGGGAAAGGGTCAGAGCAATATCCGTATGCCGGGTCAGTGTTACCCGATACCCGGCTCGAATCAGCCGGGAACGCACCCGCTTGGCAATGCTCAATGTCAAATCCTTTTCCCGGTACCGCCCCCGGAGTGCCCCCACATCTTTGCCGCCGTGTCCGGGATCGATCACAATATGCCGTACCGGATGTGAAGGCACTGTCCACGGCCGCAGGATCGGATCCAGCGCTTTGTAAACATCCATGGAACTTAAAAACAAGGTTCCGTCACCGGCCAGCGGGGCAAAATTCAATATGTATTTGACCCCATTGATGGTAAACTGCCGTTTGTCTTTCCGGAAAGTGACCCGCCGTTTCCGGTCTGCAATGGAGGTCCCCATATCCCGCATGCCATACCGGATCCCCACTTCATTCAGCGATAAATAGGTACGCCCCTTTGTCACGATCTTTTTAGATTCCACCGTCACCGGCAGGATCAATGCCGCAAGGCACAGTACAGCCGGAATGATCTTTTTAATTGGCATCGTGATTCACCCTTTCTTCCGGAGTGTTGTTCCCCCCCTGCTCCTCGCGGGGGGACAGCAGACTGCGATAACACAAGATCCCTATGGCTACGGCCTCTGCAAAAGTATTCAAATATTCCTCTTTCATCAATTTCATCCGGTCCTCTGTATTGGAAAGGAAACCGCATTCCAGCAAAACCGCCGGACAATCCGCTTGCCGGATCACCCGGAAACCCGCCCGTTTGATCCCCCGGTCCTGCGGCGTCTGCAAACCGCCGGAACATTTCATGATACTGAATTGGATCGCCATGGCAAGGTGCATTGAAGCCGCCTCAAAACGACTCCCCGGCGCAAAAAAAATCTCTGTCCCGGAGGCATCGGGATTCTCGGCAGCATTCTGGTGGATGGAGAGAAAAATATCCCCGTTTTCCAGCCGCACCCTGTCCGCACGCTCTTCCAGCGGCACAAATTGATCTCCGGAACGGGTCAATACGACCTTCAAGCCCTGCTTTTCCAGCAAAGGGACAAGCCGTTCCGCAAGGCTCATATTCACCGATTTTTCCAGGACTCCCGACCGCACTGCGCCGGGATCATGACCGCCGTGTCCGGCATCGATCACCACCCGCCGCACCGGCGTGGGAGGCAGAGGCGCAGGAGCAAGAACCGGCTTCAGGGTACGCTGCAAATCCTCTTTCCCGACAACCCAGTTTCCATCCGGCAAACGCACAGCCTTGCCCAGCAAAGCCAGACGGACATCACTCCAATACGCCGCCGCACTGTCATGGATCAGCCGGACGGCAAAGCGAACACCACTTACGGTCACGCTCCGTCCGTCCGGAGCATATTCCAGCTTCCACCCATTCGCCTTCGCCGCATCTGCAAGATTGACACAACGGCGCCCCTCCACCATAACCGGCCGCACAGATGCGTTGAATCCGCAGAGCAGAAAAATCAATGCTCCGCAAACTCCACACATCATAGCAATCCGCCAGCTCATGCGTACTCCGTAATGCTCACCAGATCATCGTAATCTTCCACCGGGGGGTACATGGCCTGCAGATTTTTGCCGATCACAGCCACTTCCGCCAGAGAACCGAAAACAAAACTCTTTGCCTGTACCAATGTGGTTTTCCAGCCCTGTTTCTGGGCAAGGATCGCCGCAATGGCAGAACTGAATGTACAGCCGGTCCCGTGTCCGGCCTTCCCCAAGTCCGGCAGACGGGGCGTCGTCACCACAAAAACTCTGCCGTCTGCCAGAGCCGCAAAATCTCCGGCTTCCGCCATATCTTCCGCATGGCCTGTCTTCAGGACGCAAATACAATTCCAGCGTTTGGCAATTTCACGGGCAGCTCCGGCGTAAGCCTCTTCCCCCTGAAGAGTCCGCCCCAGCAGAACCTGTGCTTCCGGAATATTCGGCGTGACCCAATCCGCCCGGGGAAGCAGTTCTTCCATCAGGACTTTGACACCGTCCCCCTTCATCAGTTTACTGCCGCTGGTGGAAACCAGAACCGGATCCAGCACCACCGGGATACGGGTATTTTTCAACACTTCCGCGACGGCATGGACATTTTCCGCCGTTCCCAGCATCCCGATCTTGACGGCACGCACCGCCAACCGTGGAAGGACTGCCTCCAGCTGGGCACGCACACCATCGGCGGAGATCATATCCACCCGCCGGACGCCGTCCGGATTCTGTGCCGTTACCGCTGTGATCACAGAACATCCATAAACACCAAACGCATTGAATGTCCGCAAATCAGCCTGGATCCCGGCACCGCCGCCGGAGTCACTTCCGGCAATGGTCAATGCCACAGGATAGATCTCTTCCTGCATCTGCTTCATTGCCGCACCTCTTCAGAGCAATGTCAGGTTATCCCGGTGGATGATCTCCTCATCCCCCGTATGCCCCAGTTCCCGGGCAAGTTCCGCCGAATGGAATCCCCGCAAACGCAGACAATTCGCCGCACTGTAATTCACCAGTCCCCGGGCGATCACTTTGCCCTCCGGGGAAACCACATCCACCGTGTCGCCGCGGCTGAAAGACCCGGCAACATCCGTCACCCCGGCGGGCAGCAGACTGCCGCCCTTGCCGCAAAGGGCTTTGGCAGCACCGGCATCCACCGTCAAGGTCCCGGCGGATTTGGCAAAAAACCGGATAAAACGCTTGTGCCCGGCCATGTGACCGGTACGGGGAACAAAAAGAGTCCCCACATCATCCCCGTTCAAAATCTTCATCAGGATATTTTCTTCCCTGCCGTCTGCCACCAGCAGATAATCCCCGGAAGCCGTGACCAGTTCGGCGGCTTTCAATTTGGAAGCCATACCGCCGATGGACATTTCCGCATTGTCCGTCCCGCCAGCCATGGCACGCAGTGTGGCATCAAATTTCCGCACCACCGGGATGCGGGCACCCAGTTTACCGGATTCATCCCGCTCACGCAACCCGGATTCCGTGGTCAAAATCACCGCCAGATCGGAACCCGTCAGCGTAGCAAGAAGCCCAGCCAGAAAATCGTTGTCCCCAAACTTCAATTCGTCAATGGAAACAGGGTCATTTTCGTTCACAATGGGCAACACATCATCTTCCCAGAGGGCATTGATACAGTTCATCACATTCAAATACCGCTTGCGGGAACGCAGATCCGCCGCCGTCAGAAGCAGCTGTGCCGTATGAAATCCGCGCCTGGCACAGGCTTCCTGATAGATCGCCATCAACCGGCACTGCCCGATGGCCGCCAGAGCCTGTACTTTCGCCAGTTCCCGGGGGCGTTTTTTCAGCCCCAGCTGTGCCATACCCATCCCCACTGCACCGGAGGATACCAGCAGAACACGGATCCCTTTTTTCCGGATGGCGGCAATGCCGTCCACCAATTCCCCGATCCGGGCGGGATCGGTCAGAAGCCGGGTCCCCGCCTTCACCACCATCTGGCGGCAGCGGCCCATCAACTCCCGGCGCAATGTTTCGTTGTTTGTTTCCATCGTCCTGTCAATCCAAGTGCAAATGTTTCTGAATTTCTTCTGCCATGGCCGTTTTTGCCGCATCATCCGCATAGGCGATCTGCCGCCAGTTCCAGTGGAACTGATCGTTCACGCCACGGGGGATCACATGCAAATGGGCGTGCATCACCACCTGCCCTGCCGCCGTCCCGTCTGCAAGGTGCAGATTGTACGCATCATAGGCATCCAGCCGCTTGAGAGCGATCCCGATCCGGGCACCCACACGGAACATCCGTCCCGCCGTGGTCTCCGGGATCGTGGAAGCACTTTCGTGATGTTCCCGGGGGATCACCAGCACATGTCCGGGATTGATGGGGCCGATATCCAGAAAGGCAAAAACCAATTCATCTTCATAAATCTTTACTGCCGGAATCGCGCCCCCGGCGATCTTACAAAAAATACAATCCGCCATTACTTATTTCCTTTATTTTTGTAAATGAAAAATTTCCAATATTGCCCGCTTACTGCCGAATACAGTCAGCATATCACCGGTTTCCAGTTCCGTATCCGGATCCCAGATATTTTCCGTTTCCTCGCCGGGTTTCTGGATCAAAAGAACGTTGATGTTCCCCCGATTCCGCAGATCCAGCTGCCGCAGACTCTTGCCCACCATATCCGGCGGCACGATCACCTCGGCAATAGCCGACCCTTTGAATTCCACAAATTCAGAAATGTTATCCAGCGTCAGCCGCCGGCTCAAACGCTCTGCCGCCGCCTGTTCCGGCTGGATGATCTCATCCGCCCCCAGCCGGTACAAAATCTGCTGTTGGATGGCACTCCCGGCTTTGGCATAAACTTTCCGCGCGCCTTCCTGTTTCAGAAAGGTCAATGCCAGCAATTCAGCTTCAAAATGAGAACTCATAGCAAGGATCACCGCAGAGAATTTTTTGACATTCATCTCCCGGATGACTTCTTCACTGCTGATATCGCCGATCACCGCTTCGGTGACTTTGTCCCGGATATCATTGATCCGGTCCCGGTCCAGATCCACCACCGTCACGTGATTTCCGGCACGGCTCAATTCCACCGCAAGCCGTGTCCCGAATACCCCCAGTCCGAATACTGCAAAATAGTTTCCGCTCATACAGAAAAAACCTCCTAATTCATAATGATCCGTTCTTCCGGGTAAGTCAACCTGCTCCGGCGTTCACGCCCCAGCAGAAACAGGAAAAAGGTAAAGATCCCCACCCGGCCCAGAAACATAAAACCGATCAGCAAACATTTTCCCACTGCCGTCAACGGCACCGGATTTTCCAGCGACAACCCCACGGTCCCCAATGCCGAGGCAGATTCAAAAAGAGCCCACCCCAAATCACAGGGTGTCAGCATACACAATAAAATCGTCCCCCCTGCCACCAGAAAAATATAGGTCACCAGCAGGACAAAGGCTTTCAACACATTTTCCGGCGGGATCATCCGCTTGTAAAGGATCACCCGGTCCGCCCCCTTAAAGGTGCTGTACAACCCGGCAACCACCAACGCTACTGTGGTCAGCTTCATTCCTCCCCCCGTGGAGCCGGGAGCCGCCCCGATAAGCATCAAACATACCATCACCAGAATACTGCTGGCATTCAGCGCATCCAGCGATACCGAGTTGAACCCGGCGGTCCGGCAGGCGGCGGATTGAAAAAACGCATCCACCCAACCCAGAGGTGTCCCGAAAAACCGCTGGATCCCCCACAAAAGCACCGTCCCGCCGACCAGCAGCGCCGCCGTCCAGGAGAGGATCAATCTTGTTTGAGCGTGCAGCTGCAGGTGTTTGCGTCTGGCAACCAGAATATCGTACACCACATACACCCCCAGACCGCCGCAGATAAAAAGCAGAGCCACAGCAAGTTTGGTACAGCCGGAAACCCCCATCATCCCGGAAGGCAGGGAACTGATCCCGGCATTGCAGAAAGCGGATACCGCATGAAACAATGCGTGCCACAACGCCTGATACCATACAAATCCATCCGCCAGCCAGAACAGCGGAAAAAGGATCATAAACCCGGCACCCTCACAAATCACCGTATATTTCAGCACGAGCCGGAACAGATTTTCCAATCCCTGCATGGAAAAACGGTCCGTTACTGTGGACATGATCAATGTCCCCCCGTAACTCAAATGCCCCCCCAGCATCACCAGAATGGATGCCGTAAGAGCCATCACGCCCAAGCCCCCCAACTGGATCAACAGCAGAACGATCAGCTGCCCCAGCCATGAGAGATCACAAATCTGGACCGTAAGCAATCCGGTGACACACACCGCACTGGTGGCGGTAAACGCCGCATCCACCCAGGACAATGCCGATTCTCCGGGCAGACAAAATGGAATACGCAGGAGCATCGTACCGACAGCGATTGCCCCGGCAAAAGAAATAATAAAAAATAATTGGCTTACTTTGACTGCACTGAGCTTCATGCACGACCTGCCGATCCTTTTCCAGCAGTCCTCTTACCACGCTTCTGCGGTGAATTCCACCATTTCCACGGCAGCCTTGCGGCAAGCCTGCGCAGCCCCGCGGCGCATGGCAGAATCCATATCTCCCGGAGCCTGATATTTGGCGGAGCCGGAAACACTCCGCAGAGGGATCAGCGGCGTTTTCTGCCCGGGAATGATGACAGCATATTCTGCTTTAATATCGATCTGCCACTCTTCCGGTTCAAATGTGCGGTCACTGGAAGAACTGCTTTCAGTAACTTCCGACGTGGATGATTCCACAATGCGGGCAAAAAGAATGCAGTCTGCCTTATTTTCGGCAACGACTTTCAGCGTGCCATCCAGCATAAATTGTTCCACCAGCATATTGCGCATGATCGCCGAAAGATTATAGATCGTTGTATCGTTTTTCACCGCTGCAATGGCAATGGTTTTGATTTGGGGATGCCCCATGGTTCCCACACGGTATCCGCAGCCGCCGGTCATCAGCAGAGCTGCGGCCGCCATTACAAAAACAAAAATCCGCTTCATTTGGCTGCTTCCTTCTTTTTGCTCCCCATCACATCATAAACCGGCAGAAGATATTTCCCCCCGCTGTTCTCCGGAGCGATCAGCAACGGCTGTTCCTCCTCCGGGATCGCACGCCGGGGACTGGTCAACTCCCGGGATTTGACTTCCGGCAGAAAATCCCCCGGAGTGTATTCTTTGTCGATCTTCACCAGAAGCGACTCGGATTCAGCGGCCGATTTGGAATCCGGGAACTCTTTCAGCACCATATTCAAATACTGCTGTGCCGCCTGTTTCCGGCCGGTACGGTTATAATACCGGGCGATCCCCAGCATCCGCTCGGACTGAATGTCTTTTCCCTGCAGAATACAACGCTCCACATAGGGGATTTCCGTGGCATCCGGATACTGCTTCCGGAACTCTTCAAAAACAGCCACAGCCTCCCGGTTCAACCGCCCGTCACCATCTCCCCGGCGGGAACGGAAAAAAAGCATCTCCCCCAATCCCAGCAAACCGTATTTATGCTGCGTGGATTCCGGATGATCCTTCACCAGAGAACGCAAGTGCTGAATGGACTCCTCCAACTTCCCTTCTTTATCGTACAGCAACGCCAGTTTCAGCCGCATTCCGGCGGCCTCTTTGGCAAAAGGAGCATGCTTCAACGCCTGTTCTCCGATCTCGGCAGTTCTGTCCTTGTCTGTCAGCCACGGAATAAACCGCAAATGCCAGAATGCCGGGTCGCGGTGTCCATCGGCAAAAGCGTGGGCAATGGCATACTCCCGGGCGGTCAATGCTTCAAAATCACACCGGCCGGGATACAAGGTCAGAATTTTTTCAATGGCTTCGTATTCCTTGTAAAGCATTCCGGCATTGCGCCACGCTTCAGCGGCACCGGAGAGTGAATTCAGCCGCAACTGCGGATCTGCCGCCTCAAATTCTGCTTCTTCATAGGTTTTGGCAGCATCCCGCCAGTCACCATTCTTTGCCTGTTCCGCAGCTTTGACCGCCAGTGCCGCAGATTCTGCATCTCCGGCAAACAAGGGACTGAACAACAGTCCGCACAGCATCCATACACACGTCAGCAGTATCTTCCGCATACACGCCTTCCTTACATCAGTTTCAACCCGGGCAGGTCCTGAACATCGATCAACCCTGCCACCCGATCCTCCTCATTCAGAACGATCACGCCATTGATATGGCGGTCCTCCACAACCTTCAAAACTTCCACCGCCAGATCCTGGGTATGCACAAAAGCCGGATTCTTCGTCATCACTTCCCCGATGCAGCGGGAAAGAACGCCGATATCCCGCTTTGCCCATCTGCGGAAATCCCCGTCGGTAAAAATACCCAGCAGACGGCGATCCTGATCCGCCACGATCGCCGCTCCGCAACGGGCCTCGGTCATCGCCAGCAGAACATCTTCCACCGACATATCCGGGCTTACCACAGCAGAACGATCCCCGCCGCGCATGACATCCACCGCCCGCATGGTCACGGCCCGGCCAATGGCACCGCCCGGATGGAGCCTGCCGTAATTTTCTTTGGTAAACCCCTGTTCCTGAAGAAGAACCATTGCCAGAGCATCCCCCAGAGCCAACAAAGCCGTGGTACTGGTGGTCGGAGCAAGATTAAAGGGACACGCCTCCCGGGGAATGGGCATGGGTAAAGTGTAATCACACATCTTTGCCAGACTGGACTGGCCGTTTCCGGTAATGGCGACAACTTTGACACCCAGCCGTTTGGCAGGAACGATCACGCCGGTAAGTTCCTCGGTTTCACCGCTGTAACTTACTGCCAGCATCAAATCATGCTTCTGCATGATCCCCAAATCGCCGTGCAGAGCTTCCACAGGGTGCAGGAAAACCGCCGGCG
Organism: Lentisphaeria bacterium; assembly: GCA_017457105.1. Taxonomy (GTDB): domain Bacteria; phylum Verrucomicrobiota; class Lentisphaeria; order Victivallales; family Victivallaceae; genus UBA1776. Next base: position 5,958 of record JAFTIA010000052.1, on the reverse strand, counting down.
ACCCCACGCTGGACAATGTGGCACCGATCTTTTTGGCAATATAACCACTTTTGCCGATCCCGGTCAGGATCAGTTTCCCGCCGGAAGCTACCGTTTCCAAACAAATACCGGCTACCGTTTCAAAAGACTCATCCAGCCCGTTACGCAACTGTTGAAGCCCCTCGATCTCCACATCGAATACATGCCGGGCACAATCTAAAATACGGCTCATTTTCGCCAGATCCCTTTTCAACTCGGTCAGATCCGGCAGGAGCGGATCTCGGTAACAATGATCCCCCGGGCACCCACCGCATACAATTCATCCATGATCCGGTTGCTGTCCTGACGGCGGATCATGGATTTCACCGCCACCCAGTCCGGATTGCTCAAAGGTGCCACCGTGGGAGATTCGATCCCCGGCGTGATGGCGCAAACCGCCGCCAGCTGGGCACGGGGAATATCATATTCGATCATGGCATACGTATCTGCCAGCAGGATCCCTTTGATACGGCCCATCAGAATACGCACGTCCGGAGAAGAAGCGATCTCTTTGGAACGGGCCACCAGAACAGCTTCGGATTTCAGCATGGGTTCCCCGATGATAGCGAGCCCCGCCTCCACCAGAGTGCGCCCGGACTCCACCACATCGGCAATGGCATCCGCCACCCCCAGTTTCACGGAAATTTCCACAGCTCCATCCAGTTTGACGATCTCGGCAGAGATCCCCATCTTTTCCAGATTTTTGCGGAGAAGCTCCGGATAACTTGTGGCAATGCGTTTCCCTTCAAGATCCTGCACCGTCATCCCGGAATCGGCGGGAGCGGCAAAACAGAATCTGGAACGGCCGAATTCCAGCGGCATGATCTCCACCACAGGCGCATTGCTGTCTGTGGTAAGGTCTCTGCCGGTGATCCCGGCATCCAGCACGCCCTTGCCCACATACACGGCAATATCACGGGGGCGCAGAAAAATAAAATTCACATCATTTTCCTGATCTTTCACGATCAGTTCCCGCCCGGAGCGGGCACAGCGGTAACCAGCTTCTGTAAGCAGGGAAACGGCGCGCTCGGAAAGCGCACCCTTATTGGGGACAGCGATTTGCAACATTTTTTTGCCTGAAGATTTGAATTGTTTAAAGATAACGGTACACGTCTTCCAGCGTGAGTTTCTTGGCGATCATCATCACCTGAAGGTGATAAAGCAGCTGGGAAATTTCTTCAGCGGCCCGTTCACGGTCTTCGTGTTCGGAAGCCATCCAGACTTCGGCGGCTTCTTCCACAACTTTCTTTCCGATAAAATGGATGCCCTTCTGCAGTTCCTTCACCGTGCCGGAATCCGGATCATTGGCGATGCTTTTCTGCAGCAATTCGGCATAAAGCTGTTCAAAAGTTTTCATATCAGTTCTCCTTCCGGGAAATTAAAGTTTACTATTCTTTATATAATATACCGCAACTTTGTAAAAAACCAAATAAAATCCATACTGTAAATGAAAATTCTCTCTTTCCTGCGGAATCGGAAAAGTTTTCAGGCGGTAACTTGACCGGAAACAGTTGACGGAGTATATTGTTCAAAACTATTTTTTTCAGGAGATATTTTTATGGACCTTCAACTTTCCCGCCCGCTGGCGGTTTTTGACATCGAAAGCACCGGAGTCAATGCGGAACATGACCGCATTGTGGAAATCGCCGTTCTGAAAATCTTCCCGGACGGCACCAGCCGCTCCAATGTGCGGAGGATCAATCCGGAAATGCCCATCCCGCCTTCCGCCACTGCCGTTCACGGCATTTCAGATGCAGATGTGGCAGCTTGTCCGCCTTTTTCGGAGATCGCCCCCAAGCTGGCGGAATATCTGGAAGACTGTGATCTGGCAGGGTATAACCTGATCAATTTTGACGTTCCCATGCTGGAAAATGAATTCCGCCGTGCCGGAGTGCCCTTCTCCATGGCGGACCGGAAAATCATTGATGTTTACAATATTTTCTGCAAACTCTACCCCCGCACGCTTTCTGCCGCCTACGAATTTTTCTGCGGCAAAAAACTGGAAGACGCCCACAGTGCCGATGCCGATACCGATGCCACATGGCAAGTCCTTCTGGGACAGATGGCAAAACATGCCGACCTCCCCCGGAACGTGGCAGAACTGGCGGCATTCAGCAATATGACCGATCCGGATGCGGTGGACCGTCAGCGCAGATTCAAGTGGCGGGACGGCGAAGTCATCGTCAATTTCGGCAAAAATGCCGGCCGCACCCTGCGGGATATTGCCGAACACGATCCCGGATTCCTCCGCTGGATCATCCGCTCGGACTTCCCGGAAGATGTAAAAAACATCGCCCGCAACGCGCTCATCGGCAAATTTCCGGAACGATGAAAAAAGAAAACACTCCGGCATTTCACAAGCTCTGCCGTCTGGCGGGACAGGCCGTAGGCCGGTTCCGGATGATTGCAGACGGGGACCGGATCCTTGTGGGTCTTTCCGGCGGCAAAGACAGCATCACCCTTCTGCATGTATTGTATGCCATGCAGAAAAGGGCGCCGATCCGTTTTGAACTTTTTCCGGCGGTTTTTGACCCCGGTTTTCCCGGGTTCGGGTTGGAACTCCTGCAGAAATATGCGGAGGAACAGCACTGGGATCTGCATATTCTCAAAACCGATGTGGCGGCGGCACTGGATCCGGAGAAAACCAATGCTCCCTGTGTTCTATGTTCCCGCATCCGCCGTGGAAAACTGGCAAATCTGGCGCAGGAACTGCAATGCAATAAACTGGCACTGGGGCATCATCTGGATGATCTTCTGATCTCGTTTTTGATGAGTGCCGCCCGGGGTCAGGGGCTGACCACTATGGGGCCCAATGTCCGGAGCAAATCTGTTCCATCACTCCGGATCATCCGCCCCATGGCTCTGGCGGAGGAATCACTCATCAGAGAAGCCGCTTCCGAACTGGGGCCTTACCCGGATGCGGGGAAATGTATGTACCACAATGAACTTGCCGACGGCGACCGGATCTACTTCCGGGAAATGCTGGAAACCATGGCGGAGCGCATTCCGCACATCCGTTCCCAACTGCTCTATTCTCTCGGAAAAGTGGAAACAGACTATTTGCTGGACACCCGTTTTCTGACAGAGGACTGATGCACCTTTTTACGGCAGACTGTCTTCCAGTTTGCCCTCTTCCCCGAAAACACGGGCAAGGCGCATGATTTTCCGGTGAACGCATTCGCCCACACCGGCAATTTCGCAAGTTCCATCGGGGCGAATACCTCCGCAAACCCCATTCAAATGTTTCGGACAGTGTCTGGCACAAACAAACATGGTCCGGGGCAGCGTGCATCCGGGGCAGCGGCCCGCACAGTCGGCAATGACCTTTTTCAAAAACTGCCGGGATACCGCAGGCTGACGGTCCGCATGGGGAAAGAAAAACCGGGAAACATCCGACCGGAACCGTTCCCCGAATGTAGTTTTTACCGGATCCGGCTGACGCATTTCTGCCGGATAACGCGCCGGTTCCGTGCGGTTCAACCCCCGGTCATACAAATAGAAACTGCCGGAAAAAGGCGCCATTTCCGCCCGTGCCTGATAAGAATTATACGCTTCCAGCCAGCCGTCAAAAACAGGAAATTCCCGCAAAGCCCCGGCGATCCGGGAGGCCGCAAGACTCAACTGCTCCGGCCGGTCCAGCCCGGCAAGCTGTACCCCGCTGTACCCCAGAAGACGGCATCCGGCGGCCTGTAATTCGATGCGCCGCCACTGGGCAGACTCAAATTGAGAACGGGAAAACCGCAATTCCTTATTCAAAATCGCCCGGAAATCCGGAGAAATCACGATCCCCGGGAAACGCCCGTCCAGGATCCGCTCCACCCGTTCCGGCGTCAGGAACATCAACCGTGCCACGGAAGGGATAAAATATCCCCGGCCGTTCAAATACCAGCGCATGGCTTGAAGTTTCAGCATATCCCAGTTACTCTGTGCCACCACAAACTGGGCACCGCACCGGATCTTCCGCATCCATTTGACCTGCTGGGCAAACAGAGAATCCGCAGAATATTGGAAAGGATTGGCGGTACACCCGGCAAAAAAAGAACGGTCAAACTTCCGGATCGTCCGCAAAATCGCCGTACTTTCCATAAAGCGGCGACCGGCGGTCTTCCGGGCATTTTCACCCGGAACGGCATTGCCGCTGACAGCGACCCAGTTCAAAGCCCCTCCGGCAGATGCTTTCTGCATCAATTCCGGAACAAGATCCTCCGGACAATTCCGCCCGCTTAAATAAAAGAGATGCGTATCCCGGTATTCCGGATCCAGAGCGGAAATAAAGTCTGCGGAGCGGTAAAATTCCGCACTGGAACCGCCCTCGGTCAAGGCAAGAGATGTGGTCATATTTTCCACACTGCGGGCGGCTTTTTCAAAGGCGGCGATTTTTTCACACGCCACATCTTTATCCAGTTCCCGGCCGGGGATTTGCACCTCCCCCAGCACCAGAAAATCGCCCCGCTCCAATTTTTCACGGAATCGATTACGGATCCATGTTTTATCCGGCATGATCCACCTTCTTTCTCCCCGGATCGATCAGGAAAAAGATCCCGGCGGCAAGGTTGCAGCAAATCATCAGAGCCGTGGAAAGCAGCTGGGCGGTCTTGGCATCCGCAGACAACATGCCGCCAGCCACCAGAATGGTGATCACCACCAGATCCCGTCCGCCCACACCGGCAGGAAAAATCGGGATCATCCCGATCAGGTTGCCAATGGTCACAGCGGCAAGAATGCTCAATGCCGTGGCACCGTCTGCGCCGCACCCGGCCACAAGGATCCAGAAAAGTCCGGCAACCAGAATATGCACAAGAACAATGCTGACAACGATGCACCAAATCAGTATTTTCGGCTGTTTGGCGTAAACATCGGCGGCATCCGTCACCCGGGAAACGAGCCCGTGAGTCACGTTGTCAGCCCGGTCCATCAGCCAGCCGAAAACCGGCAGTTTCCGGAAAAAGCGGTGAAAGAAAATCGCCACAGATGCCCCCAGTCCGGCAAGGGTACAACCATAGATGAAAGCGATACCGCAATATTTCATCCCTGTTGTCAGGGGCAATCCGGGGATTTGGGTTTTCATCAGAATAGGAATAGCGGGAGCCGTTACCGCCAGCAGGAGAAGAAACATGCCGATCATCCCCACGATCCGGTCCATCAAAATGGAAAATGCGCCCTCGATCTTGGTCCCCGGCTTTGCCCGGGCACTCAAAACACCGATCTTCACCAGATCACCGCCGATGGCACTGGGCATAACAAGGGAGAAAAAGTATCCCTGCATGGAAAGACTCACCGCCTCCATGCGGGAAAGATTCACCCCCAGCACACCGGCAAGTACCCGCCAGCGCAGACCGCAAACGACCATGTGGAAAAAATACAGCAGTACGGCGGGCAGAAGATACCGGTAATCAAAATTCCGGAGACACTCCATGACGGCTTCTTTCTGGCGTGAAACAAGCACATAAACAATGGAGCCTGCCAAAAGGATCTTCAGCAGAAAAAAAATCACACTCCGGACACTGCTGTGCCCGGATGTTCGGGATTCCTCCATGATTGTTAAACCTTATTTATACAGCTTCTGCAATGACTCACTGATACTATAGCACATCTTTTGCAGAGAGCAAAGTCCCGATGGATTTTTTTCTCTAATCTGTAAACTCTGGAAAAGTTGAATTTTTTTCAAAAATTTTTTGCTTTCTGCCATTTTCTTTGCTATACTTACACATAGTTTCTCAAACAACGATCCCTTAAAAGGAGAAAAACATGAAGAAAAGTCTGTTTCTCTGTTGTACCTTGTGGATGTTGGCGGCTTACGCCGGGCCGGTGCAGTTTCTTTCCAAACCCATGAGTGCGGGCAAAGCCTCGCTTGCGGAAAATGCTTATTCGATTTCCCGGCTGTTGGATACGGCGAATTTTTCTCCGGAATTGAAACTCCCGGTACAGTTGATTTATAAT
>JAFTIA010000051.1 GCA_017457105.1 Lentisphaeria bacterium | reverse complement strand
GCAAGCAATCAGCTTGCGATTTTTTCCGGGGCCTTACGGTTCAGCGTACGAAGTGCGCTGAACCCAGCCTCGCAGAGACCAAGTGCACAGCAAATAAATTGCTATATAGAAAAATCAGTCATTGTTTAGTACACAGCCTTTCCATAAAAACTTCCCTGTATTCAGAGATGAGTTCCTGCGGGACCATTTTACCTTTTTTTTCCTCCGATCATGATGAGCACTATAAAAAAGATCCACAGCGGACACAGGATCGGACAAATAAAACACAACACAATTAAAAAAATAATCGGACCCATATTTCTCTCCTTTTCTTTTTTGGGGTATCCTCTATCGGCAATCTTGATATTACAATCTTTCTGATATGATATCTTTATCCAATCATCGGTCTATCATCATTCACATATCATCCTATATCGGTAATCATGATGTTACAATCTTTCTGATATGATATCTTAATATAATCATCTTTATATCATCATCTTCATCCGATATCTATTTTGTAATCAATAGTGATGTATCATAATAGATATCAATAGATTACAATTTTTCTCAATTTCTTTTATTTTAAAATATATCCGTTGTTTTTAAAAATCAAGTAATTTTTAAAAGAATTTTTCAGCAGGTGTGTTTTTATGGGATTTTTGTGTGCGGTGTTTGTTTTTTGCTGAAAATGTGCTATATTCAATAGAATTGATTTTTTGAAACTGACGGGAGAGAGAAAATGTCCAGTTTAAAATTGAAACTCGGCTATTATGATTATGCCGGGTACTGTACCTTTATTGTGTATGCGCTTTGTTCCCTTTCGGTTCCGCTGGTGATCGTGGCCATGGCGCAGGATTTGCAGTTCCCTCTGGATAAGGGCGGCATGGCGGCGGGGGGCGGCCTCCATGTTCTCCGCAGTGCGGCACTGGTTCTTTCGCTGCTTGGCAGCAGTGCCATTGCCGGACGGATCGGGATGCGCCGCACCATGGGGATCAGTGTGGTGCTTGCCGGTCTGGGGATCGTCCTCTGTGCTTTTGCTCCTCAATATTGCTGGCTTTTGCCCGCCTTGTTCCTTGCCGGATGCGGGGAGGGGATCTGCGAAGCTCTTGCCACGCCTTTTGTGGAGGGGCTGCACCCGCAGGAGCAGGAGCGTTACGTCAATATCGCTCACGGTTTCTGGTCCGTCGGGATCGCTATGGCGGTATTTGTTACCGGCGGGCTGCTCACATTGGGGGTTTCCTGGCGGATCGTTCTGGCGGTGGCAGGGGGGATGACGCTGGCGACCTCTCTCTTTTACTGGCTTAAACCCCGGTCTGTCCAGGCGTATCCTGAATCTAAAAAACAGATGTTGATAGCGGATGTGATCCGTTATACAGTCGCCATTTGCAAAGTGCCCCGTTTCTGGGTGTATTGCCTCGGGATGTTTATGGGCGCAGGGGCGGAGTTCTGTCTGACCTTCTGGTCTGCGGCGTATCTGCAGTTAAACTTTCAGGCTACGGCTCTGGTGGCGGGGCTGGGGACAGGGTCCATTGCGTTGGGGATGTTTCTGGGGCGTGTTGGGATCGGATTTTTTGCCACACGCAACAGCTTGAAGCATGTGCTTTTCTGGTGCGCTCTGGCGAATATTCCGGTAACGCTGTCATTGGCGTTTCTCAAGCCGGATATGTTTCCCGCGGTCTGGGTACAGTTTGCTGTGCTGTTTTTCATTCTGTTTCTGGGGGGGATCTGCATCGGTCCCTACTGGCCCTCTTTGCAGGTTTACGGTGTGAAAAATCTGCCGGAGCTGGATTCCACGCACCTTTACATTTATTTCTCTGCCATGGGGATCCCGGGGTGCGGATTTTTCACCTGGTTCATGGGTTTTCTGGGGGATCGTTTCGGGTTGAGCGGAGCATTTTACATGCTTCCTGTTTCGCTGGTGCTTTTCTGTCTCATCATCGTTCTGGAGGGCTGGGTATTCCCCCGCCGGGATCTTCCGGAAGAAAAGTAAAAAAAAAGCCGGGGCTTTCCCCGGCTTTTTTGTGTCTTTCCTTTACTTGAGGAAAACTTCGATAACAGGTACGTCCGTTCCCGGCTGGATGACCGGAAGCATCAGTGTGACCGCCCCTTCCGGAGAGGCGGCGTGCATCCCGTTGGGCCGCCCGGCGGAGGCGTCATAGAAACGGATCTCGCTGGCATCGTTCAGGAACTGTGCATACTTGATCTTGCCCTGCATGTTGGGCAGATGCAGGTGCTTGAAGGGCCAGTCAAGAATGTGGACATACAGCCGTTGGTTTCGGCATTGTATGTGTAGATGCAGCCGTCCGGAGCCGGGAAGCCTGCCGGGGCCGACCCGCAGTTGTAAATGGCCCGGCTGTGATACTTCATCCATTCGGCAAACCCCTGCAGCCGGTCCATGGCACGGTGATCCAGATAGCCTCTGGCGGTGGGGCCCACATTCATCAGAAGATTTCCGTTGCGGGATACATGCCGGATCAGCATTTCGATGCACATTTTGCGGCTCTTCCAGGTCTGTTCATCCCGGTAATAACCCCAGGAGCCGGAGAAGGTCTGGCAGCCTTCCCAGACGACCGGATTGCCGTCAGCATCTTTCAAGCCTTCATCGGGAACAAACTGTTCCGGCGTGATGATATCGCCGGAACCGGGCAGGTCAAGACGGTTGTCAATAATGATTTCCGGCTGGAGTTTGCGGACGAGTTTGACCAGTTTTTCGGATTCCCAGTCGTTGTGATCCTTGCCATCTTCGCCGGGATAGGAGAAGTCGAACCACAGGATGTCGATTTTTCCGTATTCCGTGAGAAGTTCTGTGACCTGATTGCGCATATACTGAGCGTACCGCTTCATGGAACGGCCCTTGTTCAGCTTTTCCCGGTCCGGATGGTTGGCGTAGGGGTGGATCCGGTCGATCACAAAATCCGGATGGTGCCAGTCGATCAGAGAGTAGTAGAAGCCGATTTTCAAGCCTTCTGCACGGAAGGCATCTACCACTTCCCGCAGCAGATCTTTGCCGCAGGGGGTATTGGTGACTTTGTAATCGGTGTACTTGCTGTCCCACATGCAGAAGCCTTCGTGATGCTTGGTGGTGAAGACAATGTACTTCATCCCGGCATCTTTGGCGGCCTTTGCCCATTCCCGGGGGTTGAAGAGATCCGGGTTGAACAGTTCAAAGTAGATGGCATAATCTTCATCCATGATTTTTTCATGGAAACGGATCCATTCATGACGGGCGGGCATGGCGTACAGCCCCCAATGAATGAACATGCCGAAACGGTCTTTCACGAACCAGTCCGTATTCCCCTTGCCCCAGGGGTGGGCTTTGGTCTGATTGGATGCGCATGTTCCGTTGTGAAGGTCGCCGGGATCGACAGGCGTCTTGAGTTTTTTGATCGCTTTTGCCGGGGCTTTGACCGCAGACTTGGGCTTTGCTTTTGTTTTGGCTTTGGACGCAGGCATTGTTGGATTCTCCTTTTATTTTGTATATGGGGCTCCGGGGTTACCGGGCTTTTTCAATTGTCACCGTATAGGAACCCGGACGGGCGTCTTCCTGCAGTTTTTTGCCGGCCCGGATCAGATCGGCTTCCATTGCCGCTTCTTGCGGAGCGTTTTTCTTATAATTATTGACCACGGTGGTGTAATACTTGCGATAGGGCCAATCCGGCTTGTGGTCGACGAGCCATTTATCCAGAGCGTCCCCGACTGCCTGATGATCTTTGGGGTCGGGCGTACCGTATTTGCCGCTGGCGATCAGCAGGCGGCACTGGACAAGGCCGCGGGGCTTGGAGCTGGCGTTGTAAAACGCCCACGCACTCTGCATTGCCTGAATGGAACGGGCTTGGTTGGGGGTCTTCAGTTTGGCAAGGTCAATGCCGCCGGCCAGTTCGGCGGCATCGAAAGTGCCGAGAAGACTGCTGTCCGCCTTTACATGATATTGACCTGCCTCAAGGCCGGTAACACGCAGCGTTTCCCGGTTCATTTTTTCATGGAAGGGGTAAATGGTTTCCAGATTTTTGAAAATTTCAACATGATAGATTTTGATGGAGAGATCCACCGCCAGCCGTTCCGGTTCATACCGGAACTGCACCCGGTCCGGAGCAGTCTGCAAGCCGGAGATCGCGGCAAAACGGCTTTGAACTTTGCCGGAGACCGGAATGGTCACATCCGCCACCGGACCGGTAATGCCCAATTGATCGGCAATGAGCAATGCCATGACCATGTGCCCGGCGTGGATGGGGTGGACGAGATCTTTGCCGCAGAGCTGCAGGTCCGGATGTTTTTTCAGCATGTCGGTCATGTAGGGATGGAGCTCAATGAGATCCACGTTTTCTTCTTTTGCCAGTTTGCGGGTAATGTCGGCAATATCGGTAAGACCCGGTTCATTGCAGCGGTCGGATTTGCCGTCTTTCTGATACTGATCGTATGCAGTGGGGGTCATTAACACGGGCGTGATTTTGTTTTCTTTCAGAAGTTTGATGATCTTTTTCTGGCTGTCAGTGAACATCTGAAGTCTGATTTTGCGGTTTTTCAGATTGGCGGGGGTGTCGTTTTTATAAAAACTGCGGCCGACATCATTCATGCCGAAAAGAATGAAGACCCGATCCGGTTTGCGGTCGATCACATCATACCCGATCCGGCGCAGGCCGCCGGTGGCGGAGTCTCCGGAGATCCCGGCATTCATCAAATCGGCACCGGTAATCCCCTGCGAGTTCACAAGGAGCTGCAGAAAGGCAATGTAACGGCCGCCATGAGTGATGCTGTCCCCGAAAAACAATACCTTTTCGCCGGGTTTGACCGCATAGGAGCCGGCGGAAAGCGTCAGGGCAAAGACGGGAAAAAGAAGCAGAAGATACCATTTTTTCATTATAAACCTCCTTGCGATTAGTGGTTACTTATACTGTCGGATATGTTTTTTTCAATCATTTTTTTATGAATATTTGCAAAATTTTTATGAAGAAAATAAACTTTTTGATCGAAATCCGGACTTTTTGTGTCTTCAAGGACTTTTTTTAAGAAAAAAACATTCTTCAGTTTGCAACTCCGCTGATTACGGTGTATAGTACAGTGATAAAAAAGGGTCTGAAAAACCTGAAGTAAACTATACCAAACAGGAGAACAAAACATGATCAAGTATCAGAATGAAATCCCGACGAAACATGCGGGTCTGATCCAGTGGGTCGAAGAATGGGCGAATATCTGCCAGCCCGACCAGGTCTATTGGTGCGATGGTTCCCAGGCGGAATATGACCGTCTGTGCAACGAAATGGTCGAATCCGGCCTTGCTATCCGCCTGAACCCGGCGAAGAAGCCGAACAGCCTGCTGTTCCGCTCTGATCCGTCTGACGTGGCCCGTGTGGAAGGCCGCACCTATATCGCCAGCAAAACCCAGGAAGATGCGGGCCCGACCAACAACTGGATCGACCCCGTTGAACTGAAGAAGACCATGCTGGATCTGTACACCGGCTGCATGAAGGGTCGTACCATGTACGTGATCCCGTTCTCCATGGGCCCGGTCGGCTCCAACATCGCCAAGATCGGTGTTGAAATCACCGACTCCCCCTACGTTGTGGTGAACATGGCCATTATGACCCGCGTCGGCACCCGCGTGCTGGATCTGCTGGGCACCGATGGCGAATTCATCCGCTGCATGCACTCCGTCGGCAAGCCGCTGGCTGAAGGCGAAAGCGACAACGGCGTCTGGCCCTGCGCTCCGATCGACAAGAAGTATATCTCCCAGTTCCCGGAAACCCGTGAAATCTGGTCCTTCGGTTCCGGTTACGGCGGGAACGCTCTGCTGGGCAAGAAGTGCCTGGCCCTGCGTATCGCTACGGTGCAGGCCCGTGACGAAGGCTGGATGGCTGAACACATGCTCATCCTCAAGCTTACCAATCCCGAAGGCAAAGTCAAGTACGTTTGCGGTGCCTTCCCGTCCGCTTGCGGCAAGACCAACCTCGCCATGCTGATCCCCACCATTCCGGGCTGGAAGGTGGAAACCATCGGCGACGATATCGCCTGGATGAAGTTCGGTGCTGACGGCCGTCTGTACGCCATCAACCCGGAAGCCGGTTTCTTCGGCGTTGCGCCGGGGACCAGCATGAAGTCCAACAAGAACGCCATGCTCTCCGCCTCCAAGGACACCATCTTCACCAACGTCGCCCTGACCGAAGACGGTGATGTCTGGTGGGAAGGTATGGATGTGGAACCCCAGGGTACCCTCATCGACTGGCACGGCAAAGAATGGACCAAGGATACCGTGGATGCGGATGGCAAGCCGGTCAAGGCTGCTCACCCCAATGCCCGTTTCACCGCCCGCGCCAACAACTGCCCGGCCATTGCGGACAACTGGGAAGATCCCCAGGGCGTTCCGATCTCCGCCATTCTGTTCGGCGGCCGCCGTCCCAGCACCATTCCGCTGGTCAACCAGTCTTTGAGCTGGGAACACGGTGTGTTCATGGGCTCCATCGTGGGTTCTGAAGTGACCGCCGCTGTGATCTCCGACAAGATCGGTCAGGTTCGTCGTGACCCCTTCGCCATGCTGCCCTTCTGCGGCTACAACATGGGCGATTACTTCAAGCACTGGCTGGAAATCGGTAAGAAGACCGATGCGGACAAGCTGCCGAAGATCTTCTTTGTGAACTGGTTCCGTAAGAGCGAAGACGGCCGCTGGTTGTGGCCCGGCTTTGGCGATAACAGCCGCGTCCTGAAGTGGATCTTTGAACGCTGCGACAACGAAGGCGAAGCGGTGGAAACCCCCATCGGCTACATGCCGACTGTGGAAGCCATCGACCGTGCCGGCATCGAAGACGAAGTCACCGAAGCCGACATGAAGGATCTGCTCTCCGTGGATGTGGAAGGCTGGAAGAACGAACTGGAAATGGTCGAAAAGGATCACTATCCCAAGTTCGGTACTCATCTGCCGGCTGAACTCTCCAAGCAGATCGAGGCTCTGAAGGCCCGTCTTGGCTGAGCGTAAGCTTTTAAGCTGAAAATCGCCGTTCTCTGCACTGTGCGGGGAACGGCTTTTTTTTGTCCGTCAGCGGAAGAGGTGTTGCCTTGTATTTCAGGGGAAATGTGATACATTAAACCATTATGAAAAATCTGTCTGTAATACTTTTGGCGGCTCTGGCTCTTGCTTACCCTGCTCTCTGGTGGGGCGGGCGGATGCCCGGGGAGTGGAAACTTTTCAGTGAATGTGCGTGGAGCATTGGCTGTATGATGTTTCTGGCGGTGGTGCCGGATCGTTTGCGGCGTTTTGCGGATCTTTCGCAGGAAAATGTGCGGCATGTTCTTTACTGCATGATCCCCGCCGGGATCATTTTGATGATGCACTACTATTTTGCACGGGGCAACACGGATCTTCTCTGCCGGGGACTGTTTTTTCTTGTGCTTCCCATTTTTGGAGCGGTGTACGCCGGGGAGTTGAAACGGCCTCTCTTATGGGCGGTCGTTCTGCTGGGGGCGGCAGATGCGGCGGTTCTGGGGATACAGTATTTTCAGGGGATGCCGCCTTATGGCATTACCGGGAATTGGAACTGGAGTGCCACGCTTCTTGCGGCGGCATTTCTTGCGGGTGCCGGATTGCTCCGCAGTGTTAAAAAGTGTGTGCTTCTTGCTGTTTTGGCGGTTGCCGCCGCCGTGCTGTACTGTTTGCCCTCTGTCTGGCTGGAGTATTTCCCCCGGGGGACGGTACTGGCACTGGGGACTGCGGCGGGCTTGACCTGCTGCACACTGATGCCCCGGAAATTCCGTATCGCTAAAATCGGGCTTCTGCTGCTTCTGCTGACGGGGGTGGTTTTGGCCCTGATCCGGATGGAGGAAGATAGTACCCGAAGTTCTCTTGCTTCCGGAACCATTCAGATGGTGAAAAGTCACCCCCTTGCCGGTGTGGGACCGGGGCGGTTTGAGAGTGAGATCCCGTCTTTTTTGCCGGAGCGTTATTTTGAGGGCGATTTTGTGGCGGAACGGCATCCGCATCCCCATAATCAACTGCTGAAATTTCTGGCGGAATCCGGGATTGCCGGAGCGGTTCTTTTCGGGGCGTTCTGCCTGATATTGTACCGTTCAGGGCGGGGGATGTCTGCCGGGGAAGACCGGGCACTGTGGGCAATGGCGGTGATGCTGACCATGCACGGCATGGTGGATGTATTGCTGGAAGAGTGGCCTTTGAATGTGATCTGGCTTCTGGCATTGGGGATCTTGTGGGGGAATACGGTCGTTTTGCAAACTCCGGATGTGCCGGAGATGGAAAAGAGCGATGTATATTGGCCCTTGCGAGTGGTACAGATCCTGCTGGCTGTTTTGCTGTGTGTACAGGTGGTGCGTGAAGGTACTTCCGGATTTTATGCCCGCCGTGCCAAACTTGGCGGCGGTGCGGCAGACTGGGAGCGGAGCCGGATGTGGAAGGAAACCCCGGAAAATCTTTACGCAGGAGCCATGAACGCATTGTTTGACAGAAAAGATCCGTCGGCGGCATTGCAATTTTTGACCCGCATGGAGTATCAAACGACTTTCCGCAACTATCTGCATAATCAGGGCCTGACCGCCCGTGCCCTTGCCGCCGGCGGGAAATGGGCGGAATCGCTGCCGTATTTTGAGGCGGAACAGCGGAATTTTCCGGTGTCTGCGGTGAATTGTTATTTCCATGCACAGGTTTTGCAGAAATTGGGGAAAACTTCAGAGGCGGAAGCAAAACTTTCGGCCATGCACCGAATCCTTGCCGCCCGGGGGCGGACAGTGGCAGATTTGCCGGAATTGATCCGGAATCCTGCACTGGAATTGAGGAAAAAGAAATGAGTTATACCGCAACACTCGTCCGGCTTTTGGGTTCCATTCCTGCCAACACCGGTGCCATGCTGTTGATGACACTGGCGTGTTACGGGGCAGGGCGGCTTGTTTTGCGGCGGCTCTGTCCGCAATGGAAACGGCCGGAACTCCTGACTTCTCTGACGCTGGGCGGAGTCCTGTGGGCTTTTGCGGGATTGGTCTCCGGGAATCTTCTTCCGGCGGCTCCTGTCTGGAGTGTGGCGATTTTGCCTGCGGTACTGGCGGTGTGCGGGATCATGGAGTTTTACAAGTGCGGCTCCTGTTTGACGGAACTCCGGAGCCGTTGGGAAATCAGTGTTGTCCTTCTGCTTCTTGGCGGCTGGTTTTTTGCTTCGGCAGAACTTTTGCCGTACAGCTGGGATGAGCAGACCTATCAAATCGCCGTCCCTGCCATGTGGCTGCAAAACGGGTCGGTGATGCCATCGGCGGATCTGCCTTATTCCGCTTTCCCGATGATGCCGCAATTTCTTCTTTTGTGGCTCTTTAAACTGGGCGGAATCGGGACGGCAAGACTGTTGATCCTGGGGGCGTTTCTCCTGCTTTTTTACGGGCTGTACGGCGAACTCCGGGCGTGTTCCGGCAGGTTGATTGCGGGTGTTCTGACTCTCCTCTTGATTCTTTCCCCGCTTGCGGGGGCGATGATCCGGGAATTTTATGCGGAAGTTTTTCTGGCACTTCTGATGCTTTCGGCAATGCGTGTTTGCCGCCAGTGGGGCGGAATGACTCTTCGCCATGCGGTTTTGCTGGGGCTTCTAACTGGCGGGGCGGCGGCGGTGAAATTGACCGGTCTTGGCGTGTCCCTTGCCATTCTTGCAATGGTGCTTCTGCACCGGCCGGACCGGAAAGTATTTCTTCTTTTTGCGGGGAGTGCGGCAATATTTGTTGTGTTCTATTTCCGGAGCTGGATCGCTCTCGGGAATCCATTTTATCCATTCGGCAGTGCCTTTTTCGGCGTGCCGTCCGGCGTGGTGGAGCGTTATCACTCTGCCATGGGGGAAACCCATTACGGCCCGGGGAAATGGGCTGGCGGCATGCTGGGATGGCTCTTTTCCGGCTATGACGGGGTGATTTATGACGGGATCATTCTCGGGTGGGCGTTCCCGCTGCTTTTTACCGGATGTGCGGCAGGTTGTTATCTTGCATGGCGGAAAAAATTGCTGACGCCGGGCATGATAAAGCCGGGAATCGTTCTGATCGTTTTGTATCTTTTCTGGGCCGTCACCTCCCAGCAGACCCGGTTCATGCTGCCTATGGTGCCGGTTCTGCTGCTTCTGACGGCGCATTTGTTTTCACTGTTCTCCCGGCGTGGTACAATGGCAGTGCTTGCAGTTCTGCTGATCCTGGGCGGGTGGTCCGTGGATGTTTGGGCATGGAAACACGGCTTTTACTGCTGGAAATTTCTGCCGGATGCCAGAATCGAACCCGCACGGCTCCTTTCCGGAGCCACCCGGGAAAAGGGGTTGATGAAAGCCTATACTTATCTTGCGGAAAAAACACCGGAAAATGCCGGAGTCCTGCTGGTTTTTGAGCGGCGGGGCCTCTATTGCCCCCGGCCGTACCGGAATGGCTCTCCGGGGTTTCAGGACTGGTTCGATTTTACAAAATACCCGGATTGGATCGGGGAATTGAAAAAGCGCAATATCCATTATCTTCTGGTGGCGGCCTCCCGGAAAAATCCGGATGTGCAGGAGGCTTTTTTTGCCGCCGATCAGGCCTTAGGCGAAGCTGTTTATCAGGGGCTCCGCACCGGTCGTCTGCATCTTCTGCGGGAAGCCTCTGCCGAAGCCTTTTTCTTGATCAAAATTATGTAATTTTTTGCAAAAAAAACTTGAGAAAAGTCTTTCCGCAGTGTATAGTATATATATAATAAAGTGGTAACCGTATTGTGTCCTGATTGAACACGAAATTTTGAGAAAGGCAATTATGAGTGATGATCTGACCAGCAGGGATATTCCTTTTGATATTGATGAGATCATGCATACTGCGTATCTGCAGTATGCTTTGAGTGTAAACGTGGGCCGTGCCATCCCCGATGTGCGGGATGGGCTCAAGCCTGTGAACCGGCGTATCCTGTACGCCATGCGTATGCTGAATCTGATCAAGAGCCGTCCCACAGCCAAGTGCGCCCGTGTGGTCGGGGAAGTCATGGGGAAATATCATCCCCACGGGGATGCTGCCATTTATGATGCACTGGTCCGTCTGGCGCTGGATTTTGCCAGGCGTTATCCCCTCATTGAAGGGCAGGGGAACTTCGGTACCATCGACGGGGACCCGGCGGCTGCCTCCCGTTATACCGAGTGCCGCATGGAGCGTTTGACCGAGGAACTTTTGAGCGATATCGAAAAAGACACGGTCCAGATGGTTCCCAACTTTGACGAAGAAGAAGTGGAGCCCAGTGTTCTCCCTGCCGGATTCCCCAATCTGCTGGTGAACGGCAGTACCGGTATCGGGGTGGGGATGGCGACCAATATCCCCACCCATAATCTGGGGGAAGTCATCAATGCCACCATTGCTTTGATGGATAATCCCGCCGCCACCGTGGATGAATTGATGGAATATCTGCCCGGGCCGGACTTCCCCACCGGGGCGACGATCCGCGGGCGTTATTCCCTGCGTCAGCTGTACGCCACCGGTCACGGCAGTGTAAAACTCCGTGCCAAGGCGGAGATCGTGGAAAAGGACGGCCGTGAACAGATCGTGATCACCGAGATCCCCTACGCTGTGAACAAGACCGATTTGGTGGTGAAGATCGCCGATCTTGTCCGCAACAAGCAGGTGACCGGCATTTCTGACTTGCGGGACGAAACCAGTGACCGTACCGGTATGCGGATCGTGGTGGATATCAAGCGTGGTGTGATGGGTTCTGTGGTGCTCAATCAGCTTTATGCCCACACTTCTCTGGAAACTTCCATCGGCTGTACCATGCTGGTGGTGGATCATAACCGCCCCATTGTGATGAACCTTGCGGAGATCCTGCAGGCGTATATCGACCACCGTCTGGAAGTCATTACCCGGCGGACGCAGTTTGATCTCAAGAAAGCCCGTGCCCGTGCCCATATTCTGGAAGGCTTCCTCATTGCGCTGGATCATTTGGATGAAGTGGTGCAGATGATCCGCAATTCCCGTACCCGTGCGGATGCGGCGCAGGCGTTGATGGAGCGTTTCGGCTTTACAGATGTGCAGGTGAAGGCGATCCTTGATATGCGTCTGCACCAGTTGACCGGCATGGCCATGGATGATGTCCGCAGCGAATATGCGGAATTGCAGAAGCAGATCGCCTATTTTGAAAGTCTGCTTGCCAGCCGTGAAAAGCGTCTGGGCGTGATCCGTGAAGAACTGATCGTGGTGCGGGATAAATACGCCGATCCCCGGCGTACCGAAATCGTGATGGATGACAGTGACCTCAATATTGCGGACCTGATCCCCCGACACAGCTGCGTGATCACCGTGTCCAACACCGGTTATATCAAGCGCGTTCCTGCCAGCACCTACCAGACCCAGCACCGTGGCGGCAAGGGGATCATCGGCATGGAAACCAAGGATGAAGATCATGTGGAACATTTGTTCAACTCCTGCAGTCATGATTTGATCTTCTTCTTTACGGACCGCGGCTTCATGTACTGGCTGAATGTGTACGAAATCCCGGAAGGATCCCGTACCGGCAAGGGCAAAGCCATTGTGAATATGATCAAGATCGAAAAGGGTGAAAAGATCCGTGCCATGCTGACGGTCCGCCGGGAAGAACTGGATGAGCCGGATAAGTATATTGTGATGGCATCCAAGCGCGGGTACATCAAAAAGACCCCGTTGTCTCTCTTCAAGAATCTGCGCCGCATCGGTTTGCGTGCATTGGTCATTGAGGATGATGACGACTTGATCGGTGCCGCCGTCAGCGAAAACGGCAACGAAGTATTGCTCTCCACCCGTCTGGGGATGGCGTGCCGTTTTGATCAGACGGATGATGAGATCCGTCCCATGGGCCGTACTGCCCGCGGTGTGACGGGTATGCGCTTCAAACTTGAAGGCGATGATGTGGTGAGTATGGAGATCATCCACGAACATCTGGCAGACGAAATTGCCGGGGATGATGTGGAGGACGATGTGCCTGAAA
Source organism: Lentisphaeria bacterium (assembly GCA_017457105.1). Classification (GTDB taxonomy): domain Bacteria; phylum Verrucomicrobiota; class Lentisphaeria; order Victivallales; family Victivallaceae; genus UBA1776. The sequence goes on along the minus strand of JAFTIA010000051.1, from coordinate 19,286 downwards.
ACGATGCCGAAAATGCGGAAGTCGTTACCGGCGAAGGTCCGCAGATCCTGGTCGTCACCAATGGCGGTATGGGCAAACGCTCCTTTGTTTCCTCCTACCGTAAGACCCGCCGGGGTGCCAAGGGGGTTACCAGCATCCGTCTGCGGGAAGGCGAGGAAGTTCTGGATGCAGTCCAGATCGTCAGCGGGGATGAATTGATTTTGACCACGGCGCAGGGCCAGCTGGTCCGCATCCCGGCGGATGAGATCCGCACCATCGGGCGTGCCGCCAAGGGGGTGAAGATCATGAACATTGCTGCCGGAGATAAGATCACCGGCGTTGCCAAACTGGTGAAAGTTGCCGAAGAAGAGGAAATGAATGCGGCGGCGGCCAATCAGGCGGCAGAAGCAGCGGCGGCAGCCGTGGAGGAAGTTCCGGCGGAAGTCGCTGAAGTGATGGCGGATGCCATGGTGGAATCCTCGGAAGTGACCCCGGAAGCCCCGGCGGAGGAATAAGAGATGATGCCGCCCCGCCCGTGGCTGATGGGGATCGTGAACGCCACGCCGGACTCGTTTTCCGACGGCGGCCGGTCTTTTGAGGCAACTGTACGGCATGCGTTACAGCTGTTGGAGGACGGGGCAGACATTCTGGATATCGGCGGGGAATCCACCCGCCCGGGCGCCGGTGAAGTGCCGGTTGCTGAAGAACTGGACCGGGTGATGCCGGTTCTGACAGAATTGAAGAAATGGCGGCCGGATTGCCGGATCAGTGTGGATACCCGCAAGTCCAAAGTGGCGGAAGCCGCTCTGGCGGCGGGGGCGGAGATCGTGAACGATGTGAGCGGTCTTGCTTTTGATCCCGATATGGCGGCAGTTGCGGCAAAATTTGGGGCGGTGATCATTCTGGGGCATACCCGGGGGACCCCGCAGGAGATGGTGTCCCGGTGCAATTACAGAATGTTGATCCGGGATGTGACGGATGAATTGAAAAGAACGGCAGGGATGGCGGCGGAAGCCGGGATCCTTCCGGAAAAGTTGTGGTTCGATCCCGGGATCGGTTTTGCCAAAACGGCGGAACAGAGTTGGGAATTGTTGCGGCATCTGGAAGAACTGGCGGAGTTGGGACCGCTGGTCATCGGGCATTCCCGGAAGTCCTTTCTGGGGTATCCTGCAGGTGCGGATCGGGAATGTGCCACGGCGGCAGTAACGATGTATCTGCGAATGCAGAAGGTTCTTGCGGTACGGGTGCATGATGTGCGGTCAGCCCGGATCATGTTTGATGTGGCAGAGAAACTGGCAGCTGCCGGAGAATAAAGTCGGGGAGGTGGATGATGGACTGGAGTGAGATCGCCGGAATGATCCAGACGGTCTGGAAAGTGGTCTGTCCTTTTGCCGAGATCGGTATTCTGGCATTTCTGATCTATGAAGTGCTGTACTTTTTGCGGGGTTCCCGCGGGGTATATGTGCTTACCGGGGTCATCATGGCTCTGATCGGCATGTCACTGCTGGCGGATCTGTTGAATTTTGAAGTGATCAGCCGGCTCATCAGTGAATCCGGTGTTGTTCTTGCTGTAGCTATTATTGTGATTTTCCAGCCGGAATTGCGGCGTGCATTTGCCCAGTTGGGGAGTTATACTTTTCTACGGGGGAAACGCCGCCGGGAGATCATCAGTGAAGTGGTTGCCGCCGCCATGGATATGTCCCGCCGCAAATGCGGGGCATTGATCGTACTGGAACGGCGCATCGGGATGCGGGCTCTGGAGGAAGATGCTGTCCGGCTGGATATCAAAGTCAATGCGCTGGTGCTGGAATCCATTTTCTACCCCAATTCTCCTCTGCATGACGGAGCGGTGATCATCCGGGACAACCGGATCGTGGCGGCACGGGTGATCCTGCCCCTGACCCGTAACGGCGAAACGCTTTCCAAGCGGCTCGGGACCCGGCATCGTGCGGCATTGGGCGTTTCCGAAGAAACGGATGCTGTGGTGGTGGTGGTTTCCGAAGAAACGGGGATCATCAGCATTTGTTCGGGTGGTGTTTTGAAGCGGGATCTTCCGCCGGAACAGCTGGAAAATTATTTGTCGGAACTGATGGCGCAGACCCGGACGGAAAGTACGGCTCTGCCTCTTTTTATGATGGAAGAAAAAAACAATACGGAGGACTTCCGATGAACCGTTTTTCCGGTTGGACAGCCTCTCTCAAGCGGGTCATTTTCCGGGATGCCGGGCGTAAAGCCATGGCATTGCTGCTGGCGGTGATCCTGTATGGAAGTGTGACCTATAAATCCAAGGATCTTTATTCCCGGGTGATCACGGGGGTGAATGTGGATCTGGTCCTTCCTCCGGATGTGGTGAATGCCCAGGGATCTGTCTTGAATGTTCAGTTGAAGGTCAGCGGTGCGGAACGGGTTTTGAGCCGTCTTTCGCCGGAATCCTTTGCCTGTAAAATCGAACCGGTGACCGGCAATACTCCACTGGATCAGCCCCGAGTGGTGGAGTTGACACCGGATCATTTCCGGAAACCTTTCGGGGTAACGATCGAAGGGATCACTCCTGCTCAACTGTCTTTGCAGCTGGATCGTGTGGTCACCCGTAATTTGCCGATCCGTCAGGTCTTTGATTCCGAGGACCGTCTTCCGGCAGGGTATGTGATCAGCGGTGTGGCAGTGCGCCCCGGCGAAGTGGCGGTGACCGGCCCCGCCAGGGTGGTTCAGGGTTTGCAGCAAGTGCGGACCAGACCTGTTCCCATTGACGGCACGACCCGGGAAGGCTTTGATTATGTGGCGGAACTTCAGCCGATGGACGGGATCCGGATGACGCCGGACAGAGTTACTTTGCGTGTTTCCATTGCTCAAAAAGCGGCAGGCGAACGGAGCATAAGCTCTTTGCCGTACAGTTTGCTTCTGACGCCGGAACAGCGTAAAAATTGGATCGTGGAACCGGCTGCCGGGACTCCGGCAACGGCCGAAGTGGTGGTGCTGGGGCCGGATACGCCCCGCAATGCCATGCAGAAAAATTGGATACGGCTTTTTGCAGATATGGGTGATCTGCAGAAACCGGGAGAATATATGGTGCCGTTATCCGGTGTATTCATAACGCCGGAAGCAAAGGATCTGCAGATCGTCCGGATCTCTCCGGAAAAGATCCGGGTATCTGTACGGCCTCTCACCGGCGTATCCGGGGTGAAAAACAAAAAGAGATAACATAAAAAATCAAAAAGAAGGGAGCTCATCGTGGCTAAATCAGATCTTTACAAGGCGTCCGGTGTGGATATTGACCTGGCTGTATCGCTTTTGGACAGCGTTAAAGGCAAACTGGCGGCGACCCGCCGTCCGGAAATGCTTTCCCCCATCGGCGGTTTCGGCGGTCTTTTCCAGATCGACTTGAGCAAATACCGGGAACCTGTGATGGTTTCCAGCATTGACGGCGTGGGGACCAAACTCATGGTTGCCATGATGATGGAAAAATATGACACCGTGGGGCATGACATTGTGAACCACTGTATCAACGATATTTCCGTGCAGGGGGCTGAACCGGTCTACTTTATGGACTATATCGGTATCGGCAAACTGCGCAGCCCCCTCTATGAACAGGTTCTTGCCGGTATTGCGGATGCGTGCAAGGCGGCAAATTGCGCTGTCCTTGGCGGTGAAACTGCAGAAATGCCCGGCATGTACGGCAATGATTTTGACCTGGTGGGTGTCATTACCGGTATTGTGGAAAAGTCTGAAATCATCACCGGCGAAAAGATCCGTCCCGGCTATGCCGCCATCGGTCTGGCTTCCAACGGCCCCCACACCAACGGGTTCAGCCTTGCCCGCAAGATCCTTTTTGAACAGTGCGGTTACAATGTCCACAGCACCCCGGCGGAACTGGGCGGGGAAAGCGTTGGCGAAGCTCTGCTGAAGCCTCACACCTGCTACTATTCTGCCATTGCGCAGGCGAAGAAGGAAGGGCTCTCTCTGGACGGTATTGCTCATATCACCGGCGGCGGTTTGTATGATAATGTGCCCCGGATCCTGCCTGCGGATGTGGATGTGCATTTTGATTCCACTGTTCTGCCGGTAACGCCCATCTTCAAGCTGATGGTGGAAAAAGGCAATGTGGATCACACCGAAGCCTACCGTGTGTTCAACATGGGTATCGGCATGGTGTGGTTTGTGCCGCAGGCGGAAGCGGACAAGGCTCTGGCGATCTGTCGCGGACAGGGTTTCCAGGCGGATGTGATCGGTGAAGTGACTGCGGGGAGCCGCAAAGTCACTGTCCGCTGACTGTAATTCTGTATTCAGGGGGTGCCTATGGGGTGGATGAACAGGTTCGGGATCCCGCAGCTGAAGGCGGCGGCGGAATCGGTATGGATACGGGCGGAAGGGGACGCCCATGCGGAGCTGTGCAGACATTTCGGGGCACTTTGCCGGATCGTTCTTGCCGGAGATGCGCCGCTGACGGAGCAGAATTTTGAAGCGGTGCGTTTTGTACTGCGGAACCGGCCGGCGCAAGAGGTGTCGGCATTGATCGATGCCATGCATCAGGCGGGGGATTTTCAGTTTGCCGAAGCGGTGGAAACATTTCGTTTATTGGGGCCTTCGGATCGGCAGGGATTGATCCGGGTGGTACTGGAATTGGCAATTTCTGCCGACCGGCAGGGGGAAGTCCACGAACTTTTGCGGGAACTGGCGATTGCCCTCGGTATGACGGAGGACTCTTTTTCCGATCTGGAAAAACAGTTGACGGAAGCGGGGGCCCGCCGCCGGAAGTTACTGCGTTCCGGAGCCGGGATCATCGCTGCGCTTATCATTATCCTGATTTTTATTCTGACTGCCACGCTTTTGCGCTCGGTGATCTTTGGATTGATCGGGGCATACATCATGCTGCCGGTGGAAAAATTCTTTGAACGGCGTTTGAGTTCAAAGGGATCACTGGTTTCCCGTGTGTATGGATTTTGCGGTATTTTCACCCGTCCGCTGGCGGCGTTGGCGGCAAAGCTTCAGCGTGGCCGCCGGGAATTGACAGCGGAGGAAAAAGAGCAGCGTGAACGCAGTACCATCATTACCCGGGCGGTATTTCTGACATCGCTTTTGGTCTTTGTTTTTGCGGTGGCTGGAACGGTGTTTTTTACTTCGCTTTCCAGCAGATATGTGCATCAATGGAAGTCTGCTCATGCGGCGAAAGTAACAGCAGTGGAGGCCGCTCCGGGCAATGCGGATGTCCGAAAGGATGTTGTTTTGCAGGTTTTTGCCTCGGCTTCTGCTTATGTGGAAACGCTGCGGGACCGGTTTGGCGAAACGCCGGTGGTACGCAGTGCCATTGCGGCAGTTTCCAAGCTTCTGACGGATGAAAATTCCCGGCAGGAAGTGATGAAATTTCTTTTGCGGCGTACCGGCGGGATGTTTGCCTTTACGGCAAATGTGCTGGGGGCATTCTGCAGCCTTCTGGCAGATATTCTTTTGACCATCTTCTTTTTCCTGCTGTTTCTCTGCAAACTTGCGGAGTTCCGTTCGCCGGAGAAAAAGGGCGGCTGGCAGGAGGAATATCTGGTGCGCTCCGTGTTCCGCAGTGCGTGGCTCCCCGGCGCCGGGGAGGGGACGCTTCTGGAGGCACAGCGGATCTTGAGCGAGATTTTGACCCGCTTGAAGATCTGGATCAAGGGGTATCTTACACTGATGCTGATCGACGGCACTGTTTATACCACTGTCTTCTGGCTTCTGGATGTGCCTTATTTCTTTATTCTGGGGCCGCTGGCGGGGTGCGGGATCCTGCTGCCGTATATCGGGCCGATCTTGAGCTGCTGCCTGACACTTCTGGTGGCGCTGGCAACGGGGGGGGCGGCGGCATCTTCCGGGATGCTGCTGGGGATCCTTGCTGCGTATTTGATTTACAACGGGATCATTGAACAGTTTATTCTGTATCCGCTTGTGATCGGCGAATCGTTGGGGCTGACCACATTGGAAACGATCATCGTGGTATTGCTCGGGGCGATCTTTGCCGGGATCGCCGGGATGCTGTTTGCGATCCCGGCGGCATCTGTTTTGAAATATCTTGTGCCTCAAATTTACCACTGTTTTGACCGGCGGAAGGATGAGCACGCATGATGCGGCGGATCGTTTTTTTCAGCGCATTTTTTTCTCTGTTTTTTCTTTGCGGATGTCTTTCTGAAGATGTGATGATCCGGGAGGTGGGGGCCGCCGGGCGGGATACTTACGGGGATATGAACCCGGCTTCCGCCATGAGTAATTCCTCGGAAAATCTGTTGCACAATTTGCAATTATCAGAGGCGTTTGCCCGGGATCCGGGGAGTGTTCTTCTGCGGCTGGAAAAGCTGATGGAGCGGGTGAGTCAGGACGAAGTTCTCTGCACCATGGCGGAATTGAGCATGTTTTACGCCCGGAGCGGTGTTCCGGCAGACGAAGCTGTTTCCGGATATCTTTCTGCGGTGCAGTATTGCCAGCAGTACCTTGGTTCTTTTGACCGCCCGATGGAAAATCCGTACAGCCCTGTGCGGTTGCGGATGGTGCGGTTGAGCAATCTTGCCCAAACGGAACTTTTTGTTTATTTGCGGAGCCGCCGGCTTCTTGCCAGATCCGGCTTTCATCTGACAACATTGACGGGCCGCCCGGTACAGTTCCAAACGCCGGATTTCCGTTTGCCGGTGAGTCCGGATGAGGTGCAGGATGTAAAGGTCTGTGCGGATTTCCGGCCGGAAAAATTGACCCATATCAGTTATCAGTTCGGTATCGGTGTGCCGCTCATCTGGAGTCTGCAGGGGAAACACAAGTCCTGGGAAGAGCTGCAGGTAAAATCGCTGGAAACTCTGCCCGGAACAGCGGTATTGCTGTTTTCGAATGACCGGAAGGGGGGGGCACTTTCTGCAAAATGGTATTATCTGGATGTTCTGCAAACGGAAACTTTTGAGTTGGCAACCGGGCGGTCTGTGCCGCTGGAGGTGGATTTTACCACGCCCTTTGCGTATATGACAAGGAAAACCCCGCTCTTCAACTTTATAGCCTACATGCTTCTGCCGGAGAAGAGCCGCGCCATGCAGGGGTTGTATATGACGCAGCCCTACGATCCGGAGCGGATCCCGGTGGTTTTTGTGCATGGTCTGATGTCCAATATGCGGACATGGGTGCAGATGATCAATACATTGCAGAACGATCCTGTGATCCGGAAACACTTCCAATTCTGGATGTACACCTATTCCAGCGGGACGCCGGTGTTGTTTTCGGCGGCGAGTATGCGTGCTGCGCTGGACCGGACGGTGGCGGAGTGCCGCAAGCGTTATCCGGAGAACCGGCTGGATCAGATGGTGCTTGTGGGGCACAGCATGGGGGGGCTTTTGAGCAAGACCATGGTGCAGACCGGGAAGGGGAATCTCTTGAGCATCCTCCTGAAAGAGGATACATCCTTTGAGGAATTGACGAAAGAGTTGACGGATGCGGATAAGGATTTCGTCCGCAACATTCTGGAATTTGAACCCCGGCCTTATGTGAAACGGGTGGTTTTTCTGGCGGTCCCGCACAGAGGGGCATCCATGGCAAACAGCGCAGTGGGGAGATTGGGGGCAAACCTGATCCAGCTTCCCGGGACGCTGGTGACACGCAGTGGAGAGATCATGGAGCGGATGTTCCGGAAAAAGAGAACTTTACCGGTGGAAAACGGCCGGTTGTGGACGGGGATCGACAATCTTGATCCGGACAATCCTGTTTTGCGGGGGATCATGGCACTGCCCTTCCGGGAGGGGATCCCGTATCACTCCATCATCGGCAACCGGAAAGCGGCAGATGTGCCCGGCGGGAGTGATGGTGTGGTACCTTATGCAAGTTCCCATCTGGACGGTGCGGAGAGTGAAGTTGTGGTGCGTTCCGGCCACAGTGTCCACCGGGAACTGCCTGCCATTCTGGAACTCCGCCGCATCCTCCATCTGCATTTGCGGGCGATGGAAAAGGGAAAGACTGTGTACTGAATACGGTGTGATCAGCCGGGAATATTGAAGTTAGAATTTGGAGTGTGCGGTATGAACCGGAAAGCGGAAATCCTTTACCGACTGGGGGAATACTTCGGCGGCGGTATGTTTGAAAGGGAAAATGATTCCGTTGTTGAACGCTATGCATTGGGGATCCGCCGGTATTTTGAACATGCTGAGCCTCCGCCGGAATCCGGACCTCTTTATCCGGCACCGGAACACAAGATCTGGCAGCTGAACGGGACCTTTATCCGCTGGCATTATGCGTTCTCTCTGGATGTGGATGCCGGGGGATTGCGTTCCGCCGGACAGTCTGCATTGACCGATCCATTTGAACTGGATATGCTGGAGTGCATCATCCGGGAATTGCAATTTTTCCGGACATCCCTCATTGCGCCTTCTCACGGGATCGGCGGGCGCGGCTGGACTCATACTGTGCTGAATTATCCCCGGATGCTTGCCGAGGGGCTTGCCGGTTATATCGCCCGGGTGGAAGAGATGCCTGCCGGATCTCTGAAAAGAGCTTTGCAGGATACGCTTGCCGGGATCACCGCTTTTCTGGACCGGGCCCCCGGTTCTATCCGGGAAGAGGTGATGCGGCCAGCCGGAGATTTTCATCATGCCATGCGGAGTTTCAACTTCTTCTTTGCTTTGGACAGTTACGATTCTGCCGGACGGTTTGATGAGTACATGGGGCGTTATTACCAGGGGGAACCGGATGCTTTTGAACTTGTTCATGAACTTTTCCGTTCCATGGAACTTCATTGCGGATGGCACTTGCTTTACACCGGGCTGTATCCGGAGTTTACGGTTCTTTGCCTGAAAGCACAGAAAGGTCTTTTCCGTCCCAACAGCGGCTTGCTGATCCGGCAGGATACACCGCAGGAGATTTGGGATGCGGTTTTGGAACTTTGGAGTTCCGGTGTTCCCAATCCTGCGCTTTATTACGGGAAGGCTTATCTGGAGAGCTTGGCTTATTACGGCGCAGACTGGCAGGAGGCCGCCCCGGAACTGCTGGCTTTTGGCGGCTGCACCGAAACCATGCTTGCCGGATGCAGCAATATCGGGTCCACCGAGGGGGGGATCAATCTGTTGGAACTTCTGGCCCGGAACGGGGAGGGGGACTATCGGGAAAGTATCCGGCGGGAGGTGGAAACACTTGCTTCAGAGTTCCGGATGGAAAGCGAATTTGCGGCAAAATTCCGCCCTCATTTGATCCGCACTCTGTTTGTGGATGATTGTATCGACCGGAATCTTGAATTCCACGCCGGCGGCGCCCGGTATAACGGCAGCGTTTGCAATGTGGCAGGGTTGACCAATGCTGTCAATTCTCTTGCTGCCATGCAGGGGATCCCGGAGAAGTTCGGCAACGGAGATGACCGGGTGGACGTTATTGCCCGTGATCTGGCGGAATATACATTTGATCTGATCCGGCAGCAGAAGGGGCGTCTGGGAGGAGTGATGTTCCCGGCGGTGATTTTGCTGAATCATTTTGTTGCGGTCGGCAGCTGGGTGGATGCCACCCCGGACGGTCGTGCTGCAGGAGAGCCCGTAGCGGATTCCATCGGGCCGGTTGCCGGGACGGACCGGAACGGGCCCACCGCCATGCTGCGGTCTGTAGCCGGATTACCGCTCCGGATGGCGGCGGGAACGCCTGTATTGAATTTGCGGCTCCGGAAGGATCATATTCAAAACAGTCCGGCGCAGGTAAAAGCTCTGATCGAAGGATTCTTTGCCCTGGGCGGTATGCAGCTGCAGGTTACGGTTGCGGATCAGGAATTGTTGCGGAAGGCTTATGAACATCCGGAGGCGTATCCGGGGGTATTCGTCCGTATTGGCGGGTTCAGTGCCCGTTTCCGGGATCTGGGGCGGGAGCAGCAAAGAGACATTTTGCGGCGCACAGAGTACGGGAATGCCTGACCGTGATCCTCCATGTAAATTCATTGAAATAACTGCAATATGCGGCTTCCGCTTCCGGTGCGCAAAATAACAGCACACTCTTGCTTTTATGCTGTAAAATACGGATAGATGCTTGACTTTTGGCATATTTGTATTATATTAAATAAGATAAGGGACTCTGCCGGAGTGTCCGGCGGGTCAAAGAAGAAAACATATCAACCAAACTAAAGAAAACCAACAACAAAATGGCAGAAAAACTCAATCTCGTGGAAGACGGCGGCAACTTTGTCGATCTCGGCAGCATCACCAGCATGGAAGATGCGTTGCAGGCCAGCAACATCAGCAAGGACTTCACCCGCGGCAAGATCCGCAGCGGTAAGATCGTTTCCATCCGTCCGGACGGCGTTCTGGTGGATATCGGTTACAAGGCAGAAGGCTTTGTTCCCGCATCCGAATTCAGCAAGTTCGATGAACTCACCATCGGTACCGATATCGACGTCCTGCTGGAAGAAGTCGAAAACGAGAACAGCATGCCGACCCTGAGCCACGAAAAGGCTGAATCCATGAAGACCTGGGACCGCATCACCAAGGAATATGGCGAAGGCTATGTCCTCAAGGGGATCATGCGTCATCGTGTCAAGGGCGGTATCATGGTGGATATCGAAGGTTTCCAGGCGTTCCTGCCCGGTTCCCAGCTGGATATCGGCCAGGTGCTGAACATGGATGATTATATCGGCAAAGAATTTGATGTCAAAATCATCAAGATCAATTTGGAACGCCGCAACATCGTTGTTTCCCGCCGCGAAATCCTGGCTGAGTCCCTGCGCGAAAAGCGCGTGACGCTGCTGAAGACCATGACCACCGGCGAACTGCGCAAGGGTGTGGTCAAGAACATCACCGAGTTCGGTGCCTTCATCGATCTGGGCGGTGTGGATGGTCTGTTGCACATTACGGACATCTCCTGGGGCCGGGTTTCCCATCCCAGCGAAGTGCTGACTGTCGGTCAGGAAATCGAAGTGATGATCCTCAATATCGACGAAGTCAAGGAACGCGTCTCCCTGGGTCTCAAGCAGAAGCAGCAGAACCCCTGGGACGATATCGTCAGCAAGTATCCGGTTGGCAGCAAGGTCACCGGCAAGGTCGTGAACATCATGCCCTACGGTGCCTTTGTGGAACTGGAAAGCGGCGTGGAAGGCTTGATCCATGTGACCGAAATGAGCTGGACCAAGCGCATCAGCAAGCCGGGCGACGTGCTTTCCGCCGGTCAGGAAGTGGAAGCTGTGGTGCTGGATGTGGATGTGAACAACCGCAAGATCTCCCTGGGTCTGCGTCAGAAAGAACGCAATCCGTGGGAAGTGCTGGCCGAAAAGTATCCGGTTGGCAGCCGTGTCCACGGCAAGGTCCGCAACATGACCACTTTCGGTGCGTTTGTTGAAATCGAAAATGATATCGACGGTATGATCCATGTCACCGATATGAGCTGGACCCGCAAGATCAACAACCCGAATGAAGTTCTGAAGCCGGGTCAGGAAGTGGATGCTGTCATTCTGGACATCAATCCGGAACTGCAGCGCGTTTCCCTGGGCCTGAAGCAGGCTGAAAGCGATCCCTGGGCCAACATCGATGCCATGTACAAGGTCGGCGATGTTGTCCGCGGCAAGGTCACCAAGATCGCCCAGTTCGGTGCCTTTGTGGAACTGACCAACAAGATCGACGGTCTGATCCACATCTCCCAGCTGAGCCGTGATCATGTGGCGAAGGTTCGTGACGTTCTGAACGAAGGTGACGAAGTCGAAGCCCGCGTGATCAAGGTGAACCCGGAAGCCCGTCAGATCGGTCTTTCCGTGAAGGCTGTGGAAGACGGCTTTACCGAAGACGACATGAAGGAAGCCGAAGCCGCTTACACCCAGCCGCTGAAGGCTGGCGAAGGTCTGGGCGAAATCGGCGGCCTGCTCGATGGTCTGGACATCAAGGAATAAGTTCTCTTATTCATGAAATCCTGAAAACGCCGTTTGCCGGAAGACAGACGGCGTTTTTTCGTCCCCGGAAAAGGAAGTGATTATGAAGTGGAAAATGGGTTCGGCTGTTGCAGTCATGCTGGTTCTGCTCCTGTTTTGCGGCGGTTGTCAGGCGATGAAGCGGATGTTGAACAATGAGCCCCGCAAACGCGCTCCCCGGCCCCGTCAGGTGCAGAAGCAGGGGCGGCAGGAGGTTTTCCCCGGGAGCAGTAAATCCCATGGAAAACGCCCTTCTCTGATGGCAAGTGGATTATCTGAAGAGGAGAGGGAAATGATGCAGGGGATCACCCGGGAAAACCGGTTGCCGGAGCGGGATCTCCGGTCGCGTTCCCGGGAGGATAAAGCCGCCTCCGACTGGGTTTTCGGGCGATAAAACCGGATTTTCCTTCTCCAATGGCGTTTTTTACAGAAAAAAATTCGTTTTTTTTCATTTTCGGGCTTGCCATATTGAAAAGACGGTATTATGTTTAAGCAGAAACAACCCTTAACAAAACCAAGGAGTAGTGATAATGAAACACGCATTCTATGATGTGAAGATGAAGAAGTCTGTTCAGGCTGAAGTCATCGCCGCCGTGACCTATGGTTCCGACACCCGCATCCGTTACGCCTTCAAGGCGGAAACCAAGGACGGCCGTCCGCTGACCGCTTTTGTGAAGAAGGCGGATTGGGACAAGGCCCCGGCGAACCTGAAGAAGTAATTTTTCAAGCCTCGCAAGTTGACCCGGCGGCCTCGCAGTTGCCGGGTTTTTTTGTATTTGGAGGGGTTAAAAAATGGATTTTTTACAACGGAAATTTCTGGTCCGTCACCACGAGGCGGGGCTGGATGGTTTATTGCGGCTTGCGCCGCTTTTTGATATGTTTCAGGATGCGGCGGCGGAACACGCCCAGATCCTGGGTTGCGGGATGGATTATTTGCAGGAGCAGGGGAAAGCGTGGGTCCTTTCCCGCATTGCGGTGGAAATTTCCCGGATGCCTGCCATCGGCGAAACGGTTACGGTGGAAACCTATCCCACCGGCGTGGAGCGTTTGTTTGCCATCCGCCAGTTTACGGTGACGGATGAGGCCGGTTCTGTGATCGCCCGTGCCACAAGCTGCTGGCTCTTATTGGATGCGGCGGCATTGCGGCCTCTGCGGATCGTGGAAACGCTGGGGACAGCTCTTCCCATGAATGAAGATAAGCCCCGCCATTTCCCGGTTCCCGCCCGCATTGCCGCATTGCCTGAAAAGGTGGCGGAAAATACTTATACGGTGCGTCATTCCCTTGTGGATGTGAATCAGCATTTGAACAATGCTTTTTTTGCGGCATTTGTTCATGATATGCTGGGGACGCTGACCGGGGAAAACCGGGCACCTGCAACATTGCAGATCCTTTTTCAGCACGCCGGGACTCTGGGGGCGGACATCGTCTGCCGCGGCGGCTTGGAGAACGGTTCTGAATTCCGCATGGAAGGCCGCTCCCCGGACGGGGAAACGGTCTATTTTCAAGCGCAGGGCACGCTGTAACAGTGTTTCGTTAGTGTCCTCAGGGGCTGGCAAAGCACTTTGCGCAAAGCCGATACTGGGAGCAATGCCGGTTTGCCACGGCGCAGCGTAGCGAAGACGGGTACGGATGGGTACGGAAGAGTACGGAAAGGTACGGAGGAGTGGCACATGGCATCGTGCGAGCTATGTGCTTTTTTGAATTTCCAGAGCGCATGGCCGCCAGAGAGCCAAGTTCTCCCTATCTCCGTACCCATCCGTACTTATCCGTACTGGCTTTGCCCCCTCCCTGTGCTCTGCGTAATGTACTCTGCCAACCAGAGGGAATGCGCTTTGCATTTGGTGAAAGCACAGAAAACTCAAGAGCGAAGCGACACCCGACCACATGCCAGCGGGTGTCCCCCCCCTTGCCGGCAAAGTGCCGTGCTTTTTCAGTGGAGCTTAATCAGTGGGCAAGGCCGTGGGCACGGGCAGTAAGTTCGCCGATATCCCAGACGGGGGGCTTGGATCGGCGTTGATTCATCAGCCATGCCACCCCGATTTCCGTAAGGGAATCGTGGGCTCCCTCAAAAAGGGTGATCCGGGCATTGCCGGACTGGCGGCGGACATGGATCGCCGTCTTGCCGTAAGCCGGATCGGGGGCAGGGGCGGCAAAATGGGGCGGTGCCGCTTCGTGTTCCACCATATCATTGATTTCTTCTTCTGTAAAACGGTCTTCCGGTTCTGCCAGAAGATTGAACGCATTCAACGCCTGGCTGACCGGGACACTGCCCTGATGACCGTCATGGATGCCGGTGGCAATGTCTATGGGGAGTTTCCGGGCGTTTTCCAGATAGGTCACGGGGGAGCGGTACGCCATTTCTTCTGCATCCGGCGGATTTCCGCAGGCTTTTTCGATGTGTTCCGCGTAATTTTTGAACCGTGTCCCGGCGCACTGGCGGTGCCATGCCGCGACGTCGGAAATGGGGCACCATGCGGAAACCGCTGTCCACAGTTCCGGGATCCTGCCCGCCATCAGAAGAGCCATGTGTCCGCCGCCGGAACCGCCTACAAGATAGATCCTTTCCGGATCCACCGGTACACTTTCCAGCATAAAATGGACTGCGGACGCAATGTCCGCCACCGCCAGATCCGAACCCAGGGCATCCGGTGTCCAGTTTGGGCCCCGGAAATGGGGGAAGATCAGGTGGGCACCGTATTTTTCGCAATAAGCCGCATAATCGGTGCAGTTGGCATCATAAGAGTAACTCCATGTGTGAAGTGCCACCACCAGCGGGCGGGGCTTGTCATCGGGGGCGAACTGCACCTGGGCAGGCTGCATACTGCGGTCCGAGGGGCAGGGGTAGGCAATGGTGCGTAACTGGGGCATAAATCCATCCTTTCATGAAATCAAATGTGATCCGGCGGCGTATCGCACACCGGGAAATAGTGATAAGCGGGGGTTTCATAGGGATGCGCCTGCAAAAGTGCGGCGATCACGGGTGCCAGAACTTTTCCGGAACAGATCATTTCCAGTTTTACTTCCGGCGTTTTGCAAACAGATCCTTCGCTTCCGCAAAAGGGATCACTTCCGGGGAGCGGGCGGAATTGACCCGTTCCGGAAGTTTCAAAACAGCAGCAGTCATAATTCCCCAACTTCCCTGCACCGGCGGCAAAACAGGCCTTTTTGACCGTTTCCCTGTGGGTTTCCGGGACGTAAATGACCAACTGATAAATTTTTTCCATTATAACCCCAGAAATTCACGGAGGGTATCCGCATTGACAAACCGGTGGGTGGGCCACTGAAAGGCTTCCGCACCGGAAAGACAGAATTCCCGGTCGTCGATATAGAGGACCGGTTTGCCGTAGTCCGCCTCAAACGCCGCAAACATGGCGGGGGAGGGCTTCTTTGCACCGGTGACGAAGCTGTAGATCCCGTCCGGCACAAATTCCGCCAGCGGGAACCGTTCCCGGAAATAACGCATGTGCAAACTGCTGGTATCCGAGAAAAAGACCGGCTTGAATCCGGCCTTTTTCATATCCCGTACCAGTGCCGCCATCCCCGGCATGGGTTCCCCGAGCGTGGCGCACCACAAGGCGGCAAGTTCTTCTGTGGGGCGGTCTGATTGGACGGTTTTGCGGAAAATTTCTGCAAATTCCAGCTCATCGATCTTGCCGATCTCCATCTGATCCACGGCACCGAGGACCGCAATGGGGACTTCCTCGATGGAATGGAACCCCAACACGCCGAAACAGCGTTCCGGATGCAGTTCCACGCAAACGCCGCCAATATCCAGTGCTACAACTCCGGGAGTAATCATTTTTTATCCTTTCCCCCATTCAACTCTTTTTTTACCTGTTCAATTTTTTTCCGCACTGCCGGCAAATCCAGATCCGGGGAAAGAAAATCCCCCAATGCCTGATAATAAAGTTGCAGGGCTTCCTCTTTTTTGCCCAGCTTCAGGGCAATATCGCCAGCGTGTTCGAGGACAACTCCCAGCGACGGCTCTTCTTCCATGGCTTCTATGGCAAGCTGAACCATTTGCCATGCTTCTTCATAGCTGCCAGTGCAGTAAAGATACCATGCCATACTGTCCAGATAAGCCCCGTTTTCCGGTTCGGCATCCAGTGCAAAACGGAGCAATTTGCCTGCTTCCGGAAGGCGGTGACCCAGTTTTGCGGCCACATAACCCACATTATTGGCATTGGTCGGATCGGCAAGACTGCCCATTTTTTCCATATTCTGCCAGCACTCTTCCAGAAGGTTGACATCGTTGGTCTGCTCGGCTATGGTGAGCATGGGGACATAGATTGCATCGCCCCCCTTGTAATTGGGGTTTTTCTGCAGTTTGCGGAGCCGCTCAAGATAAACGCTCCGGCTTTCGGTATGATGGCGCAGAAAGCTTTCCAGCATCGTGCGGCTTTCCGGATCCTGAATGGCAATGATCTCTTTGGCGGCTTCATCCATTTTCTTATTGAAGATCAGCGCAAGAGCGATAAAGCAACGGGCTTCACTGGAATCCGGCTTGACTTGCAGGAGTTTGCGGCCGGTCTGAAGGGCTTTTTCGTATTCTCCGCAGTGCATGGCGCATTGCCCCAGAAGCATCAGACAGCCGGGGCTTTGAGGTGAAACTCCGGTCAATTTTTCCGCCAGAAGCAACGCTTCCTGATACCGGCGGAGCCGGAGCAGTGTGGTCAGTCTCAAAAATTCCGCATCGGTATTGCCGGTAAATTTCTTTGTTGCTTCATTGGTCAAACGGAGGGCATCTTCCGGACAGCGCATCCGGATATAGAAATCTGTTAAATGTTCCACCGCCCGCAGATTTTCCAGTTTGGATTCGTTCTTTCTGGATAACTCCACCGTTTTTTGCTGACGGGCTTTCCACACAGCCCGTTCACTTTCCCGCAACCCCAGCCAGCGGCGTTCCGGACTGGCACGGCGGGCCGCGTCTTTGCTGACACTGCCAGCCCAGTCATACAGCGCCAATTCCGGCTCATCCGCATGGGAGATGACTGCCTGCAGCATGTTGTAGGCTTCTTCCCAATTTTCCTGCATAACAAGATCCTGCAGATGAACCCCGACAAGACCCATAAAGGCATCCCGCGGCGTGCCGTTTTTGGATCTCCGGATCACTGCCGCCGCCGCTTTTTTTGCCCGTTCATTCATTTCCGGAGAAATTTTTTCAGCCATTTTAACGGCGGTCAGGTTCAGAAGTATGCTGGCTGGGTATTTTTCCGCAATGGTCAACACGCCTTCCGCCACCTGTTTTTGAATGGGTTCCGGCTGGGTGCGGTACATTTCTGAAAGGATTTGGAGCGGCATTTTGGCTTCCGGATCTGCCTCCAGAGATTTCAGAAGTTCCGGCAGGCGTTTTTGCGGGTCTTTCTCCATCATTGCCCGGATGAAATGCTCCATGGCTTGAGTCCGGAGCTGCACCGGCGCCGCCTGTTCCGGGGGGCGATCCGGTGTATCGGAATCCATGCCTCCTGCCCAAATGGAGCCCAGCGCAAAGAAACACAGCAGTAAAACCATTTTTTGCATCATGAAATCCTTTCCTTTTTTCATTCACAGGATACTATACAGCGTTCCCGGCAATATTCCACAGATGATCTTGCGAAAAAGAAGAAAAAAGAAGCGTTTTCTGTTGGCTTTTCCTGCAAAATGCGGTATATTCTTTTCGCTGAAAAGAGAAGAAAAGGTTCTTGTTTTTATGAATACTGTTGATACCATTGCCGCTCCTGCCACTGCCGTCGGCGGTGCCATTGCGGTGATTCGCATTTCCGGGCCGGATGCCCTTGCCGTCGGCAACCGGGTCTGGCATGGGAAGGCCCCTTTGTGCCGGGAAAATGCCCGGATGATGTGTCTTGGCCGTTGCGGAGGGGATCAGGTTCTTGCCGTTTACATGCCGGGCCCCCGCAGTTATACCGGGGATGATGTGGTGGAATTGCATTGTCACGGAGGCGCGCTGGCGGCGGATCAGGTATTGCAGTGCACTCTCCGGGGCGGCTGCCGCATGGCGGAGCCGGGGGAGTTTACCTTCCGTGCTTTTGTGAATGGTAAACTGGACCTTGTCCGGGCGGAAGCCGTGAGCGAAATCATTTCCGCAGACAGCCGCATGGCTCTGAATCTGGCAGAAAAACAGCTTTCCGGTGCCTTGAGCCGGGTTCTGGCAACGCTCCGGGACAATCTGGCTGCCGTCCTTGCTGAATGTGAATCCCATCTGGATTTCCCCGATGAAGAACTGGATTGGGATACGGATCTTGCTGACCGGCTTGCCGCTCCTGCCGGGGAACTTGCCAAACTTCTTGCCGGTGCCCGCGACGGCATGGTGATCCGTCAGGGGGTCCGTGTGGTGATTTCCGGCCTGCCCAATGCCGGGAAGTCCAGTTTGCTTAACCGTATCCTCGGGCGTGAACGGGCCATTGTGACATCCATCCCCGGTACTACCCGCGATACGCTGGAAGAAACCGCCACTCTGGGCGGTATCCCGGTGCGCCTTACTGATACCGCCGGATTGCGGCAAAGTGATGACGAAGTTGAACGCATCGGCATTGAGCGCAGCCGCCGGGAGATCGCTTCCGCAGAAGTGGAACTGCGCGTGCTGGATGCCTCCACCGGCGATCCGGGCGGATTTCAGCCCCATGACCGTGCCATTGCCGTGTGGAACAAAATGGATATGGCAGGTGATCGCATATTGCCTGAATTGAATTGCCGTACCGTCCACCTTTCCGCTCTTACCGGTGAAAATGTGGACTCTCTCCACCGCATGTTCCGGGAACTCGTCTGGGGTCGTGAGGACTGGGCTGAACCGGATTTTGCCGTCAGTTCCCGCCATGCCGCCGAACTGGAACAAGCCCTGCAAGCCCTGCCGGAAGCCATGTCCCTTTTGCGTGATCAGCGTTGGGACCTTGCCGCCATCCCCCTCCGGAGTTCTCTGGAAGCCCTCGGTCGCATCACCGGCGAATATGCCGACCCCGACATTCTTGAAAAGATTTTTTCCCGCTTCTGCATCGGTAAATAGTCCATCTTTCCCTGTTTCCGTAAGAAAAAGCAGAAAAAAATTGCTTTAACTCTTGCAAATACACTGGTGCGTGCTAAAGTATATCCCAGCAGAAAGAATTTTGCGACTGTTTCGAGTTTTTGCCATCCCCCCCTCCAAAGGCAGAGATCCGGACAGTCGCTCTTTTTTTTTGTTCGGGGAGAGCGGGAGAGCTCAAAAATCTGAATGCGTTTTTGCTTCGACCTGCCGAAGGGGCGGTCTCCGGAGTTACCTTACAGGTAGCTCCATCGACCTACCTCCGGCATCTCATTGCAAAAACTGCATTCATTCTTTTTGACTCTCTCCCGCTCTCCCCGAACTTTGCTCACAGTTACAGATTTAATTCGACCTGCCGAAGGGGCGGTCTCCGGAGTTACCTTACAGGTAGCTCCATCGACCTACCTCCGGCATCTCATTGCAAAACCGCATTC
>JAFTIA010000050.1 GCA_017457105.1 Lentisphaeria bacterium | reverse complement strand
CGGATGTGTACGGAAACATACGGAGAGTGCCGCTCACAAAAATACACCGCATCATACTTGCAAAGCAAGTGCTTCATGTTTGCCGCAGGCAAACGCTTCATGCAGCAACGCTGCGCTTCACACGGCGGAGCCGTGCTTCACTCGATCAGCGTTTACGCTGATCGAACAATTTTGTCCAAAGAGCATAACCTTACGCCCGCAAGGGCGCACTTCATACGGCGAAGCCGCGCTTCATGTTTCCCGCAGGAAAATGCTTCATACGGCGGAGCCGTGCTTCATTCAATCAGCGTTCACGCTGATCGAACTATTGGTGGTGATTGCCATCATTGCCATTCTGGCGGCGATGTTGCTCCCTGCCCTGAACAAAGCCAGAGAAACTGCGCGTGCCGCCACCTGTACGAATAATCTCAAACAGATCGGTACCGCTGAAAATATGTATTCGCAGGATAACGGGGAATGGCTGCTGCCGGATGCCATTCCGCTCTCCGGAGCATACGATGGCAAGGAACGCTGGTTTGAGATCCTTTCCGGGACCCGGATGAATGGCAACAAAGCCGTCATGGGCAATTACAATCTGACCTTTTCCGGGATGACCAAGACCAGCGGTACTTTTGCCTGTCCTTCGGAACGCCGTCAGTTCGCACTGGGCACCTCACAAAGTTATACCCAAAACGGGCAGAAATTTGTATCGCACGGGCATTATGTCCAAAACCTCTGGGCAGGCGGTTCCAGCAACAGCTGGTGGCAATCCAAGAACAAACAGCCGGGGCGCTGCCGCAAGACCATAGATTTGGTCATTCCAAGCCAGGCAATCATCGTCGGCGAAAATGTGCAGCCCTGGACAACAGAGGAATGTCAGTATCTTTCCAATTTTGCGTATCGTCACGGAATGCCGGAGTTTGAAGAGTGTTACACCACCTACCGTGCCAGCCCGAATATCATGGGCCGCTGCAACTTCTCTTTCGGGGACGGTCATGTCACCGCCATGACTCCGAATCAAGCCGGATGGCCCGGTACGGATTTTGTGACTGCCGGGATCAACTGGTCTGCCGGTCGCTGGTACAATCAGTAAGCCGGGATCATTGAAGAAGCGCATCGTTTTTACGCAAAAATCGAATAGAGGAGAGACAAAAATGAAGTACCATTTACTGCTTCTGTTGCTGACCGGTATGTCGATACTGTCTGCAACAGAAATCACGCTGACTGAAGCGCAGTTTATCCGGGAAAAAAATACGACCCATTCTGTGAAGGACGGAGTATTCAGTCTTACGATGAACGGGCCAAGTGTCTATACCCCGATCTCGTTCAGGATGAATGTTCCGGCGGATCCGGAACTTGTTTGCAAATTCCAGTATAAACTTGATTATAACGGTTCTGCTGTGGATTATGTGGGGGTGACCTTTTATCAGGGAAAACAAGCAAGTTTCACCCGTGTCCCCCGCTCTGATGTGTGGAAAAATGCGGTAATCCCTCTTAAAAATTTAAAACTCGTTCCCGGCACCCCCCTGACCAAATTTACTGCCTTTGCCCGGGTGGGCAACAGCGGGCAGCCCACAGTGATGATCCGGAATCTCCGCTTTGTTTCCGGCGAAGCGGCAACAGCGGAAGATCCGCTCCCGGAAGAAAAAAAGACGAAGACATCTTCCGGAACAACGGTAAAAACCTCCCAGTTCATGCCGGACAAAGGAACGGTGTATTCTGTGAAAGAAGGCGTTGTTTCCGTGACCATGAAGGCTCCTGCAGTTTATACGCCGGTCAATTTCAATTTGAACATGACGGCAACCCCCAACCTGGTCTGCAAATTTGAATACAGGGTCATTGCCAACGGGTCATCGGTCAACTATGTTGGAGTCACCTTTTACCGGGATCGCAAATCCTATTACACCTCCATCCCCGCAGCCGCAGAGTGGACGGCAGGAAAAGTTTCTTTCGGAAATTTGAAAATCCCTGACGGCGAAAAACTTACCAAACTGAACTTTTTTGCCAAAGTGGATCAGAAAGGTACTCCCACATTGGAGATCCGCAACATCCGTTTTGATGTGGATAAGGCCTATGATCCTCTGCAGAATGTGCGGAGATCCTACTCCGGCTACCCCATGTTTGACTGGGCACCCGTAAAAGATGCCGTAAGCTACCGTGTGCAATACCGGGGCGAAACGGCGGAAACGGCGGATTACTTTTATGTTCCCCCAGCCCCTCTTGCGCCGGGGCTGGTGGAATATACCGTTACGGCTCTCCCCTCCGGCAAGACCGTTGTGCAGGACCGTTTGATCGTGCCGGAACACAATATCCGGTGGCGTATGCCGGAATTTGATTTTAAAACCTTTGCGGGGCAACCTCATCCCCGGTTCAAAGCGCTTGCCGTTCAGCAAGTGGGGGACCGGGCGGAAAAACTGTTGGCACTGGCCCGGAAAAATGCCCTTGTTCCTATCCCGGATCCACCCAAACCCTATGTCCCCGGGGCAGATCCCAATGTCCGTTCCCAAATTGAATGGTTCGGAAAAATCTGCGGCGGCATCACTGCCGGGACGGGGGAACGGATGACCGTCCTCGGCCAGATGGCTGTGTTTACCGGCGATGCGGAGCTCATCCGTGCTGCCCGGGAACAAGCTCTGAAAGTTTCAACATGGGATCCTGACGGGACGACCCACATGCGGCACGCAGATCTTTATGCGGCACGGCTTCTGCGCGGGCTCATCTGGTGTTATGATGCGGCATACAATATCATGTCCCCGGATGAACGTACGCAAATCGTTACAGCCATAGAGGCCCGTGGGAATCAGTTTTTCCATAATATCCGCCCGTTCAAGCTCAATGAAGCACAAAATCACTCCTGGGACAGGGTGGAGATCGCCATGTTTACGGCGCTGGCTTTGGCGGAAAAAGAAGGAATGGAACAGCGTTTCCGCTTCGGGGCATCTGTTTACGCCTACCGGATCTTCCCTTCGCTGGGGTATGACGGGGAGAATAATGAAGGATTGATGTACTGGGCATACGGGTTGGGCATGGCACTCCGTTTTGTGGATGTGGCAAAGCACACGGTGGGACTGGATCTTTACGGCCAGCCATGGCTTCAGCAGACAAGCCAATTCCCCATGTATATCAACCCCCCCCAGGCGTATTCCGTTTCTTTTGCGGATACCGGCTGCCCCAATCATACCAGTATCGGCCCTATGAGCCGCCATTTTACCGCCAAACTTGCGGCGGCGGGGCAGGATCCCTATGCCTTGTGGTACTGCGGTTATCCGGAAAAGGACGGAATTGCCGCAAAAATTCCGCTGGCGATCCCCCAGAGCCGTTTGTATGGACACATCGGCTGGACACTTCTCAACACCTTTCTCCCGGACGGGCGTGAGGGAGTCACTGTGGGCTTCCACAGCGGAAAATATTTTGCAGGACACCAGCATGCGGACCAGAACAGTTTTGTCATCAACGCCTATGGGGACAAACTTGCCATTGACGGCGGCTATTATGACTGGTGGGGGAGCCGTCATTTCCGTGGCTATTCCGCCCGGACAGAGGCCCATAACACCATTTTGGTGAACGGGAAAGGGCAGGATTGGCTGAAAGAGGGATCTGACGGGATCACGCAGCACTACTTTGATGCACCGAATTTCGGATTTGTTTCCGGGGATGCGGGCAAAGTCTATCAGGAAAATCTGCATCGTTTTGACCGGGACATTCTTTTTGTCAAGCCCGGATTGATTTTTGTATATGACCGTCTGGCGGCACCGGAACCTGCGGTATTCAGCTGGCTTCTGCATTCTCATTCAGAGGAAAACATTGCCTTGCAGGATCAGCATTTTGCATTCAGCCGCCCGCGTGCCGGACTTTCCGGCAGTCTGCTTCTGCCCCGGAATGCAGAGGTAAAATCCGGCAAAGCCTATACCATCATGCCGGTAAAAGGCTACTCCGAAACCCCGGTGGATAACCCACAGAAAGAGTGGTGTCTTACCGCCTCCAATAAGATTGCCGCCAAAGAAATGGAGTTTCTTGCGGCAATGCGGATCCGGAAGGGCCCCGGCGCCGTTCCGGAAGCGGGTTGGCAGCTGGAAGAATCAGCGGATGCCCTGCTGGTGAAAGGAAACAATACGGAAGTCCTTTTCAACCGCAAGCCCGGAACACTGGTGAAACTGGGCAGTTTTACCACGGATGCCCGCTGTGCCGCAGTGATTTTGCGTAACGGTGTCCCGCAGGATGTGGTCAAAATCGGAGGCAGAACGCTTACTTACAACGATATCACCTGCAATGTTCCCGGCGATTGGGCAAAAATCGCAGAACGCCCCCTTGTCAGTAAAGAAACACTTATCACCCTTGCAGGAACACCGGTCAGAGTGAAACAGCACGAACTCTCCTTTGCCGCCGGTGAAAAAATATACACCGTTGAAGGAAGTTTCGCGATCCCGGAAAGCGGAAAGTATCAGATGACCTGCCAGACAGCAGGCCATTACATCGTTTCGCAGGGGAAATCCATGCGTGTTGCAGGGGAATTCCGCCGGGGCGAAGCAATTTCACTGGATTTGGAAAAGGGGCCTGCCATTCTGTGCGTCACAAGCCATGAACCCATTGGAGCGATCTCGCTCGCCCGCTGAACAGACCTTTCAATTCAGAAATTCTGCCAGAGGCCGGTCGGCGGGAAGCAATCCGCAGGTGAAAAGTTCAGGCAATGTCACCCAGCGCACCTCCTGCCCCTCGCAGGGGGCAAAGGATGCCCCCTCCGGCAGAAGTGTCCGCATAAAATGCAGACGGACCGTTTTTTCCGGATAGGCGTGGCAGATGCAATAGAGCTCATCCAGAATAAGGATATTCTCCATTGCCAACTCTTCCGCCAGTTCCCGGCGCAGGGCAGAAGCCGCCGTTTCCCCCGGCTCGATCTTGCCCCCCGGGAACTCCCAGCCCTCCTGCTTCCGGCTGGCGATCAATACTTTGTCCTGCCGCCGGATCACAGCGGCAGTAACTTCGATGATCTTCCCCATTTCAGCAGTAATAATCCTTGCCTGTAAAGACAGCATCACAGGCTTCTTCCAGAACCTGGAGCGATTCACGCAGTGCTTCTTCTGTAATGCAGAGGGGCGGAGCGATCTTGACACATTCGCCGCCGGTCCCCACCGGGGCAAACATCAGCAATCCCCGGTAAAGACACTGGAGATTGATCTTCAAAGACGTTTCCGGATCCGGCTCTTTATTGCCTTTGGTACAGCGGATGCCAGCCACCAGCCCTTTGCCGCCGCACCAGGTAAGGTGTTCCGGATATTTGGCACGGATCCGTGCCACACCAGTTTGCAGGATCCTGCCAAGGCGGGCGGCATTTTCCGTCAGCTTTTCTTCCTCCAGAATATTGATATTTTCCAGAGCCGCCGCCACCGGCAGGGGAGAAGCGGAATGAGTGGAAGTCATGGAACCCGGAGCATAAAGATCCATAATGTCCCGCCGCCCGATCACGGCGGAAATGGGAAGAGATGAACTGATGCCTTTCCCGCAGGGGATCAAATCCGGCTTGATATTGTAGTGTTCAAAAGCAAACCATTTCCCGGTACGGCCGAACCCGGCCTGCACCTCGTCCATGGCAAGAACGATATCATATTTCCGACAGAAGGCTTCCAGTTTTTGAGCATATTCCACCGGCAGAAAATCCGGACCGCCCCCCTGATAGGATTCACACATCACCCCGGCGATCTCCTCCGGACGGATGCCCCGTTCATTCAGGGTGTTCAAAAAAGTTTCAAAGGATACATCTGTATTGCGGAATCCGTCCGGGAACGGGACCTGCACGAAAGTCCGGTCCCCGTCAACGATCCACTCTTTCTGATTCTGCCAGCCGCCTGCAAGCTGGGAACCCATGGTGCGCCCGTGGAAGCCGCTGGAAAAAGAGATGAAATATTTTTTTGCCGGACCGTACTTTTTCAAGGCATAGGTCTTGGCAAGTTTGATGCAGTTTTCCGTAGCTTCGGAGCCGGTGGAAAGCAGAAAAACCGTGTAGTTCGCAGGATCAGGAGCGTGTGCCTGCAATTTTTCCGTCAGTGCCACACGGCCTTCGTGGACAAAACAATAGGTGGCAAGCAGATCCTGGTCAATGATCTCCCGGAGTTTGGCTTCGATACGGTCATGGCCGTGACCGGCATTGGTGATCAGCACCCCGCTGGACCAGTCGATCCACCGGTTGCCGTACCTGTCTTCCACATGGAACCCTTTGGCAGAGTGCCAGACAATGGGGGGCTGGCCGCTCATGGAACGGGGTTCGCTTTGCCGCAAACGCTCAAAAAGCCCCAATGATTCCGGGACGGGCAATGCCGTACAAATCGTCCGGTTGGCAGTTTTGACCGGCGGGATTTGCACAGGAGTCAAAGAATATTCAGCCATGACAGGATTTCCTTTCTATATTCCGATTGAACTTCATTTCAATTTTTTTCATGCCGCAAACGCACCCGGGGAGGTTCGGCGGCCCAGTCGATCACGGCGTAATCGCCGTTGTTGGCAATGGAAAGACGGGCGGCCTCCTGCACCAACTCATTATACCGGGCATTGGCGGGCGTTACCAGAATACCGTGATCATTGACCCGGTCGATATGTTTCAGGCGGATGCTGTCGGCATTTTCCGGATCGACGGCGGCTTCGCCCTCCATCCGGCTCACGGTGGAGACGTGCGCCACAATGGATTCCACACCGTAGCCCACAGGCTTCAACCCCTCGCCCTCATAGGGGACAAACCGGTTGAAATCCGGATTTTCGTACTGGAATCGCTTGACCTGATTGCGGACAAACAGCCCCTCCACGCCCCGGAACTGGTCATCATGCGCCAGAATACCGGAACAGTCGTCTCCCTCAAAAAACATGGTAAGCCCCTGATCGTTGCCGCCTCCGGCATCGTCCGGATACCCCAGACCGTTCACCACAGAAAGAAGAGCCCCGTTTTCAAAAATCACCCGGGCATCCGTCCACATATAACCGGTATTGCCGTTGGGGAAACGCCCCTTGCGGCCGTTCACAGAAACTTCGCAGGGCATCAGCCCCGTGATAAAGCAGACCAGATCCACATAGTGGCACCCCACATAGACAAATGGATCGGTACGGTCACAGGAAAACCAGTTCTGAAAATTGGAATGACGGTAATAATAAGGCTCCATAAGCCGCGCCTGGCCCAGTACGAATTCCCCCAGATCGCCGTTGCGGTAATGCTTGCGGGCAAGGAGATTGCGCCGGTCAAACCGTTTATGGTATTCCACCCCTACAAAACAATGGCGGCGGCGCGCCTCCTCCTCAATGATCCGGGCTTCGTCATGCCTCAAAACAAGCGGTTTTACGCAGAGAACATGCTGGTTGAAACTCAAAACATCCATCACTGTCTGGAAATGCATGTGATCCGGCAGGGCAATGATCACCAACTGATGCGGCTCTTTCCCGGCAAGGACTTTTTTGTAAAGATCCGGGTCGCGGCTGTCCGGCCCCTCCGGGTCAGGCAGTGCTGTAAATGTTTCCCCGGGAAAAGCGGCGGCAAGATCCGGATTTTCCCGCAGTGTCTTCAACGATGAAGCGTGCTGCCCCACAACGGTGATCTCCCCGACCCACCCCTCGCGGCGGCACTGCATGGCGGCCGGAAGGATCAAATCATACACGATCATGCCCGCACCGATGATCGTCAGATCCAGAACTTTTCTATCCTGCGGCATTTTTCCAAATCCTCATTTGTTAAGAGAGTTTACTAACATGGAAAAATATAACACCCGCAAGA
This sequence comes from Lentisphaeria bacterium, assembly GCA_017457105.1. GTDB lineage: Bacteria > Verrucomicrobiota > Lentisphaeria > Victivallales > Victivallaceae > UBA1776. The sequence continues at coordinate 46,426 of JAFTIA010000050.1, read as the reverse complement.
TATATTGTCAAGTATTTTAATATGCTGCAACAGTATTTTTCCTCACGCCTTTTCCGCTCCGGGAACACAACGGAGCTTCAAAACCTGTACCTCGCCGGGGCGGTTCCGCAGGTTGCAGACACGGGGGGCATGGGGGAAAAAGTCGATTTTGTAAATATCTTCATTGGCAACAGAAAGGCGATCCCCCGGATAAGTCAGATTTTCCGCTGAAATCAAATCCGGATATCCGGCAAGTTCCAGTTCACTGCAGGGGACATTCCCCGTCAGGACCAAATACCGGGTATCACCATCTACCGTCTGATAAACAGAGGGGAATCGGGCAAGCGCACCAAGCCCCTGCGCCGTCAGCCCTTCCCGGGCACTTTTGTACCATCTGCCCACATCCCGCAGAATTTTCCGGGCAGGCCTGCGGAAACGCCCCTTGCCGTCCGGTCCGGCATTCAGCAGGAAATTCCCGCCGCAGGAAAGATTGACAGCAATATTGTGTTTCAGAAATGCCGGATTGTAGTAAACTTCATCTTTCCTGTAACCCCAGCTGTAATGCCCCACGGATTCACAGGATTCCGTGGGCGTGGTGTAAACTTCCCCGGCAGGAAGCACCCGTTCCGGCGTGGAAAAATCTCCCGGCTCCGGCCCGCGGTTGTTCACCACTGCACTGGGCTGCAGTTCCCGGATCATGGAAACCACGCCCGGATATTGCCATTCTTTGCTGTTCAAGTCAAACCAGATCCCGTGGAGCGTGCCGTAACGGGTACAGAGCTCCCGCACCTGACCCTGAAGATATGCCATGTACTGATCCATATCGTGGTGCGCCGGATCGGTATGGATCTCGTGCGTATCCCCCGTATTGGGGTACGCCGGATGATGCCAGTCCACCACGCTGTAATACGCCACCAGCGGGAAATTTCTTTTGTGGCACTCTTCCGCCAACATGCCGAAAATATCTTTTTTGTACGGCGTATTCAGCACATTGTAATCCGTGAGATCGCTCCCGAACATGCAGAAACCATCATGGTGTTTGGTGGTGAACACCAGATATTCCATGCCGTTTTCCTGAATCATATCCAGCCATTGCCGGGGATCGAACGCCGTGGGGTTGAACCGGTGCTGAAGCGGCGTGTAACTTGCCGGATCCAGATCATAACGCCACAATTCCTGTTCATGCACACCATGAAGCGCATACAAGCCCCAATGGATAAACATACCGAACCGCTTCTCAAAAAACCAATCCCGTCCGTCACCGAATCTTGCAATCATCTGTCACCTCTCCCCAAACATTTCAATTTGCTATAAATTATTTCACGAACAGGAAATTGCAATCTCCAATGATTGATTTTTAAATAATTCTCTGTTATATTACATGCAAATCCATTTTTTGAAAGGAATTCTCATGAAACTTGTACTTGTTTTGTCTGTATTGTTCTGTTTCTCCGGCATGATTTCCGCCGGTCCGCTGAAAAGGCTCCCCTCCGAACCCTTCCCCGCAGATTTCAAAGCGTGGGAGCCCAAACGCATTCTGGATATGTCCCGGGGGGCCGTCGCAAAGATCGAATCCGGAGAAATGGCAAACAAAGGTCTGGAAGAAAAAGTACAGCAGCACTTGAAAAAGGCGTGGAACATCACGCTCCCCATCATGGATGTTTCCACCGCCCGGGCGGAAGGCCGCCCGCTGGTGCTGGTGGGACAGAAATCCGCCAATATGATCACCCGCCGTCTCGCCGCGTCCAGGCGGATCCTGCCCTTCCAGAAAGGGCATGAAGTCCGGGTCATCCCGGAACTTTTTGACTGGAAAACCGGAGCCGTCTTTCTGGGCGGGGCAACGCCGGATGAAATCATGGAAGGTGCCGCCATCCTGACCGCCAGGTTCAAAAATCCGGCAGAACTCTCCTTCCTGATCCGGTGCAAAGACAGCAAACCCACCGCCCCCCAGCTGCTGAAAAGCCGTTTCAGAGCCATCCGTACCCTTTATTCCGGCGGCAAAGCATGGCTCCCCCGCACTTACGCCATCTCCTCCATGAACACCCTCTATATGGACTATCTCCGGAACGGTGCCGATGAAGATCTGCTTCATTACAGCAAAGTTTTGAAGTTTTATGAAGATGTCTACGATACGGTCAAAGGGAATTCTGACCGCCCACCCACCTTCACCGCACACATGCTTGCCTGGCAAGTTGCAGGTCTGGAGGATAATCCCCTCTTTTCCGCCGAAGACCGGGCCCGGGCCGCCCGCCTGATCCGCCGGATCGGGGAAGACACCATGAATTTCTGGGAAATGCGGGAACCGATGAAACTGTATGACACCAACAAGCTTGCTTACCTGACCAATCACCCCATTTTTGCCTCCCGCACCAGTTATTTCTGCGGGGAATATCTGCTGCACCGCTATCATTACGCCCCGGCAAAATACTGGATGGCCGCCGCCGCACAAGCCATGAAAGGCATTGAACCCCACCCCATCGGGCCGGAAGATGCGCCGGGATATCATCATCTCTGCACCACGATTTTCATTGACTACGCTCTTGCCTCCGGCAATTATGACATGTCTTTCTTCCACAAGCCCTCCATGCAGGATTATTTCCATTACACCAAAGCGCAATGGGCGCAGACCATGCGTACCATCGGCTATGGAGATACCTCTCCCATGGGCGGCGGCGGCGTTCCGGAGATCCTTGCCTATGCCAAAGATATTTTTGACGATCAGGATGCCAAAGCCATTCTTGCCATGATCGGCCAACGGATGCGCCACCCCACTCTCAAGAACAAAATAGCAGACTACGGCATCGACCTTACCAAAGAATATCCGGTAAGTGACCGCTACAATGGACTGCTGGTCTTTCCGATGGATGATTTCCGGCTCAAACTCCGGCGCGCCCCCAAGTATGACCGCCCCATTCTGGACAAGGCTTATTTCCGCAGCGGCTGGGAGGGCGACGGGGATTTCCTCCTCACCTCCGGCCTGAGCCGGGCACCCCACGGTCATTGCGACGTAAACGGCATCCTCCGCTACGGCCGGGGGCGCCATGTGTGGCTGACCGAGGGTCATTACATCCTCTACCCGCCGGAAGAGCATAACACCTTGAGTTTGCGGGTCAACGGCCGTCATTACCGCCCGGAAACCCGTGACCGGGGCGCGTTGGGCCAGATTCTCAACAGCGCCCAGACCCCCTCCAAAAAATTTGCTGTCACCCGGGTCCTCTCGGAAAATCACGGCCCGGCAAACTGGGTGCGCACCATTGTCTGGAACGCCAAACAGGACTTCTGGGTCATTGATGAACTTACCGCCAAAACCGATGGTGACTTCCTTGCGGAATACCGCTGGCGCACACTGGGGGAATTCAAACAGGATACGCCCGGAAGCGTTTGCGTCACCCAGAAGCCGGACAATACGGATGTGAGCAAAATGCGGGAAAATATTTATGACCCGGCAGGCTTCAAATGCCCCTCTGCGCCTTCCCGTTTTTACATCCACGGCGGGGATTCGGAACTGGAAATGACCACGCAGGAACAGCCCAACAGCAGCCGGGGTGCCGGAAGTTATGCTTTCTACAATTTTGCTAAACCGGTCGTCAGGGTGGTCAACAGCCGCCAGCAGGCGGCACTGAAAAAGGGAGACATGCTGCGGAACGCACACTTCTTCAATCACACGCCCGGCGCAGAATTGCGGAAATTGTCCGACCATGCCTGGACTGCCAATGGTCAGACCGTCCTGCTGGGCAATTACAAGGGCAACGGCATTAATTTTGAAGGGGACGCCCTCTTTGCCGGGCCTAATGGCGTGATCGGGTTCAAGGTCCGCAAAGTCAAAATCGGGAATTTCGTCCGGACCTTTGAAACGCCGCAGGATCTTGTTTCAGAAGAACCGGTCCTGCTTGCCGGAACGCCGGGCAGTGCCGTCCGATTCCAGCCATCTGCCAAACTCAACGTGCCGGAATTGCAGAATACCAAAACCTGTAAGTTCCCGGCAAACACCAGCTCTCTGGCAGCGGGCAAGACCGGATTCGGCGTTGGCTGTACAGACGGCTCTTTCCGGGTACTGCGGCAGGATGGCACGATGGCGTGGCAGGATACCCTCCCCGCCACAGTCGACGCCGTCTGTGCCCTGCAGGACCGGAACGGCCGCGAATTCTGGGTCGTCGCCTGCAATCAGGTGGATGTCCGCCCCACGCTTCATCTGTGGAGATTGTATGACAGCACCGGGAAACTCATCAAAGAAAACAAAAGCACCTTTGACAGAGTGGCCGTCTTTTTCCCGTACAAAGATCCGCAAACCGGCGACACCGGTTTCATTGTCGGGTATTCCGGCTGGATGGTACAGGCGTTTGACCTTACCGGGAAGAAAAAGTGGCAATTCAAGTGTTACCATAACATGCTCACCGGCGCCGCCGCAGACTGTGACGGAGACGGCAAAGATGAAATCATGCTGGGTGCCGGTTACTATTATCACCAGATGATCACGGCAGAAGGGAAACTCATCTTCCAGCGCACCAATGCCGCCTGGAATCACTCCACGGCAGTCTGCGACATCACCGGAGACGGCAAGCCGGAATTCATCTGCAGCAGAGCAGATAACGCCGTCCATGTCATGACCCCGCTGGATCAGGAACAGAATCCGCAGGTCAAACCGCTGCTGCTGGGCGGCGTTCCGCAAACCCTGATCCCTTATGCTGACGGCTTTGCCGCCGCTGTGGAAAACGGCACGGTGGTCTGCGTTGGCAAAGGTATGAAAAAACTGTGGGAAACCAATCTCCCTGCAGGGATCACCGGACTGGCAGCCAAGGGAGATACTCTCTTTACAGTATGCCGGGACGGGTTCATTTACGGCCTGGATAAATCCGGCAGGATCATCGGCAAATACCCGATCCCGGTGGACAGCAGCAGCCGTTACAAGCCTGCCGCCGCCACCGGTCCGGCAGGCACCGCCGTCATTTCAAAAGACACATTGGTCGTGCTGTAACCGCAGAAAGGAAATATAATATGAAGCTTCGAGACCGTCTCTGGATTTGGGGGCAGGATGTGATGAGCCATCACCGTACCCTCAACAACTGCTGGAATCTCCCCGGCGAAAACAAAATGGACTCCGCCGCCGGGGCAAAACATTTGGGGATCGACAATATTTTCCGGGTGGTCATGCAGGGCAAACCCCTGCCGCCCTTTGACCCGGAAATGGACAAAATGCCCGATGCCAAACAGGTCGTCTGGTCCATTCTGGGCGATATGGGTTCTCAAGGACTGCAGGCGCCGGATGATTTGGATGAAGTCTTGCGGATGGCGGCAAAATATCCCCGGATCACCGGCGGGATTTTTGATGACTTCTTTTACAGCGATGAGAAGGCCGCCCAAATCGGTCATATCGGGCGGTTATCCGTGGAACGGGTGGCGGAGATCCGGGATGCTCTGCACAACTTCCCCCGGCCCATGGAACTTTATATCGTAATTTATGAAATGATTTTGCAGAAAGACTGCAAGGCCTATCTGGACCTTTGCGACTGCATCACTTACTGGACCTGGAAATCGGAATATCTGGCCGATCTTCCCGCCAATCTGGACAAAGTCCGGGAACTCGCTCCCGGCAAAAAATATTTCGGCGGCCTGTACGGTCACGACTACGGCAATCAGTCCCTCATGCCCCTGGACCGGGTCCGGAAACAGTGCGAATTTTATACCGACGCCCTGAAAAAAGATGAATTGCAGGGCGTGATCGTCTGTTCCAACTGCATTGCCGACATCGGTCTTCCCGCCATGGATTACATCCGGGACTGGATCAGAGAAGTCAGCAACGAAGAAGTCACTCTTGCCATGTGATCCGGGCAATAAAAATACTGTTATCGCTGCCGTAACTCATACAGCGGCGATAATTGTAATGATCCGGGGCGGTGGTCTGCATCCATTCGGAAGCGATGACCCAGGATTCATGGTCACTTATATGCAGACAGCCGAAATTGCCCAACCGGGCCCCCCGCTCCGGGACGGCGACCTGTTCCGTACGGCGGATCAACACCATCTTTTCCGGATCGAATTCTGCGATAAAAAGCGGCGCACGGTGGCGGAAAATGTGGTCATTCCCCGCCCCCCGCCGGGTATAGACCAGATACAATTTACCGCCGCCGGTGATCCAGTGCTGCTGAGTATTGTAATTGCCCGCATTTTCGCCGTCATCAAAACAGAGTTCCACCGGAGCTGAATAGGTCATGCCGTCAGAACTCAATGCAACATATCCGGTAACATCATTCCGTAAAGCCAGCAGATATTGATCCTGATACCGGACAATGGATGGCTCACAGAATCCGCGGGGAACCGGGCAGTGCAAAGGCGTACCCAACGCTTTCACCCGAAGATTTTCGCCATCAAATCCGCATCGCAGCACCATGGCAGAATAACAATTTCCGGCTTTGCAGTCCTCTTCCCGGGATGCGTAATAAACCGGGATCAGCAAGTCGCCGTCCGGCAATTCAACACTCTGTCCGCAACCGTTGCCGCAGGAATAAAAAAGCTCATCATCCGGCATTTCCAGCCGCCGGAAAGGGGTCCAGTCGCCAGCGGCATGATCATACACGCTCCACACGGTAAAACGGCGGCGGGGAGCGGGAGCGATTTTGTTGTTCCAGTACCGGGCAGTATGCCCCAGCAGAATCATTTTCCCGGTATGGCGGCAAAAGAGAGGAGTGGCATCACAAAAAACATCTTCCATGCCGTCCTCCACCGTCTGCCGGATCAGGGTGGCAGATTTGCAGAAACCGGAAAAAGATCTCCCCCGATCATTGCTGACAAGGGTCTGCATACCGTAAAAAACATCACACCCTTCCAGCAAAAGAGGTTGAGTGGTTAAAATCACCTCGCCGTCGGGCGACATTCCGGCACGGGCGTGGGTGTAACAGAATTCACCGGTAAAACCGGTTTTGATCTGTTGTAATTCAATCTGCATCACATACCTCAATCAAAGGGATGTAGAACAGCCTTCTTCGGCGGCACAAATGTTCCCGGCAGAGGGCGGAACGATTCATAAGAACAGTGGAAAACATCCGTCAAATTCCGCCAGCGTTCTTCCATATCCGGCTCAGTGAGCCAGGGCTGCCAGCCGAGGTTGAGATATGTTTTCACAGCCGGAATGCGGAAATCATCTGTTGACAAAATAAACGACCGGTATCCATAGGAATAAAGGATCCGCATCACGGCAAGACAAACGGCACAGCCAAGGTGTTTTCCCCGGAAATCGGGATGGCACATGACCCAGCCCAGAAGACCGAAACCGTGAAAATGTTCCGGCACGGGCAATTCAGCGGAAGCGGAAGCGGCAAATCTTCCGGTAGCGATTTCAGTAATAACAAGGTGCCCGCCGGGGAGAAGACAGGGGGCAAATTCGTCATACTGTTTTTCGTCCCAGGCATCAAAACCGGCACTGACACGCAGGGCTGAATATTCAGCCAACTCATCTTTCCCGAACACCCGGAGAGCAAATCCGGGCGCGATCTCCAATTCCGGCAGCGGTCTTTTTTCATCCGCCACATAAACCATCCGCAACTGCCCCATAAAAAACCTCCCTGTTTTCCAAGTAAGATAACCGTCTTCGCCCAAAAATCAAGGCAAAAAAAATTCCCGATTCCAAAGAACCGGGAACAAACACAAAAAAAGAGCCATTATTTCTTATCATCGACCTCATAAAGTTCAATGGAATGAACAAAAATCTCCCCGTGAAACAATTGCAAGGCAATCCGCATGACCTTTGCCCCGGGCAGCACATATTTTTGAGACAGCATAAAATCCCAAACACCAGTATCAGGGATCTGAACTTTGGGCAAAACCTCAAAGCCTACATGTTTTTTCCCGTAGTAATGAGCCCCGAAAGCAAAAACACTTCCGGGTCTACCTGATACAGTCAGTTTTACCCTATACTTTTCTGCCTGCATCTTGGGAATACGGAACAAGGCGATCAACGCATCTGATTTCAAACGCAATACCTTCTGCCCATCCGGGAAAGTCCGCACCCCTAATTCGCCATTACTTCCAGGGAAATAGCCTCCGGTTCCAGACGGCTGCCACTCTGTTGGAAAATCTGTCAACAAAGGAGATTGCAAATTCCACTGCGGATTTTTAAAATATCTATCCTCCCGAATATGAAACCAACTGCCGACCGGATATGTTTTCTCAAATGTACATGTACGGATTCTCCTCCCGGGAATTTGCACGGTCCCTGCGGGAACTATTGCAACATTGTATGCTTTTTGTATATCGTATCTGTAAACCCGGGTCAACCGCCTTTTTTTCCGGTTGTGATAAAATTCGCCCAACAAAACCAATTCTTTCCGGATATGCTCCGACACCTGCTGTAAATAGTGTTCTTCCGGCAGTTTGGCAGACATCGGCAAAACAACATAACACATTTCTGCCGGACGATCAGAGCCTTTTTTTAACGTCAAAGCAATCTGTTTCGGATATTCAGCCGAAGATACATCTGCCCCGGCTATAGCAGTTGTCGGTAAACCGGTATAATACTGCATTCGTCTGACATCTGTGGCCAGAATATGACAGCTTTTATACTGCTTTGCATCCTCTCTGATCAACTCCGCAACTTGGATGATCCGGTTCGCATAGGGATTATAATGGAGCAGTTGGGCAAATCCGCCGATCGCGATCCCCCCGATGGCAAGATATGGCAGACTCCGGCAGAACCATTTCGGCAAACGGGGAATAAATCCGGCAAGCCAATCCATTTTGAAAGCAAAATACGCCGTGGCAATCGTAGCGGGAAAAACCAAAATGGAGGCATAGCGGCTGGAAACAATCTGAATTGCCACCCGCCAACTGATCATAAAAAGAAGAGCAAAAGTAACACTCCAGTACCAGGCTGTTTTTTTTCGCCATAACAGCACAGCAGCGGTCACAAGACCAAGCACAGCCCCAACCGCAATGGGTTCAAACAGAATGGATGGAATCGATTGAAAAAGAACTTTCAACATTCTATCTTGTTTCCCCCGGAGCGACATGCGACTCCAGCAAGGTCATTTTGCCCTGAAAATATTTTGAATAAGAATCGATCACAAAATCCTGTATCCCCATCAGAAAAATCATCCCGATACCAGTTATGATCAATGCGGCGGCAAAGATAGCAACCTGCTGACATATTCTTTCCCACGGAATGCCCTTTTTCAACCCGAAGATCAAAAAAGCCATCAGCAGAACAGGAAACATTTCAAAGGTTTCATACCGGGTCAAAGCAGATAATGCCCCCAACATTCCGGCAGGGATCCACGGCCACAACTTTTTCTGCATCAACCCTTTCAACCCAAAGAAAACAGCCCATCCGCACAATCCGATATACAGCATATCCCGCTGGATCTCACACGCAAGCTCAATCATGGAAGGATTAAAGGCCATCAGCATACTTGCGGCAAGAGAAATGCGCTTATCGCTCTGGATCTCCTGCGCCATCAAATAAACCAGCAGCGGAAGAGTGCTACCAACAAGCATGGAAAGCCCAACTCCTGCCACCTCCGGCGGGATACCACAAGACACAAGACACTTGATCAAAAAAAGCGGAAATGCCGGAATCAATGTAGCATCCGGCATTGCCGAAGGAATAGCGGTATAATGTCCAGCATTACGCCATATTTCCACCAACTGTAAATAAAAGGCACCATCACTGGAAAGAACCGGCTCAAGCAACTTTCCCAAGAGACTCAAACCGGCAAAAAGAAGACAGCACACACCTGCAAGCAGAGAACTGTTCCTTTCAAAGAATTTCTTTATACTATTAAATGGCATAATTTCAGGCTATAAATGTCCAAGATTTTGCACAGGAACAAATTGCTTTGACCGTTAAGAATTTCAACAGTTAATCAATATCCGCTCCCAAGATTGTAATAATTTGTCTTGCAATGGCCTCGGGGCTGAATTGCTCTTGCAACAGTTTTCCTGCATTTTCCCCCAGCTCCTTACACAGGGATTCTGATTGCAGCAAGGAAACGGCATTTTTCAGGAATTCTTGATCGTCCGGATTTACAGATAAAAGTCCTGCACGATTCCTTTCCCAAAGTTCCAACAAGTCATTTCCACTGTTGATACTTCCAACGATAGGCTTATTAAACGCCATGTACCCCAGAAGTTTCCCTGGAACGTTTTGCGTGGTATGCTGCGAATTCAATGTAAAAATACCAATGTCCATTTCATTAAGAATGGACCAATACTCATCCTGAGAACATGCAGGAAGCAAAGTCAGATTTGTTAATTTCCGCCGTTTGCGCTCCTCTTCTACCAAATTCCATTCATCCCCTTTGCCGACAAGTAAAAAATGGGCTTGAGAATAAGGCAGCATATTTTCCGCCAAACGCACAATATTCATCATATCCTGAGCAAAACCAATATTGCCGCCATAGAAAAAGACAATTTTCCCCTTCAGACCATATTTTTCCTTGTATGACACCAAGGTGGCGGCGGGCGGAGCAATGAACCAGTTGTTTAAAACTTCAACCTTCCCCCGTTCTCTGCGCCTCTCAAAGTATTTTAAATTTCCCTCCGTTTGAACTCCAATCCGCTCATAAGCAGAATAGTTAAGCGATTCAAAAAATTTAAAATACCAATACGCCGGAGAATATCGGTGCAACAAACCGCTATCCAAGGTCCATTGAGGAAAAAGATCGCGCAAAATCAAATATGCTGGACACTTCCAATACCGCTTCATGCGCCTGACAGCTATCCCCCAAAAAATAGTTGGGGAATAGGCTGCTATCATATCAAATTTCTGCTCTTTCCGAAAATGTTTCCACGCTCTTAATACATTGTATGACAACAAAGACTCATTGACAGCCCGTTTAATAAAACCGATATTTTTCAGTCGGCCGGACCGGAACTTGATTATTTTAAAACCGCCATCGACCACTGTCTCACAGCATACATCCTTTTGCTCGCAATCGGGCACCATCAAAACAGGTTCATGCCCCAATGCTTTGTAAGCCATACATAACTGTCTCATCATAACAGGGGCGGATTTGGCGCTTTTTAAATCGTCATCAAACAATAAGAGAATTTTCATTTTCGAATCTAACTTTTAAAATCACCCAAGCTTCAAATTTTCCGCCAAACCATCTTGTTTACAACACCGGTGTAACTCTGAATGATTTTAACAACCTTGGTCGACACGTTTTCATCAGTATATGCAGGCACTGCCGTACCGAGGTCATTATTCTCCTGCATGGCAACCACAAGATCAACGGCCTGCAAGACCTGTTCACTTGTAATGCTGCCAATGACAAAGCATCCCTTATCCATTGCTTCCGGCCGTTCCGTTGAAGTGCGAACAGATACTGCAGGAAAGTTGAAAAACGCAGATTCTTCCGGCAATGTTCCGCTGTCGGACACCACACAAAATGCATTTTGTTGCAACTTGTTATAATCAAAGAATCCTAATGGCTGGTTTTGGATCACACGCGGATCAAAGATAAAATTCCGCTGTTCAATATATTTTTTGGAACGGGGATGACAAGAATAAAGTATCGGCATGTCATACTTTTCAGCCAACGCATTTACTGCGTTCATCAAAGCACAGAAATTGGATTCAATGTCAATGTTTTCCTCTCGATGCGCCGAAAGCAGAATATATTTTTGAGGCACTAATCCCAATTTTTCCAATACCTGACTGTTCTGGATACTGTCCAAATGCGCAGACAACACTTCAGCCATCGGCGAGCCAACCACAAAAGTATATTCCGGTTTCACACCACTGTCCAGAATATAGCGTCTGGCATGTTCTGAATAGCAAAGATTAACATCGCTTGTTACATCAATGATCCGCCGGATAACTTCTTCCGGAAGATTTTCGTCTTTGCAACGATTTCCGGCTTCCATGTGAAACACAGGAATTTTCAATCGTTTGGCAGCAAGAACACACAGGCAGGAGTTCGTATCGCCCAGAACAATGATCGCATCCGGTTTGATCTCCGTCATCAGATTATAGGCCTTGGCAATAACGTTGCCCATCGTTTCACCAACATTATTCCCGACAACACCCAAATAATGATCCGGTGCCCGAAGCCCCAGATCATTAAAAAAAACTTCATTTAATTGATAATCGTAATTCTGTCCGGTATGCACAAGAATATGGTCAAAATAACGGTCACATTTTTTTATAATGGCCGACATCTTGATAATTTCCGGGCGAGTCCCAACAATCGTCATCAAGCGCAGCTTCTTCATCGGCAAAACTCCTTTTATAACATATAATGAGGATACAATGATTTATGATTCTTTACCCATTCCGCAAGTTCAGCAACCATGATCTCGTAATCCGGAATCAGATAATCAAATTCAAAATTGGTACGAATAAGAGACTTATCAGCATTCACTCCCTCAACAGGGCAAATAGCAAGTTCGTCATTCCGGAAATGGTGATTGAAGATCCGCAAAAGATCATATTTGGAAATCGCTCGATCCGGGACCGCATTGATCAGCCCGGTGATACGGTTTTCCGCGGCTTTTTCCATGGTCTTTGCCAGCTGCAAAGTAGTTTGCCCGGTCCACATAGCTTTCGTAAAGCCATTCACCGATCCACGCTGCTTTAAAAACCAGTTCAACAAACCAATTCCAGCAGGATTGATATCAGGCCCGACAATAGAGTTCCGGAGAGTAAGATTTTTATTATCCGATAATTCACCAAGAGCTTTGCTTCGGTCGTAAAATGTTTCCCCATCCTGAAAATCCAGCTCGGTATAATGTCCCCGTTTACCGGAAAAAACACAGTCGGTACTCATGTGTATGACCTGTGTATCAATATCAGCAGTAACTTCAGCAAGAAAATGCGGGAAATAACTATTCAAAAAAGCAGCAAGAGCTTTATTTTGTTCTGCAAACTGGTTCAGAATACCAACACAATTGATCACGGTGTCAAATTTGCCATCTCTGATGAACTTTCGCAAAAAAGCCGTATCAAAAGCATCTCCAACCACACCATCGACCAGTGCGGAGGCCGTACGGTCAAACCCGACAACTTCGTGCCCACGCTCTTTCAAATACAACGAAATGGTATGTCCTGCCATACCATTACAACCTAAAACAAAAAATTTCATAAAATTCTCTCTATTGATCTTCTGTAACAGCTCTGATTCTATAACACAGAATCACCACTCAAACCAATAATCTTTATCATATCGCCAGCTGTCCTCGTAGGCTTCCGGCAGTGTTTTACCGGAAAAAACCATCATAATAGAATCTGGAATTTCAGCCTTGAGACAGTTCGCATACCCCTCCGGAACACAAATGATTTTACTGCAATCCGCAGTAAGTTGATACATTGCTGGTTTTAATGTTTTTGAAGGCGCCTCCCAGTTGTCGATCTCAACCAATCCCAATGTAAATGCCCCTTTTACGCAATAAAACCACTTTTTTTCATAGCGATGCCCATGCCATCCGCGGATAACAGAAACATCTGAATGATGAATAAAATAAACGCGTTCTACGCCGGGAAAACGAAACGCATTCAAACTGGATATTTGACCGCGATGATCGTTAAAAATTTCCCCCTGAATAACTTCAACACCCGCCATCACCAAGCCCCAAATCGGTCCGGATCAATTTCAGTTTCTTCAACAACTCTTTCATCTCTTCCACATTCAAACGGCGGGTATTGTGGGAATGGTAAGTATCCACTTCATTGATCTTAGCACTGCCTTCGGTGAAATATTTATCATAATTCAAATCCCGGGTATCACAGGGGATCCGGTAGTAATTCCCCATATCTTCGGCCTTGGCCATTTCTTCACGGGTCACAAGCGTTTCATAAATTTTTTCGCCGTGGCGGGTGCCAATAACCTTGACTTCGGTATCAGAATTATAAAGTTCCTTCAGTGCCTGCGCCAAAACAGGCAATGTGGCCGCCGGAGCTTTCTGCACAAAAAGATCGCCATTGTCACCGTGCTGCCAGGCATAGATCACCAGATCCACAGCATCATCCAGCGTCATCATGAAACGGGTCATTTCAGGGTTGGTAATAGTAATGGGCTTGCCGGCCTTGATTTGATCAACCCACAGCGGGATCACAGATCCCCGGGATCCCATAACGTTGCCATAGCGTGTACAGCAAATCGTAGTGGCGGCACCAAGACCCAACGCACGCCCTCGGGCAATAGCTACCTTTTCCATCATAGCCTTGCTGATCCCCATAGCATTGATGGGGTAAGCTGCCTTATCAGTGGAGAGAACCACCACATTTTTTACACCGTGCGCTTCGGCAGATGCCAAAACATTATTTGTCCCGATCACATTGGTCTGAACGGCTTCCAGCGGGAAAAACTCACAACTTGGGACCTGCTTCAATGCCGCAGCAGAAAATACATAATCGACCCCCTTCATTGCACCATCAACGGCCTGGCGATCACGGATGTTACCAATATAAAACTTCACCTTGGGATTCTGCAATTCATGGCGCATATCGTCCTGCTTTTTCTCATCACGGGAGAAAATACGGATTTCCTTGACATTGGAATCCAAAAACCGCCGCAAAACAGCATTTCCAAATGATCCGGTCCCACCAGTAATAAGCAACGTCTTGTCTTTAAACATTACAAAATTCTCCTTGTTTTATGCTCTTAATACCTCGTTTTAAGAACCTATCTCCCCGAGATATACTCCATTGTCTTTCTTATCGTCACATTCCAATCAAATGAAAATGCTCGTTTCCGGATATCCCGCCCCCACATTTCAAAGACAGAAAAGTTTTTTTCTCCCTCCGCAATTTTTGAACTTAACTCGCCAGATTTATAGGGATCAAAGTATACAACCGCATGCCCTCCAATTTCCGGCATCGGAGGAATTGACGAAGAAAAAATAGGACGCCCAGATGACATCATTTCCAGCAAGATATTGGGGCAGCACTCGCAGGAAGAGGCAAAGACAAGCGCACGCGCCTGCCGATACAACCCCGGCAATTTATCATTTGGAATTGCACCGGTACATATAACCATGTTTTCCAATCCATATTCTTTGATCCTGTTAAAAACCTTTTGTCCATACGCCCCAGTGGTCTCCCCCACCAGCACCAGAGGATAAGTAAAACCGCCGTCCCGCAGTTTACGCCATTCCTCAATAAGTTCCAACTGGGCTTTATAAACATCAAGCCGGGAAACATAAAGATAAAAGGCTTTTTCCATCAAGCCAAAATGACTCAAATCAAAATCAACCTGTTCCGGATAACGAAATTTATCATTCAGTCCATGATAAATGATTTTGGATTTTTTCTTTGCAGCTGGATAAAGTTCACAAACACAGTCCCGGGAATATTCCGAAATAAAAACAATGCGGTCAGCAATGCGATATGACATAAGATAAACAGTTCTCAACACCCACATTTTCAGGCGCAAAACGGAAAAAAAGGGAAACCGTTTGCGTTCTCGTGCATCAAAAGGCAACATATTCCGCAACGCAGTAATGTAAAGAATCCCATGCACAGGAATCGTTAAAAGCACCCCGCCCGGAGCAAAATAAGAATCAAATCGGCGAGAAAGCAAAAAAAATGGCAACACAAACAACTCCCAAAAAATCCGTATTAAGCCGTTTTTAAAAAAAACAGACTTAACTTCAAACGTGATATTATCCTTCTTCAGTGGAAGAAAATCTGTAGCATTGTATTCTCCGGCAAGAATCGTCACATCATATTCCGGTGGCAAATGCTTTAACAGATTAATAATATAAACCTTTCCGCCTCCTAATCGGGCCGAGAACGCATTTACAAGAATTTTCATTTTTTAACCCCTATGCTTTTGTATAAATCTTTTCGATTATTTTTCCGCGATATAAAGAAAAAATTATAAAGAAAATACAAAATACATGAATGAACTAAAATAGGCGCAAAATACATTATTGTTGCCCGATTCGAATATAACGCCGTTCCGGCAATAACCAGATAGCATATAAGAGCTGACACAGATGCCGGTTCCAATAGCATCTTATTACGTAAAAAAGCTAAAAAAATGCCCCAGAGAAACATTCCAAGTACTATACCGGACAACCCGAAATTCATATATAGATCTGCATTCCAAGACGTTCCTGTACCCATAGGATAATTGTCACCGAAAAAAAGCCATGTACAAAAATAGGAGGCTCCCCAATATTTAAAATGTCCAGGATAAAAGGTTCTGAAAGCCCTCCCTACACCGGGAACAATACTCGCAAGCTCCAAAAAATTGAAATAACCATAGAAAAACGGATGAAATTGAGGAATATAGGATACTACATTGTGAAATGTCGCCACAGATCCTGCCAATTCCGCAGTCGGGGAATAAACCCGCTCGGAACCTTTTCCTGCCGACTTAAAAAAATTTATGCTTTCCGTCACGCGCTGAAGAAGCGGGGCACTCTTGTCGGTAGTCCGCATCTGCGCAACAAATCCAAAGAAAATACCGCCAATAATACTTAATATCAACAAATATTTATATCTGAATGTAAAACGGGACACCAACAAAAATGCCGCACAATAGGCAAGAATAACAGGCAGAGCCCCTCCGCGATCCCCGCCCACCATAAGACAGCTTATAAACAAAAATATTGCCATATTCAAATGCCAGCCGATATGCTGGAAAAATTCCCGTGCAAAAACCTTCTTCTTCCGCCGCATAAGGTCATTACAATTGTATGCAAGAAACACAATACACACCGATTGAAACAGAGAGTGAACCGCATTACTGACAAACGACCGGCTTTCCAAAAGTTCCTGAGAATATTCTGTATTGAACAGGTATTCCCGGTTAAAGGCAAAAAATAAAAGAAATGCGCCCCAAATCCAGTAAGGTTGTCCGGGCAATCGCACGGAACTATCCGCAATAACTCCTTCCGACCGGGGCTCCTCTGCTGTCTGTTTGGGAGGCGTCATGAGCAGTACTCCAAGAAACATGCCCAATAATCCCATGGTGGACATTGCCGCAGAACAAATAACATCCTCGGGACTGGCAATGGAATATCGAATATCTTCCACAGCAAGGTTCCCTAACAGGATCTCTATGTAATTTTGGAAAAAGACGATCAGATAACCGAGACAAAAAATGATAATGTGAAACGATTTATTGCAATACTTTCCCGTACGATGGAAAAAAAGAATACAATTGACAAAGCTCATGGACACAAAAGTCAGCAACACACCGGTGGAATACCCAAAATCACCATGCCAATACCAGCAAAGCAATCCAAGCAGTTGTAATAAAAAAAAGCTTTTAAGAATCATGGAGCCTGTCTTTTTCTTTTGATCCGTTCTGAAAACTGCAGGCATACGGGATTTTTTGTTACAGCATAGTAAACAAATGCAGTCACAACTCCGGCAAATCCGGCTGCACAACAGGTGACCACAGGCGGACACCATTTATTCCCCACGCACTGTACCAATACAGCCACACCTGCCGAAGCCAGAGCAGAGCATAAAGGCGAAGCAATCATCGCACATACGTCCTGACACTTTACCAATCCCCGGGAATGAGAATAGAACATGTAGGTAAACATTGTGAAAAACATGCTTCCGACCATACTGCCGACCAGACACAAAATTGAAATAAAAAGCGAGCAGCCCACCAAAATCAGAGTGAAAACAATCGTTAACAATTCAGCGCGGAAAATCAGACCTGTCGCACCGGCAGATTTGAATATGTTCCGCAGCATGATCCGCACCATTGCCGGAAATAAAGACACCAGCAATATTGCAAAATATATACCGGAAGAACGCCATAATTCGCCAAAAGCAATGACAACAAATTGTTCCGCGACAACAACTCCAACCGCAAAAAGCGGGTATAACAATACAAAAAGCGGGTTGAAAATATTTTTGGAATTAACCTGCATACTTTCCTGGTCGGTAGACTTGCACAACACAGGAAACGCCACCCGGTCAATGACTGCTGTTAATAATTCACTGTTGGCACTGTACAGCCTGTGAGCCTGATAGTAGTATCCAAGAACTGACATCGGAAACATTCGCCCAATAGCAAATGTTGTTAAATGACTGGATACAACTGTCAATATATTCGCCCCCAAGAGATATCCGCCAAAATTAAACTGCTGCTTGAATGATTGCCAACTGAAACAAAAATGCGGTATCTGCCATATGACAAGATAATAACCACAACTCCGGAACAGTGACTGCAGAACAAAATAAAAAACACAAGCCCATACGCCACATCCATGAACGGCCATGACGATTGCGATTATACACGCCAAACCGCCTGAAGCGATGGAAATCAGACAAAGTTTTTTAACCTCCAGATTCTTCACGAGTTTGACATACTGCACAATGGAAATGGCATTAAATATAAAAATCAATGACAAAACCTTTAGTACACGAGCCAAACTATCATCCCGGAAAAACCAATTCACTAAAGGCGCCAGAAGCCAAAACAGCACATATAAAGAAATACTGCAGACCCCATTGTAGACAAACAATGTTCCAAAATCAGTTGGGGATGCATCTTTCTTTTTTATAAGCGCCCCTCCCAACCCGCAATCAACCAAAAGATTGCCAAGAGAGATAAACAAGGTCAATGCCCCTATTGCACCAAAATCCTTTGGTGTCACAAAACGGGCAAGAATCATCATGCACAAAAAAAGAATCCCGGCACTTCCGATTCTATCAACCAGTGTCCATTGAAAAAGCCTTGCGACCTTCACGCCCATTCTATCTCGTCTCTGCCTCAGCTGCCATAAAAAAATTTATAATATTACATTTACTCCGGGTAAATTACAGATTTTCGTAATACCATTTGGTGGCTTCTTTCAGGCCGGATTTCACGCTGTATTCGGGTTTGTAACCCAGAAGTTTGGAGGCTTTTTCGATGCTCGCCAGACTGTGCGGAATGTCTCCGGCACGGGTGGCGCCGTACTGCGGTTCGATCTTCCCGATTTCCGGGTCAAATTCTGCCAGATCCTCACGCAGATAGCCGAACAGCTCGTTCAATGTCGTCCGTTCCCCGAACGCCACATTGTAAACTTGATTCACCGCTTCCGGATTTTCCACCGCCAGCGCACGCAGATTCGCCTGGATCACATTGTCGATATAGGTGAAGTCACGGCTGTAATTCCCATCTCCATTGATCACCGGACTTTCATGCTTCATCAGGCTCATCACAAATTTCGGAATCACTGCCGCATACGCCCCAAAGGGGTTCTGACGGCGGCCGAATACATTGAAGTAACGCAGTCCGATCGTATCCACTCCATAAATTTTATGGAAGTTTTCGGCAAAAAGTTCATCTACATATTTGGTGATGGCGTACGGGCTCAAGGGCTTGCCGATGCGGTGTTCCACTTTCGGCAACGCTTCACTGTCCCCGTATGTAGACGAGCTTGCCGCATACACAAAACGCTTCACCCCGGCTTCGTGCGCCGCAAAAAGCATGTTCACAAAACCGGTAATATTGGTGGACACTGAATCCATGGGGTTCTTGATGGAACGGGGAACACTCCCCAATGCCGCTTCGTGCAGAACATAATCCTGACCGGCCACCGCTTCACGGCATTTTTCCATATCCCGGATGTCGCCCACGATCAATTTAAAAGACTTGTTTTTGAGAAACGGTACCAGATTTTCCATTTTGCCGGTAGCAAAGTTATCCAAAACAGTAACTTCGTTATCCCGTTCCAGCAGAGCTTCCACCAGATTGGATCCCACAAAACCGGCTCCGCCCGTCACCAAAATCTTTTTATTTTCTACTAATTTTTCCATCATTACCACCATGCTTATGCTAAAAATTCTATACTACTGTTTCACAATCAACCGCCGGGATCTCCACTCCCAGCGAATAGCCTATCGACTCGATCCGTATAAACAGAAAATTCTGATCCAGCCGCTTTTCCACCACACCCGTCCAACCGGTCAGGGGTCCCCGGGTGATTGTTACTGAACTTCCCGTTTGGATTTCCGCTTTAACTTCCACCCTGTTCGTCAATGCCAGAAATTCAAATTCCTGCACCTTCCGCAAGTCCGCCAGCAACTCGTCCTCGCTGCCCGTCGCCCGGACACACACTTGCGCCACACTCCGCTCCCGGCGGGTATTGCTGATGTCTTCCAAATCCAACGCAGCAAAAATATATCCCGGAAACATCACCGACAGCACCGGTTGCCGTTTATAACTGTACGACTTGCCGCTTTTTGCCGTAAAACTGTTTATGTATGTTTTATTGTATTTCGGCAAATAACAGGCGATCCCGTTTGCCCGGAAAAAGGCTTCCGCCAGCTTTTCCGACCGGGGCATGGTCCGCACAAGCAACCACTCTTTCCCCGGGATCTTCTCCAAATATTCGATCGGCAATCTCTCTCTCCACGCTCAAATATCAAAAATCCGGGCAGCCTGAAGCAAGCTGTTGCCAAAAACAACAACTTACAAAAAAAGCCAAAATATACAAAATTACAAAGTAAAATTTACCACACAAACAGGAAATTACAAACTTTTCTGCCTGTTTCTTCCCAATTTCCCGCCGATATTCTCCTCATTCCGGCAAAACCGGCAAAATCAGACTGGCGGGATGCGCTTTATCGTGCAAAATTTCCATGTGTGCCGTACGCATTTCCGTGCCCGTCAATGGGCTTTCCCCGGTATGCAGATTCCGCTCATAACGAGGGAAATCACTTCCGGCGATCTCCAGACGGATGGAATGACCCGGCAAAAAGGCACATGCCGTACTGTCACACTCCACAACCACTTCCGTTACACCGTTTTCCGGCAGATTTGCCACACGCAGGATCCCCGAACAGCGGAGCCATGCCTTGCCGTCCGGCCCCACATCCGTCACTTTTACGCAGAAATCCGCCCCCGGAACATCCCCCTTTACGAACAAACGCACCTGTACCCGCCCGGCGATCGTCATTCGCTTCGTCATGGGGCTGCCGGTATAAACCAGCACATCCGCCCGATCCTGGATGGCAGACTGGTCGTTACACCCCATGGGCATGGGGTACGGCGTATCCCCACCGCCGGTGGGAACCGGGTCCGCAGGATTGGCAGTATAACGGTCACTTGGCGTATCAGCAACGATTTCAGCAAGAATACCATCTCCATGACGGCTGTTGGCATTTCCGCCGGAGGAGAGATAAAAAATCTTTTCCTCCACTCCGGCAGGCGGCCAATCGTCCGCACTTCGCCACTCATTGCTCCCCATGACAAAATAGCGCAAGGGCGGCTCTTCCGGCAGCGGATCCGCATCCGGATCTTTCAGCAGTCCAGCCAGAAAACGCACCGATTTTTTTTCATAATGTTCCGGATGATTATTGTCCGCACCGAAAAGATCCGGATTTTTCAGACCGGTATGGACCCACGGCCCCATCACACAACGGGTGTAACGCCTTGCCCGTTCCGAACCGGCCTCCTTCCGCAAACAGGTAAAACAACGCAGCGTCCCTTCCGTAAAAATATCAAACCAGCCGCCGCCGATATATGCGGGAGCCGTAACATTGGAAAACCCTTTTTCAATATCAAACTTCTCCCAGTATTCATCGTATTCCGGGTGCTGGAACCATTCCCGGAGCCAGGGAAGTTCCGGCAATCCGGCATGACGGTCGATCTCCATGACCGGAAGTTTATGAAAAATCCCTTCCCTGTACCAGCAGGGCAGGTCATCATAACTCCGGGTCAGCTGAACATACATATTGACCGCCCATTCCGTGTACATATAAAAATAAAACGCCCCATGCCGGTACATGCTCTGCCACACCCCGCCCAACGGCACATTCAGCTGCAACCCGCAGGCATCCGCCCCGCAAACCGCCGCACGCATCGCCGTCTGTGAGCAATAGGAGCCGCCCGCAAGCGCATATTTCCCATTGCACCACGGCTGTTTTTTCACCCATTCAATGGTGTCCAGCGCATCGTCTTCCTCATGATTTTCCCAGGGATAAAACTCTCCGCAGCTTGCCCCCGTCCCCCGGCAGCCCTGACGGATCACGGCGATCCCGCGCTTCAGTAAATCCCGGTCCCCCCGATCCAGACGGTCCGCCCGGGAATAGGGCGTCCGCCCCAGAACCACAGGGAAAGGCCCCTGCCGGTCGGCGGGCAGATAAATCATGGTATCCAGCAATGTCCCGTCACGCATGGGGACATCCCGCACCAGTAAATCGTATTCCAACTTGATCGCACGGATATTTTCTGCCATAAAAAACCTCTCTTTCAATTCTGTTTTTCTTTTTTCAACCGGGCGGCATAGCCCGATGGGGAAACACCGTAATACCGGCGGAATGTTTTGGAAAAATGATGCACATCCTGAAATCCGCACATGGCGGCAAGTTCTTTGATGCGATACTGTTTCTTCTGCATAAAACGCACTGCCGCTCTCATCCGGCATTCCAGCAGCATTTCCCGGGGAGTGACGTTGAACACCTTCCGGAAACAACGCTGAACATAATTCGGAGAATATCCGAACTGCTGTGCCAGCTCCCGGATGGAAAAGTTGCTCCGGTAATAGTAGTGATCAATATAATGCCCCATCAGTTCCACGGAATTGCCATGGGTTGGTTCTGCCGCCGCCTTTGCCCGTAGAAAAAGCAATGCCAAAAGCAGCCTGCACTCTTCCCCGAAAGCAGGCTGCAGTGCCGCTCCATTTTTCAGGCCGGAAAAAATCGCAGTCAGGGATTCCTCATAGGGGGAAGTGAAAAAACAGGACGTTTCCTGCCGGTAACGCAGGATCAGAGGATCAAAGGATATGGAAAAAGTATCACGGATCTCTTCAAGCGGAATGGCACGGTGCATCACGCCCGGGAGAACCAGTTCCATAGCTCCTGCCGGATTACCGGCGGCATCCAGCGGCACCCGGATCTCATAACATTCATGACAATGAAGGTCAAGGCCTTCCGCCTTGCTGCCAATACCGGCATCCCGGTCAAACAACACCATCCGGCAATCCGTCCAACGGGAAAAAAAATCTGCCAGCAATCGAGCCTGCCCGTAAAAATCCATACCATCTCCCGCTTGAAGTTCAAAACAACTCTTGCGGTAAAACATACCGTTCTTCTATTCAATTTTCAAGTTTGATATCGCCAAATGTGAAAAAAAGATACTGTTTAGCTAATATTTGCCCATCCGGAAATCATTGCATTCCCGCAAAAGCACAGTATATTAATACAGAACAGGAGTTGAACCATGACGGATCAAGAGCATTTTGCACTGAAACAGCTTATCAAATTTCACTTTTTCACCTCCCTTGCCATTTCTCTGGCGGCAAACTGGGCGGTAACGGATCTGCTGATGCTGAAAATGGACTTTGATCTTGCAAAATTCGGCGTGGTGAAAGGCAATATGTTTCTGGTTCCGGCAGTGAGTTATTTTCTGGTTTCCGGATTTCTCGGCAGGCTGAACAAAGATATTCAAATTTGTCAATGGGGCTACTTTCTCCGGGTGGCTCTGCCCATTGTCCTCCCGCTCCTTGCACTGACTGACATCGGTAAAGAAACGCTGCTGTGGGTCACCGCCGGCATCATGGCGGTGGGGTACACCTGTGCCATGTTTGCCAACAATACTCTGCTGAAAATCATGCAGAACACCCTCCCCGCCGGGGAACTGAACAAACGGGCGGTTTTTCTCAACAGTCTTCTGGGGGTCCCGGGAGCTCTTCTCTGCATCCCGGCAGTCTGGTTTCTTACCCGTGCGGGCAGTGAACCCAAAGTATTTCTCATCTGGTTTGCCATTCTGCAAACAACAGTGGTCCTCTTTGAATACCCGGCGATCCGGGCAATCGGAAAGATCAAAATGCCGCAGATGCCGGTTGCGGCACAAAACAAGGCATTTCCCTTCCGGCATGTGCTGACACGAAACTTGTGTATGCTTTTCTCTCTGACAATTCTGCACGGGATCTGGATGGGGCTTTGCGCGACATATTTTGTGGTTTACCTGCTGAAAAATGACGGTATTTCTCCAAGTACCATTATGTGGATCGAGGCTGGATTGAGCGTTTTTGCACTTCTGGCGGGGCCCTGTTTCGGAAAACTGGTGGACAAGTGGGGATATCCTCTGACCATGACGGCATGTTCCGCTCTGATTGCCGCCGTCAGTTTTCTCTGGGTCAGGCAATTCACCTTTACCCCCGTTCTGTTTTTATTCTGCGCCACCGTTTACAATGGAAACAACGGATTTCTTTCAAGTATGCTCCGCCAGAGTGAAGGATTGGCTTCTGTGCGGCTGGCACCACCTGCCTGTGCGGAATTTTCGGTGGGGTTGGGGGCACTTCTTTTTGCACTGGGAACTGTTGCCGGCTGTTTCTTTGCCGGAAGTTTATATACCCGCCTGAATGGCTCACTGGAGGAATATTTCCGCTGGTGCGCCCGGGGGCCCGTCATCATGTTTTTACTGTCGGCGGTCTGGCTTGCAGTCGCCCGCCGCTCTGCAATGAAAGGAAAAGAAAATGAATCACTGGAAAATGCAAATTGACCGTATCCTTACGGACTCCATGACATTGATCGCCGACCGTTTTGACCGGGGCGGCTACCCCTTTATCGATACCAAATTTGACATCGTTACCGGCAGGGATTTCGGCGAAAACGACGAACCCTTCCGCCGGAAAGAGTGCGTTTACGCCTGGATCCAGGGGCGGGGACTGGAAAGTCTTGCCAAACACATCCTTTATTTCCGGCAAAACGGCAATCCCGTTCTGGCGGAGCGGCTGGCAAACATGCTTCAAACCGTGGCGACGGAAACAGAACGGCTCCGGGCAATCAACAACGGGCAGCTCCCGTTTGCCATGACGCCGGAAGGCAAAACCTTTTTCCATCAGGAACCGTCCGCAGGCAATTACAGCGGCAGTTTCTACGGCAAGGGTCTTTTTGCCGCCGGGAATGTATTGGACAATGACACCTGGCGCGCAGGAGGGCAAGCCCTTTTCTGCCGGGTATTGACCTCCATCCGGGAACAGACGTTCCGCACGGATCAGCAGAGTTTTGACCCCAAAAACAAGGTGGAATTTGTACCGGGCAAATTCCCGCAGGGCCCCCGGATGATCGCTTTGGGCGGGCTGGCAGACCTGATGGCGGCAGAACCGGAAAATCCTGTGTGGGCGGATACTGCAGAGGAATTCATCCGTTTTATCATGGAGAACCATGTGAATCAGGGGCAGTTCCCCGAGCTGCAGAAATGGGATTTTGTGGAATCGCTCGATGCGGAAAAAAAGTGCTGGAAAGATGGGGATATGGTCTTTTCCGACCCCGGACATGCCCTGGAATTTGCAGGGTTGGCGGGGAAGTGTCTGCTCGTTCTGCAGAAACAGGGGAAAAAAGCCGGTCTGATCGCTGATGCGGCAAAAGTACTGCCGGAAATTTTTGTCCATGTTTTTGATTACGGTTACAATCCTTATGCGGGAGGGATCTGCAAAGGGTATGACCTGACTTCCCGCAAAGCAGTCAACAGCGACATGCCATGGTGGAGCCTGCCGGAAACCACCCGTGCCGGGGCACAGCTCCTGCGGCTCTATCCCGGAATCCAAACTGCCGCCATTGCCGGCAGAACCGGCGAGGCCATGCAGGCGTTTATGCAGGGTTTTCTGCAGAAAAACGGCTTCGGCTGTCAGACCCGGGATGCAGAAGGGAAAATCATTCAGGTGATCCCGGCTGTATCCGATGCCGATCCGGGGTATCATACCAATCTTTCCCTGATGGATGTGCTGTAAAAAAGACTGACGGAAAGGGACTTTTACGGACTTTTACGGACAGGGGGGCAGGGAATTTTCCCATGCCCAGCGGATATTCTGCGCCTTATCCTGCGGCACCGTAACAACCAGTATGCGCCCATCCGTAAAAAAGATCCGTTCCACTCCGGAGGGATGCCTTTCCACCTTTTGGATCAAGTTTTTTGCCCCCGCCCGCACCGGACAGAGCAGGGTGAGAAACCGCTGGCGGCCTTTCCCGGAACGCTCATGGATCAGCGTCACGGCGGGGCGGTACGGCCGGGGATCACGCCCCACATACAAGCCCCCCATTTCCGGAAGTTCATTTGCATTGCTGACCCAGTACGTTTTGACATTTTTTCCGTCAAGGGGAACGATCAGGATGTCCGCTTTTTTCCTGCGGTCACTCTGCCATGCCCCCGGGAAAACCTCTTTCATATGGAGGGCGTCCACCTGCCAGCGGGCCTGATAACGGTGTACGGAAAGATCCGCCGGGGAAAGCGTGTCACACACAAGGAATAGATCGGGCTTGATATACCACACCTGACGGCGGTGTTCCGTACCCGCCGCTTTTCCGGAAAAATCGGAAATGGTGCCTTCCGCATAATCCGCATCCGGCCCTGTACGGAACCGGGCATCAATGGGCTTTGTAACGACCTGATTTTCCCCTTTTGCCTTGCGGTTCTGCCCTTCGCCATCTACCAGCACAAGAGAGTGCCCCGCAGACGACAGGGCGTAATCCCGGTATTTGGAACGCTCATAATTCCCGCCGCCATCGTCAAAAAGCAGTTCTTCCCCATAGCCGTAAAGGATGATATTGAGTTTATCCTGATGAACATGGGCTCTGCCTAATGGCCCCACATCGAACAGGAGATAATGGCCGTCTGTTTTCCAATTCCGGCGGAATACCGCAAACCCGGCATACGGGAAAAAGCAGGAGGTGAAAGACGGGGCATCTTTCTCCTTTGCGCCATTGGCACCAAATGCGATCAGGGGATCTTCCGGAAACAACTGCCCCAGCCCCCGGAAGGCGCGGTTTATACTGTTGGACCACGAATCATTGGTTTTGGGGAAATTGCGGTCCGGGGTCATCAGCCGGACAAGATAGTGGTACCCCTTCTGTAAAATCTCCCGGAATCCGGCGGGGATCTCCCCGCCGAACCCGGCGGCCTCCGCCTGTTTCAGAAGGGCAAGACTGTTGGACAATGCCACAAAGTGATATCCCGGAGAAAGTTCATACTGCGCCCCATCCGGCAAAATCTGTTTTTTCAAATCTGCACTCAATCGCTCCATGGCAAATTTCCGCCATCCGGCACTTTCCCGGAACTCCGGATGAGTAGCGGCAAAGGTGTAAAGCCCGTTCATCTCCATGGTGAGCCAGTTTCCGGTTTTGGGATATTTCCTCAAATGATCCGCCTGCAGGAGAGAACAGTAAAGATATAACAGGATATCCTGATCCGTGAACTCTCCGGAAGATGCCATGGCAGAAAAGGCATAGGGCCAGCTCCCGCCAAGCCGGATGCCGCACTCAATGGTCCGCCACGCAGAGTGATAACCGTTGCCATTGCCTTCGGGCTTTTTCCAATACGCCGCCCAGCTGCGGAGATGATGAGAAAAAGTACGCGCATATTTTTCATCCCGGGTCACAAAATAGGCGTACCCCAGTTCCCGCCAGAAACTCATCCGGTTCAACTGCCACAACCATTCCGGGTCATAACTGCGCCCCTGCTCTTTGGTGGGGTTGAAGCCCCAGTGGATGTTGCCATCGGGAAAATGGTGGGGGATCTGCACTTCTTTCATATACCCCTGCACGATCCTGTCAGCAAGATCCGTCCGGAGTTTGCGGGGCGGCAGCTGAATATCCGCTGTTTTTTTCCGGAAATATGCGGCAACCAAATGCTGTGCAGAACGCAGATCCCCGCGCTGAATTGCTTTACCGGCCTCTTCCAGGCCCGGATACGAAAGATCCAGACGGGCCATCACCATCCCCGCCTGTTCAGATGTCAGGGGATTTTCCGGCATGGCAAATGCACAAACTGTCATACAGTACAGCACAACACAAAAGATTCTGATCCGACTCATTTCCGGCAGCCTTTCCGCTTTTTTTTGCCGGGAAATATAGCATCCCCCCATTGGGATTGCAAATCCGGAAAACTGTGCTATTTTCTGTTCAAACAAATCAGGAAAAAAAATGACATCCATCACCATTCTTGTTGACAACACTCTCCCGCCCCCGTGGAAAGCGGAACACGGCCTTGCTCTTGCCGTCCGGCACGGGGAAAGTTTGATTCTCTTTGACACCGGTTCCGGCGCGGCCCTCCTCCCCAACCTCCGCACCGCCGGGATACAGATAAAAGATTTCACTCATCTTGTGATCTCTCACGGTCATTATGACCATACAGGCTGCCTTGCAGATATTTTGCCGGATTTCCGGCATACGGTTTACTGTGCGCCCGGCTGTACCGCTCCCCATTGGAGTCACCACCCGGGAGTACCTCCCCGGAATATCGCCATGACGGAACGGGATAAAAATGCGCTGGAAAACCATCCCCGCAAAAAAGAAATTGCCCGATTTACAGAAATCGCTCCGGGCGTATGGCTCACGGGGCCCATTCCCCGGTGTTCCGGCGAAGATACCGGCGGACCATTTTTCCGGGACAGGGATGGAAAAATACCGGACTTCATTGAAGATGAACAGGCCATGCTTTTGAGCGATGGCACGCTTATTCAGGGGTGCTGCCATGCAGGGATCATCAATACAGTTTGCTACTGCCGGAAATGCGCTCCCCACATCCCGGTAAAACAAATCATTGGCGGACTGCATTTGCTCCACGCCTCTCCTGATCGTCTGCAGGAAACTGCGGAATTTTTGAAGGGAGTCAAAATCACCCCGCTGCACTGTACCGGGGAAACTGCCGCCAAACGCCTTGCCTGACAAAAAAAAGGACCTGCAAGAAAAACTTGCAAGTCCCGGTATGCTCCCGTCATCCATATGGAGCAAATGCAGAAATGCTTACATCACTGCAACCTTGCGCATGACCTTTGCGGTTTCTTCCCAGGGGGCGAGGGACAGGGCGACTTCGCTGACCAGCGGCCCTTTGTACCCTGCCTTGCGCAGTTCGGTCATCACGGCGGGATAGTCCACTTCGCCCTCCAGCAGAGCGGTCCAGCCGCCGTTGAGAGCGCGGCCCTTCCAGTCCTTCAAATGGACGTGGCGGACAAACCCCTTCAAAACACGCACCCAATCCTGCGGTTTCTGGAAAACGGCCATGTTGCCCGGGTCAAAATAGAACCCGATATTGGCAGAATTCACCTGCGTGAGAAAATTCCGCATTTCAATGGGGCTGAAAAGGAACCCGTTCCAGACGAATTCCAGCGCAAACTGCAGATTGCGGGCTTCCACTTCAGGAGCCAGTTTCCGCAAATTGGCAATGCCGTTCAAATAGCCGGTTTCGTAGTCGATGCCGTTCAGATTACCGGTAGTGTGAAGCACCGTTCCGGCACCCAGTTTCACCGCAATATCCATCCCCCGGATGGCGTATTCGGCAAAAAGCTCCGCATCTTTCCCGGAAGCCAGCATATTACCGGCAGGGGAGGAGATCGCCACAGAGTAAATGGTCAAATTGTACTCTGCCGCCAGTTTGCGGTAGGCAGCCAGCTCTTCATCGGTCACATCAAAATTCAGACCGCCTTCGCCAAGGAGCCACATTTCCACGCCGTCATAACCGCCATCTCTGGCGGCTTTCAAAAAGTCCGGCACGGGCATGTTTCTATCTCCGCCTGCAAGCAGACTCAAACCAATGGGATACGCCTCCATCACTTGCTCTCCTTGTGATACTTCACCTTTACGGTCTTGCCGCTGGAAGCAGACTGAAGCATGGCTTCGCAGGGGGCAAGGGCTTCACGGCCGATACTCCAGAACCCGGACTTGTCTTTGCCGGCAATGGCTTTCAGGAAAGTTTCCTGGGCGGTGGGAACAAGTTTGACATTCTCGGTAGTAATGGTTTTGAAAGGTTTGTCTTCGCCCGTCTTGTAGAAATCAGCATGACGCATGGTCGGGAAAAGGATCATCCCCCTGGTCCCGAAAATACCGAATTCAATGCGGCCCACCGGGAATTTCCAACCCAGTTCCAGCACGCCGGTGGCACCGCTGGCAAAATCCATAGTAGTCATGCAGTGGACAATGGCCTGTTCCCCCTGCTTGCGGCCGGTGGTGTTCAACTGCTTGATGGGTCCAACCAGCCATTGCATCACGTCCGCCATGTGGACAGCGTGGTCAAAAATCACGCCGCCGTCATGCTTCGATTGCACATACCAGTTGGCACCGGGGGACCAGCAGACATTCGGGGGCTGGGTCCCCACACGCATACAGCGGATGTGGGTGATCTCGCCGATCACGCCCTTGTCGATCTGCTTTTTGATTTCCTGATAATCGTTCATGTAGCGGAAAGACTGGTCCACCAGCAGCACCACCCCGGCGGCTTCGGCGGCTTTGATCATTTTTTCCGCATCTTTGATGTTCCCTGCCATGGGTTTTTCCACAAAAACATGCTTTCCGGCGGCAATGGCCTGCAAGGTCAGGGGGCAATGGGTATCGTTGGGAGTGGCGATCACAACGGCATCAATGGGTTCAGCGAGCAGTTCCTCCACGGACTTGCAGATCTTGGCAGTGGTCTTGTTTTCTTCAAGACACTTTTTGGCGCGGCCCGGTTTGGGGTCATAAACGGCGACGATTTCGGACTTGCTTTTGGCGTCTTTTTTCATAAAACGCCCAATGTGCTGACATGTCGAAATTTTCCCGCAGCCGAGGACACCGATACGGATAGTCTTCATCACACTACTCCTTGTTGGATTTTTGATTTTGAAACCGGCCCGGACAACGGGCACAGCCCATGTTGATGATCGTACAATACACTTATTCAACCCGATTGCAACCGGAAATTCATTTTTTAAGTAAAAAAAGTGGTATTTACATAAAAAAGAGATACTGTAAAACAAAAACAGATCAACAACAGGGAGAACACAAGAATGAGAAAAAATTTTGGTGTACAAACATGGCTCTACCCCATGCCGGTCCTGATGATCGGTACTTACGATGCAGACGGCAATGCCGATATCATGAACGCCGCCTGGGGCGGCATCCACGATACACACCAGCTGGCAGTCTGCATCGATCCGGGACATAAAACCGCCGGAAATTTGCAGTTGAAACAGTGTTTCACTGTCAGCATCGGCACGGTCGCCAGTCTTGCCGCCTGCGATTACGCCGGACTGGTTTCCGGAAAAGACGTGCCGGACAAAGTTGCCAGAGCAGGCTTCCACCCACGGAAAGCGGCGTTTGTGGATGCACCCCTTTTTGACGAACTTCCCATGACACTGGAGTGCAAAGTCCTTTCCTATGATGATAAAACCGGCTGTACCGTTGCAGAGATCCTCAATATCAGTGCCGATGACTCCATTCTGGATGCAGAAGGGAAAATCGATCCGGAAAAACTCCGCCCCGTCTGTTACGACCCGGTACACCACACCTACCGGGAGTTGGGCCCCATTGCCGGGAAAGCGTTCCACGACGGACTTGCCTTGAAATAAAAGATTTCTGTCATAAAAAAACAGGCATCACCTTGTTTTTCACTTGAAAAAACAGGGAACTGCATGTATATTATTTTGATTTTATTATTTTAATCTTTTACAAAAAACATTGGAGTAAAAAATGGAAAAATGGTCGCTTTTACTGGATGGCGCGCAGCTGCTCGTCTTCGGGATGGGGATGGTGCTTGCCTTCCTCGTCATCATGATTTTGCTGATGAATTTGCTGGCAAAAGTCCTGAAACCCTTTGCTGCCAAGTTTGATGCCCTGAAGGCTCCGGCCGCCCCGGCTGCCGCCCCTGCTCCGGCCGCCTCGGCAGAAGATGCCAACCTGGCAGCCGTTGCCGCCGCCGTGGTCAGCAAATTCCGCAACAAGTAATCAAAACCAAATTTCATATACAAACGGAGTAGCAAAAAAATGAAAAAAATCAAGTTCATGGACTGTTCGTTCCGTGACGGATTCCAGTCCTGTCTCGGTGCCCGTGTCAAGACCGAAGACTTCCTGCCCGCGCTGAAAGCGGCTGTGGATGCCGGTATCAATCACTTGGAAATCGGCGGCGGCGCCCGTTTCCAGGCTCTCTATTTCTACTGCCAGGAAGATGCGTTTGAAATGATGGACTTGTGGCGCGAAACCGTGGGCCCGGAAGTCAATCTGCAGACCCTCTCCCGCGGCGTGAACGTGGTCGGTCTTTCCAGCCAGTCCAGCGACATCATCGATCTTCATGCCAAGCTCTTCAAGAAGCACGGCATCACCACCATCCGTAACTTTGACGCTCTGAACGACGTCCGCAACCTGGATGTTTCCGGCCGCGCCATTGCCAAATACGGCTTGAAGCATCAGGTCACCGTGACCATGATGGGTCTGGCTCCCACACTGAACGAGCCCTATGCCCACACCCCGAAATTCTACATCGACCGTCTGAACGAAATCATCGCTTCCGGCATTCCCTTTGACAGTCTGGCGTTCAAGGATGCCTCCGGCACCTCCACGCCCAAGACGGTCTTTGACACCATCAAGCAGGCCCGTGAAATCCTGGATTCCACCTATGGCAAGGGTGCCAAGGAAATCCAGTTCCACACCCATGACACTGCCGGTATGGCGGTGGCGTGCAACATGGCCGCCATCGAAGCCGGTGCGGATATCATCGACCTTGCCATGAGCCCCCTCTCCGGCGGCACCTGCGAAGCGGACATTCTGGTGATGTACCAGCGTCTGCGCGGCACGGATTACACGCTGGACATCGATCCGGAAAAGATCCTCGGCGTGGAAAAGATCTTCGAAAAGTGCCTGGACAAATACTTCATGCCCCCGGAATCCATGCAGGTTTCCCCGAAAATCATCTTCTCCCCCATGCCCGGCGGTGCGCTCACTGCCAATACCCAGATGATGCGCGACAACAACTGCCTGGACAAATACGACCGCTGCATCGAAGAAATGCGCGACGTGGTCGCCAAGGGCGGGTTCGGGACTTCCGTGACCCCGGTTTCCCAGTTCTATTTCCAGCAGGGCTTCCGCAACGCCGTCCAGGGCAAGAATGATGACGGTTCCTGGAAGATCGATGCCAAGGGCTACGGCAAAATGGTGCTGGGCTACTTCGGCAAGACCCCGGTCGCTCCGGATCCGGAAGTGGTCAAGTGGGCGCAGGAACAGCTGGGTCTGGAACCCACCACCAAGGCTGTGGTGGAATTGAACGATGCCAATCCCGAACTGGGCGTGAAATACAATACTGAACTTCTTCAGAAGAACGGTCTGGAAGTCACTGAAGAAAACATCTTCATCGCCGCCGCCTGCGGCGACAAGGGCATCGCCTTCCTGAAGGGTGACCGCCCCATGGGTATCCGTTACCGTGAAGAAGAAAAACCCGCCGCCAAAGGTGGTGCTTCTGCCTACACCGCCACGGTGGACGGCAAGGCTGTGACCGTGGAAGTTTCTGCGGACGGCAAAGAATACACCGCCAAAGTCAACGGCAAGAGCTTCAAGGTCGCCGTTGCGGAAGGGGCTGCTGCTCCGGCCGCCAAGGCGGCTTCCGCAAGCGGTGCTGCCGCGGATCTGTGCGCCCCCATGCCGGGCACGGTGGTGAAGGTTCTGGTCAGCGAAGGGGCGGAAGTCGCCGCCGGTCAGACCGTGCTGGTGCTGGAAGCCATGAAGATGGAAACTGAAATCAAGGCTGAAAATGCCGGCCGTGTCGCCCAGGTCCTGGTGGCGCAGGGCGCCGTGGTTTCCGCCGGTGATGTGCTTGCCAAGATCGAGGAGAACTAATCCATGACAAGCTTCTGCAAATTTTTTGCGGCAATGCTGTTGTTCGCCGGGGTTGCGGTGTTTGCCGCCCCCGCCGACAAGGCGTGTCCGGTGAAGAAGGCTGCCGCGTGTGCCTTCGGGGATGAAGTGTATCAGCTCCGTCCCATGGCCAATGGCAATTTCGGTCTGTACTATGTGTGGCCCAAGCGGGCTGTGGTTTACAGCAATCATGTGACGGTGAACAAGCTTTTGAAGCCGGGCACGGACATGATCACGCTGAATCCCGAAGGCCGCAGCAAGGGTAAATTCAAGAGCATGAGCAACTACAAAGTTGTTTCTGTGAGCAAAGATCTGTATAACTCCTCCGTGCTGGACGGCACCAAAGGGGAAGTCTTCCTGGCGGAACTGGCGGATATCCGGATCACCCATGACTCTGTTTCCAACGAAAGTGCCAAGGGGAAACTCGCCGGTTGGGGCGATTCCTTCCGCGGTCTGTGGGAAAGCACCGGTCTGTATGACATCCTGAATCAGTGCGGACATGACTTCAAAGACACTTGGCTTCTGGGTCTGGGCCGTGTGCTGATGATGCTGGTGGCTCTGGTACTGATCTATCTGGCGATCGTAAAGGAATTTGAACCGCTTCTGCTGCTGCCCATCGGGTTCGGTGCCTTGCTGGCAAATATTCCTGTGGCGGACATCTCCGGTCCGGACGGCTTGCAGGGCATGATCTACAATGTGGGTATTGAATCCGGCGTGTTCCCGCTGCTGATCTTTATGGGCGTGGGTGCCATGACGGACTTCGGGCCTCTGCTGGCCAACCCCAAAACAGCACTGCTGGGCGGTGCAGCACAGTTCGGTATCTTTACGGCTCTCATGGGGGCACTGGTGCTTTCCATGCTGGGTATCGGCATTGACTTTGACCTGAAGGATGCTGCCAGTATCGGTATCATCGGCGGTGCCGACGGCCCGACCTCCATTTACCTGACCAGCCGTCTTTCCCCGAAACTGCTGGGTGCAGTGGCGGTGGCGGCATACAGCTACATGGCTCTGGTGCCGATCATCCAGCCCCCGATCATGAAGCTTCTCACCACCGAAGCGGAACGGAAGATCAAGATGAAACAGCTCCGTCCGGTCTCCAAGCTGGAAAAGATCTGTTTCCCGCTGATGATCACGCTGCTCTGCGCCTTCCTGCTGCCGGATGCGGGTCCGCTGATCGGTATGCTGATGTTCGGGAACCTGATGCGTGAATGCGGCGTGGTGGAACGCTTGAACCAGACTGCCCAGAATGCATTGATCAACATCGTCACCATCTTCCTGGGGATCGCAGTCGGTTCCAAACTTTCTGCGGACAGCTTCCTCTCCTTGCAGACGCTGGGGATCCTGGTGCTGGGCTGCGTTGCCTTCTGCATCGGCACGGGTGCCGGGGTGATCTTTGCCAAGATCATGAACTGGTGCAGCAAAGACGGGATCAACCCGCTTATTGGTGCGGCCGGGGTTTCCGCTGTGCCGATGGCGGCCCGTGTGGTGAACAAGGTCGGTCTGGAATCCGATCCGCACAACTTCCTGCTGATGCACGCCATGGGCCCCAATGTGGCGGGCGTGATCGGTTCTGCCGTGGCAGCAGGTGTGTTGCTGAAGATGCTCGGTTCTCTCTGATAACCGGTATTTTCCTGTAAGATCAAGGCCGTCCGTGCCGGAACTCCGGCACAGGCGGCTTTTTTATACAAATCAAACGAAAGAATCAAGATGGGTTATATCAAACAAAAGATCCGCAGCAAACAGAAACTGCCCACATGGCTTTTCTGGTTTCCGTCTGTACTGATGCGGTTTATGCTGTTGTTTTACCGGATACGGGTGCATGACCCCAACCATTACTGCCAGACAGCGCAGGGGATGATCGGACTCATGTGGCACAACCGGCTGATGTTTTTTGCCCCCATCTTCCCCAAAATCGCCCGCCGCAGAACCAAAGCAGTGGTAAGTGCCTCCCGGGACGGGCAGTATGTAACGGATCTCATATCCTTTTTCGGCTTGAGCAGTCTGCGGGGCTCTTCCAGCAAAAAAGGGGCAGCGGCACTGCGGGGAGCATTGGAAGCCATCCACGAGGGGTGGAATGTGGCGTTTACGCCGGACGGCCCCCGCGGGCCCCGGTATGAAATGAAGCCGGGACCGGTGATCGTGGCTTCCATGACAGGAGCCAAGATCATCCCCATGTCTGTCAACGCCTCCCGGTACTGGGAAGTGGGCAGCTGGGATAAATTTCAAATCCCCAAGCCCTTTTCCACGCTGGAACTGGTATTGGGGGATGCGGTATCCGTGCCGCCGGACCTGGATGCGGAAGGGTTGGAACGGGAACGGCTCCGGATTCAGGAACTGCTCCGCAGTGTGACAGTGGATTGAAAGAACCATGAAATTACCCAGGCTGGAAAATATTGAACCGTACTTTTTGAAACTCCTGAGCGGCGGCAAACGGAGCACAGGGGACCAGTTTCTGCTGGCACTCCTTCTGATCGCCTCCCGTTTTTACCGGATGGCGGGGCAGTTCCGCAACTGGCTTTATGACAAGCGGGTGATCCGGAATCATGCGCTGGGGTGTCTGGTGGTAAGTATCGGCAATATTTCCTGCGGGGGGACCGGCAAAACGCCGGTGGTGGAAGTTTTTGCCAAAACCTTGAATGCCAAAGGGCGGAAAGTCGCCATTTTAAGCCGGGGATACCGCAGTAAAAAGCACTCCATGTGGTACAAATTCCGGCACATGTTCGGGCAGCAGAAATTGGAGATCCCGCCCAAGATCGTTTCGGACGGCAATGAACTTCTGCTGGACTCCATGTATGCCGGGGACGAGCCTTACATGCTTGCCTCCAACCTGAAAGGGGTGGCGGTTCTGGTGGATAAAGACCGGGTGAAATCCGGATTGTACGCCATCAAACATTACGGGACAGACGTGCTGATCCTGGATGACGGATTTCAATATCTGATGCTGAAACCTCACATCAATATCGTACTGGTGGACTCCACGGATCCCTTCGGGAACGGGCATGTTCTCCCCCGCGGACTTTTGCGGGAACCCATTAAAAATATCCGCCGTGCCGACTATATTTTCCTTTCCAAATCGGACGGCAGTCCCAAATTGCGGCACCTGAAAGCCTTTCTCCGCCGTCACAACCGCCGGGCGGAAATCATTGAGTGCTGTCATCAGCCCAAATATATTGAGCATGTCTTTGACCGGGGCGATACGGCACCTCTGGAACGGCTGCGGGGCGCAAAAGTTGCGGCCTTGTCCGCCATCGCTGTACCGGCAAGTTTTGAGCGTTTCCTGACCTCTCTCGGAGCGGAACTGGTACTGACCCGCTCCTTCCCGGATCATCACCGCTACACCCGGCAGGAGATCCAGGACTTTATCCGGGATGCCAAAGAAGCAGGCGCAGAATTGATCATGACCACGGAAAAAGATGCTGTCCGCATTCCCAAACCGGAACAGACGGATCTGCCGCTTTATTTCCTGCGTGTGGAAATCAATATTTTAAGCGGCCGGGAATCCTTTGACCAGTGCATTTCCCGTATCTGCTTCCTCTGACAACTATCGACCGGCAGAGTGCAGAAATTCGCCGGGCGTCATCCCGGTTTCCTGCTTGAAAACCGTGCAGAAATACTGTCGGGACCGAAATCCCAGACGCCAGACCGTATTCCGTACCGCATCCCGCGGGGCAGACTGCAACAGCAGTTTTTTGGCATGTTCGATCCGGACGTACCGGATCCGTTCCACCGGGGTCCAGCCGCTTTCCTCTTTAAGCCGGTGGGAAAAACTGGAAACGCTCATATTCAGCATCCCGGCAAGTTCCGTCACGCTGGGTGGACAGCGTAAATGTTTCTGCAAAATCCAATCCACCCGCTGCAGCAGAGTATCGCTCTGCCCGGAAGAACTGTCCCAGCAGACGAATCCGGCAGGCACTTCACCCCCTGCCAGGCGGAAACTGATTTCCAATTCCGCCAGCAACACCTGCATTTTCAACCGCACCAATCCGGTCGGGACCGACTTTCCGGCAAGACGCATGAAATGCAGTTCCCGGACTCTCTGCCAAAGCAGTTTCCCAGAATCAGCAAAACAAACCACCCGGTTGCGGGGCAAATCCGGTGCGGCACGGAAAAGCAGCCATAAATTTTCATACCGTTCTGCCGGTTCACGGAAGCGAACCGCATAAGACATCCCCGGCGGATACAGATTCCAATGGTCCGGCAGCCAGACCCGTTCCGCAGAAGTTTCCGTACGGAACCGGATGCCCGGCCCGTTAAAACACTCCAGCACCCAGAGATCCGGGTGACAATCCACCGGCGCCCACCCGGCACTGTCCATCGCCAAAAACGGAGTTTCCGCCGCGTAACAGGAAAATTTGATTTCCGGCCCATGAATATTTTGCATAAAATCGAACCCTTTTTGCAGAAAATTCAACTCACAACATGGTATAGTATAGCGTTTTCATACAAAAAATCAAACTCTTGAGGAGAAAATGAACTGTCTTTCCACGATCCGACTGATCTTTCCGCACCCGGTTGATACGACCGCCGAATTCTGTATTGGAACTGAAGTCTGCTGTTCTGTGCCGTTCAAAGGAAGTGATGTTCTGCTGAAGGTGCCGCAAAAATGCTTTGCAGCGGAACTGCCGCCCACCGTCCGTGCTGCCGGGTTCTGCTGTTTCCTGCGGGATATTCAATCCGCTTATCCGGTGATTGTGGAGAACCGGGGTGCAGCACTGCCGGGGAATGATTTGCGTTCCTTCGCCGAAGTGGATCAGGCTGTCCGTGCCCGAGGGCTGGCCGCAGAACAGGAAAAGATGGAGTCTGAACCGGAAATCACTTTTGACGATGCCGCCCCCTTCTGCCGGAACCGGAAATTCACGCCCACCTATCTGGGCTGCGGGCTGGATGTCCGGGGATTTTATCTGGAAGTAAAAAGTCTGCGGAACGGCGAAGGCGAACTTGACCTGCAGCAGTGGGGCGTAGTTTTCCCCCGCTGCCACTCTCTTTCCAACGTTTGGGACGGCCACGAACTGCGTATTCAGTTTGACCTCGGCCCCGGAGAACACGCCCGCCCCGCCATCACACGGCATCTGGAAGACGGCAGCCTGCCCATTCTGCATTCCATTCAGCACGAAAAAAATATTGAGTATGACATGACCGCCTTTGCCGGGCTGGAAACTCAGCTCCTGACTCAGGAAACCAACCGGGGAACAGATCACACCGCAGCCTACGCTTTCGGAGCACTGAGCGAAAACCGCCTCCCATGGCAGGAACGGTCCGCTGAAATCGCCAGTCTGGACCGATCCGAAGAAGTCATTCTCCGCATCCGGGTCAAACTCCGCAACATCTCCCCAACACCCGCCTACGCCTTTTTTAGCGGTGCAGAAGCAGCTCTGCCATCGGAAGAATTTGCCGCACGGCCGCCCTTTGAACACGGGATGAGTTTGATCGCCCCCGACCGCTGCGCCGCATTGACCCTGCTGGACGGCAAACCCGTTCACTCTGTGGAAAATTCCGTGCTGGTCTGGCCCGGCGAAGAACGCATCGTGGATATGCTGATCCCCAACTATCCCCTGCCCCTTGACCGTGCCCACAAACTCGCCCAAACCGAATTTTCCACCCATTATCAGGCTGTGCAGAAGTATTGGAATGACCTGCTGGACCGCATGGCTCAAGTTTCCATTCCGGAAAAGGGCATTCATGACCGCCTGCGTGCCGGTCTGCTGCACTTGTATCTTGCCACCACCGGGGAACAGAATGGTATTCTGCTGCCCAACGTAGGCATCCGTTACTCTCCCATCGGTTCCGAAAGTTACCCCATCATCGCCGCTTTTGCCGAAGCCGGTCTGATTGACGAAGCCAAACGTGCACTGGAATTCTTTTTTGAACGCCAGAATCAGGATGGCTCCATCACCACCTATTCCACCTATCAGAACGAAGCCGGCCCCTTTCTCTGGACCGTGGGCAAGGTTTACCACCTCTGCCGGGACCGGGAATGGCTGGCGGCACACCTCCCCGCCATCCGCAAAACCTGTGATTATCTGATAAAATGGCGACGCGGTAATATGGACGAAGCCGCAAAACTGGGAGGTTATTACGGTCTTGCCAAAGGCAAAGTGGATGATCCGGTGGAGTATTTCCACTCATTTTTCCTGAATGCAGGCAGTTTCGGCGGCCTCTCCCGCATGGCGGATATCCTGCCGGATATTGATCCGGAATACGCTGCCATGCTGACGGAAGAATGCCGGAATTACCGGCAGGATATCCTGACCGCACTTGAAGCGGAAGAGGGCAAGGCCCCCGCAACGCCCGCCGAAAACGGCTTCTGGGTCCAGCCCCCGCCCCCGTGGACCGGCATGATCGGCGATCCGGCGTATCACGCTGAAGGCGGCCGCTGGACTTATCACGGAGCAGTATTCTACCGCACCCTCATCAATTCGGATCTCTCCTGCGGTTATTACGGCGTGGATGATCCCCGCAGTCCTCTGATGACCCGGCTCCTCCGTGCCAATGCGTGGCCGCATTCCGTGGAAAATGCCGCTTTCTGTCAGCCGTACTATCTGCGGCATGACTATCTGCATCTGATACGCGGCGAAGTCAAATCTTTCCTGCGGATTTTCTACAATCAGCTCGCCGCCATGCAGGATCGGGAAACTTACAGCCACTGGGAACATTATTTCAGCATCGTTCACAAATCCCACGAAGAAGCCTGGTTCCTGAAAACCATCTTCTGGATGCTCTACATGGCTGACGGCACCGCCGCACGCCTCGGCAGCGGCATCCCCCGTGCCTGGATGAAACCCGGTCAGCGTATTGCTGCGCAAGGTCTGCGTACCAAATTCGGCAAGCTGGATTTCCAAATCCTGCCGGAACAAAACCGCTGTCGGGCAGAATTCAGTTTTGAATACCCGGTGGAGCGGGTCCTTTTCCGTCTGCCGGACCATTTGGAACGCCGCCCGGTCAGTTGCACCGGCGGCGAATATGACCCCGTTACCGAAACTGTGACCATTTCCGGCAACAGCGGGAAAATCACGCTTGAGTTTGAATAAGAGGAATTTTTATGAATTATACCAATGAAGCGTTGATCCCGGTCCAGCCGGTGATGCCCTCCGAAAAACATTTGCACCGTACTTTTCAGGGGATCGCCTCCATTGCCTGCATCCCTTCCGGGCGGCTCTTTGCCGTCTGGTACGCCGGCGGCGATACCGAATGCCGGGATAATTATGTCCTCCTCTCCATCAGTGACGATGAGGGCAAAACATGGACTCCGGCGGCAGTCGTGGACCCGCCTCACCCGGATGTGCGTGCATACGATTCGCAAATGTGGTATTCGCCGGACGGCAAATTCCGCTGGTTCTGGGCTCAGGGCTGCGGCGGAGATTCCGGCACCTGGGATATTCAGGATGGTGCAGGCGGCGTGTTTGAGTCGATCATAGAAAATCCGGAAGCAGCCATCGGCGATTTCCGTTTCTCACCGCCCCGCCGGATCTCGGACGGCGTAATGATAAATAAGCCAACCGTATTTTCTGACGGCAGCTGGGTTTACCCCATCTGTGTCTGGGATATTGCCACTGTGGAGCACCCGGATATGCAGCTCCAGCCGGGATGCCGGATGTGTATTTCCACCGACATGGGGGAAACGCTGACTTGCCGGGGATCGGTGGATTTTTCCCAGATGCCCTGCGGTCCGGACGAAACCGGGGAACACAATTTTGCAGAACGGCAGGACGGCTCTATTGCAGTCTGGGGGCGGGCCTTTACCGGCATGGCCGAAGCCGTCAGTCTGGATGGCGGCGTACACTGGAGCAAACCGGTCCGCCCCACCACATTTACCATGACCAACAGCCGGATGTGCATCCGCCGTCTGCCCTCCGGGAAACTGCTGCAAATTTACAATGATGCCCGGGGACAATGGCCGGAACGCTACGCCATGCGGACCAACCTGACCGCTCGGCTTTCGGATGATGACGGCCGCTCATGGTACGGCGGCCTGCTGCTGGATGACCGGGAACTGGTGGCATATCCGGATGCAGACATCATGCCGGACGGCTCCATCTGCGTGATTTATGACCGTGACCGTCAGGGTGTGGGCGAAATCCTTTTCGCCCGTTTTACTGAAGCAGACATTCAGGCGGGGAAAATCGTTTCCCCCCAATCCTGTCTCCAATGGGTCATCGATCATTCCGGCGGTCTCACACAAGATCGCCGGCAGGAAGTCCCCCCGCTGAATTAGTACAAACAGAGCACATTACGCAGAGCCGGTACTGCGGGCAATGCCGGTCGGATGGGCCGGGCCTGCCGGACGATTGGCACATGGCGTGAAGTAAGCGTGTGCTTTTTTTGCAGTGTATGCCGACCTCATACCAGCGACCTTGCCACGCCGCAGCGAAACGGATGCCCGGTTAATTCCTTTCAATGAATTGGATCCCGGTCACGGCATTCCATGCGTTGATGCTGTTCCCCAGAAGATGGAAACGCACATAACGCACTTTCTGCGCCGGGAAGGAATACAGTTCCAAACCGGATGATCTGCCGGAACTCTGACCGTCAAAAACGGTTTTATAACTCTTGTTGTCAGCGGAAACTTCCAGTTTGAAACGGGCGGTGCGGGTATCCCCCTGATTGAAACTGACTTTCACCCCGTTTAACATGCAGTCTTTACGGAAAGTGGCAGTCCCCACCGTGTTGCCGTTGGCGAGAAAACAGACGGTATCCCCGTCAAGCAGAGCCCGCCAATCTCCAGCATCCCCCCGGGTCACGGAAGAAGCGAAGATCCGGGAGCTCCCCGGCCGCCGCTGCAGAAAATAACTGCCTGTATCCGGATCAAAAACCGTACTGGCATTCAGAAATCCGGCAAGTTCAGAGGGAGAAGCCAGCCATACGCCTTTTTCCCGGGTCAGGGGCAAGGCATCCGGACGGGGGGGAGTATCGCAGGGGATCAACATCATATCCTCCACCGTAAGCATGCTCCCCTTCTCCCGGAAGGGGATCTTTGCCGCTTTCAAAACGGGGAGAAGCGGCACCTTGTCATTCTGCAAAACACCCGCTTTTTTCCCGTCCAGAAAAAGAGCGTTCTTTTCTGCCGGAGCTGTGCGGTACGGCTTGATCACCTCGGCTTGCGGGGCTTTGCCGGGAGTCAGAACAAGCCGCCAGCCATCGGAAACCAGCGTGATCACGCCATTTCTTTCGGTCATAGTGACTTTGGGGGCATCCGTTCCCGGAGTGGGCTGGAGAATGTGGAGGAAACGGGTATTGTTTTCCCCCTGTGCCGCCGTGATCTCCGTGCGGCTGGCAGAAGCCTCCGGCTGATTGGGGAACGGCGCACGATAAAGGGTCCCCTCCACCGTATGCGCCTCTTTGCCGGAAAGAATCAAAGCATCACTCTTGCGGGGGAGAAGCGTTGTTACCGTAAGCCGGGAAGGCAGTCCGCAGAAAAGATGTTCAGCGATCAACTGCCCGTTGTCCTTTTTTTCCGGACGGTCGAGAGAGGTGATCTGCCAGACAGGTTTGATGTTGGGCCGGACAAGTTCCAGCTCATCCAGCACCACCAGTGCCGGATTTTCCGCCGCCAGAAACACCATGGTCCGGATATATTTCTTTGCCCGGGTGGGAAAAGATTTCTGCAGATCCATCTGCAAATGCGGTGTCCGGGCATCGGTGGAAACACTTAACACCTTCCCTGTTTCATAGAAAGAGCGTTTGACGGTAAAGTGTTCCGGGAGATACGGTCCGGAAAGGGGCCCTTCCTGGATCCCGCTTGTAATATCCACATAGCGGCCCTTGCGGGTGATTTTCTGTTCCGGATCCACCAGGCGCATGGTGGAGTGCGCCATGGAAGTCTTGGCAAAATTCCGGGCATAGGGGCGGCTGAAATAACGGTACTGCCCGATGTCACTGGTAAGCAGTCCCCGGTAATAAAGCTGGAACGCTCCGGCATCCAAATGCTGATGACTGGAGTTATGCAGTCCGGGACCGGTCAGATGGACGATCACATCATCGGAGCCGAGCCCGGGCGTCCACCCGGTGCGGGCCACCAGAAGCGACAGCGGATCGCCGAAATATTTTACCGGCGGCAAATCATCCAGCCGGTCATCCTGCTTCTGATCCGCATCCATCATCAGCAGAAAATAGACCGGATTGCCGTAAGGATTCCGGCGGCCGGAAAATCCCGCCATGTAACCGGCTTTCAGTTTGGGGTCCGGCCACAAAGCATTGGCAGCAAGATAGATCTCCGAATTCCCCGGACGGCGGGAGAAAGCGGAATAATCATCCCCGTCGGTCAAAAGTTTGCCGTCCGGCGTCCGCAGATAAAACCATGCGTAAGGCACTTTCCCGGCGTGGGGTTCAAACTGGTCAAAGCCAGCCGCCCGCTTGAGAAGCAGTGCCGCCGTAATATCCGAAGCATACCGCACCGTACCGTAGCCGGTACCTTCATAGTGGTAACCGCTTTTGTAAAGATCGTTTTTGATGGCACGGGCCTCTTCCAGCAAACGGTAGGTGCAGTATTTCCACGGCACAGGGTCTTCGTTGTAAATGGCGATCGCCATGGAGAGAAGATCTTTATTCAACTGCGCTTCGTTGCCGTGACCGGTATTGATATGCTGGAGGAATGGCGGCCAGCCGATCTCCATGGATTCCGCCTGCCAGAGAAAGCGGTCCCGCAGAATCCTGCGTTCCCCATCGGTCATTACAGGATAACACCAGTCATAAACCATACTTGCCACACGGATGGCTTCCCCGGTGCGGCGGCAAATATCCTGTCCATTGCCGAAATTCACGACTTTCATATACGCCACGGCAAGGTCGCAGGCTTCCCTGCCGATTTTTTCATCGCCGGTAAAGAGGTAATAAAAGGCCTTGCACTGCATCCGGAACACAAGAACGGTGTCCCACTGGACCTCCTGCCCCGGCTTGGGAGCGAAACGGAAGGGGGCTTTGGCGGCCCGGACGATTTCCTCCCACGCAACTTTGTGGGGGCCGTTCTCAAAGGAGGCCTTGATGCGGGGCATCAGCTCCCGGTTGATGTAAAGCCGTGGGCGATCCGTACGGGGTTGGATGGGCGGAACATATTTTTCTGCGGCTTCCGGCAGAACCTTTTTGACGGGGCGCAGTTCCAAACGGGAAATCGTTACATCCTTATCCGTCCGGATCCGTATTTGCATAGGGGCGGAAGTGACGGCGATGCGCTCAATATCAA
This sequence comes from Lentisphaeria bacterium, assembly GCA_017457105.1. Classification (GTDB taxonomy): domain Bacteria; phylum Verrucomicrobiota; class Lentisphaeria; order Victivallales; family Victivallaceae; genus UBA1776. The sequence continues at coordinate 1,784 of JAFTIA010000050.1, read as the reverse complement.
ACTGCCCCTTGGTAACGGTGGGGAAAATAATCCGGCGGGTGATGTCCGACGCACCGTTGATACTGATCTGTGCATTTCTTTGCGGACCGGGGGTGGGGATGGAGGCGTAAATACGCACATAATAACTTCCCGGCCGGGCTTTCAGCGTATAAAGGGCATCCGGGCCCGGTTTTCCGGGAAAACTCACCACGGCAAGAGGCGGAGCGGCAACCGGTTTGAGAAGAACTTTATCCAGCCCGCAGTTGGGTTCCCGGCGGTAAAAGGAAAGCAGATGATTTCCGGCTTCCAGCACCTCCGTCCGCAAAGTGCGGCTTACACACTTTCTGGGGAATCCGGGGAAACAGGTCCGCAGCGGGCCGGCATCCACTCGATAATAAAAGGAGTCATTGTTGGTGGTTTCGGTACAGACAACTGCAGAGATCTGCCATGCCCCGTCTTTTTCCGTCCGGAAAGGGATCTGAAGATCGGGATTGGCGGGATCCACCTTTTTTACATCCATCTGCGCCGCACCTTTGAGCCGTACGATAAAGTTGCCCGAAGCCCCCTGATACGCTTCCTTTTCCGCCTGCAGCAGTTTCCCGGATTCCGCTTCAAACTCCATGCCGCAAAGAGAAAATGCCGCAGACAGAAGCCACAAATATCTCCATTTCATTCTCCACTCCTCTCACTTCATCGCACATATTCAACCAAAAAAACGCCGGAAAATCTGACACAGTATTCTCCGGCGGCAGAAACGATTTTACACTCGAAATTACTTGATGAAATCAAAGTAATAGTTGGTCACGGAGATCCCGTTCCCCATATCGTCCCACGGAACTTTGGGGACCGATGCGGCATGACCGTCCGCAAAAGTGCTGTTGATGGCATAATTGCTCTTGTGGTGCCGTGTCCATGCGTAATTGCCGAAGAGAGCTTCCCAGTAAGTCTTGGTGTGGGCATTGACATTTTCGTAGTAATAGCCTTCCATGTTCACGATTTTGTGGGATGCCCCCTTGATCATGGAATCTTTGACAAATTTCAGCTGGGCGACAGGTGTATTGCCATTATCATAAGCCGTATATTTGTTGCGGGTAAAACCGCTGTGCTGCTTCCATGCGGTAGTCAAGTCGATCTGGATACTGTAATATGTCACCTGCAGCCCTTCTTCCGTCAACGCTTTGGCACAAAGGGGAGAATGAGCCTTGTTTTTATTGGCGACCCTGGGGTTCTGGAACAAATCGGGAGCGTAAGGTTTGAGAGCCCCGGGCCAGGAAGTCTGTTTTTCTCCAAAAAAAATATTGAAGGTCTGTTCTCCTAATGTTGGAGCCAGATACCCATTGTTGTCACTGCTGTAAAACGTATCGCAGTTCGCCATTTGTTTACAAAGGTTGATACAGGAAATCTGATTCGCCTTATCCCGGGCATTGTTCAATGCAGGAAGAAGCATCGCCGCAAGAATGGCAATAATGGCGATCACAACCAATAATTCGATCAATGTAAAGCTGCGTTTCATATTCTCTCCTTTTTTTTAAATAATGTGCCGGGTATATTATAGCAAATTTTCTTGGATAAATCAAGGGGATATGAAATTTTTTTTAAAAAATCTGCACCGCACCTTTGAGCCACACGATGAGGTTGCCAGAAGCCCCCTGATACGCTTCCTTTTCCGCCTGCAGCAGTTTCCCGGATTCCGCGCACATATTCAACAAAAAAACGCCGGAAAATCTGACACAGTATTCTCCGGCGGCAGAAACGATTTTACACTCGAAATTACTTGATGAAATCAAAGTAATAGTTGGTCACGG
>JAFTIA010000049.1 GCA_017457105.1 Lentisphaeria bacterium | reverse complement strand
GGGGGCCGGGGCTTATCATTTAAGGGCTTCTCGCCCTTAAAAATCCCCGCAAGGGGCGGTTGCCCCTTGACCCGTCGCTTGACGATCCAGATCGTCTGCGCTCCATAATATCAGTCTATGTTTAGTACAGAGCCTTTTTTTATATTATGTTTGCGTAAAAAACTACCGGCAGAGCCGGTATGCTGCCGAATAGCTTTAACTTCAGGAAAAACGGGAACTCAATGCCATAGTAAAGCAGGTTCGCCAACCGCAATACTAAAGAAAAGAGATCCCGATGAGTACTGATAATTTATCACACACCCGTTGAAAATGCAAGGCGCAAATGACTCCGGCTGGAATCCGGGCAATAAAAAAGCCGGTCACAGCGAACTGTAACCGGCAAAATCGAAAGGTGATCAAAATCAATCTTTCTTGCGTGCCTGGAACTGGAAGAAAATAAAACCGCAGTTCGCCAAAGCCCAGACCGCCAGAATACCGAGAGCGACCCGGGAAATCGGAATCATGGCAGAAGAAGCGGCACGAACTTCCGAATCCTGCGTGCAGAACTGACGGCTGGTATGTTCTTCCTGCAAAAGCAGAGTGCGGAACTGCTGAACTTTATTGCACAATACAAAGAGATCAGCAATCATTTCCCGGACAAGACCATAAAATTTATCCTTGGAGATAGCACCCTGTGATTTGGAATTTTTCTTGCCGTTCACGATATCCAAAATATCCTGATAACGCTTGAGTTCAGCCTCCAAATCCGCCAGTTCCTCCCGATAAGACATGATTTTTTCTGCAAGAGAACGGCGAATATCGCTATTAATATCATTCCGGATCAACTGGGCAATGGAAGAAAAGAACCCGGCATCCAACTGCAATGTCACAGGAGCGGCATTGGAGGCAGAAGCGGCACTGCCCCCAAACCGCTTATCCTGTATGGAAGCAGGAGCATTGCCCGCATTCTGACCTGTCCCATCAGCAATCAGAGTATTCATAGCAGCAAGCATGCCATCATACCGCCCCTGCATCCGCAGATGCTCAAATTCCATATTTTTCACACGGCTTTCCAGAAAAACACGGTCAAAAGCACCATAGTATTCCGGATGTTCAAGCACATACAACTGAAGCACATTGATCTGGTGGCGAGCCAACATATCAAGCCGGGTCTGCAAATCACCAAGAGATTCTCCGGTGGGAAGCATGATGTTCCGCCCCTGCAACATTTCATTCAGGAAAGAGCAAAGCTGCTGCATCTGCCGACAGTACAAGCGGCATTTTTCAAGCAGGATCAACTGACCTTCCTGACCGATCGAACGCGCCAATCCCTGAATCTGCTGCGCAGGAACCGGAGTGGGATAATGAGCGGCTTCCTGTACCGAATAAATATCAAACCATGCAGTCGGGATCGCATTCAAAATCCGGGCAGCCAAAACACTGTTGCAAGCAAAATCGGGCTCCATGGCAATAATGACCTGACTGGATTTTACAGCTGCAAGAGCTTCCCGGTAATCCCGCTCCAACTGCTGAAGTTGAACCATATTGATATTCCGGACATTCATCTTGGCTTTGAATTGAGCATCCAGAAACGCTTTCTTCATGCTGGTTTGTGCGATAAAAAAGGATCGGACAAAATCTTCAAAAGGAACCTGTTTTTCCAAGCCGATCTCATTATAAACTTTACGCAACACCGGACGGGAAATCAAATCAGCACTGCTGAATTTCTTTCTGCTGGGATAGCAAAACGCCCCATCTTTGTAAGCCAGATTCAGAGAAATCGTTTTCTGATAACTCCGAACCCGGGGGGTGAAGCAATAAACAATAAGGATCAGCAAAACAGCTAAAATCAATGATCCGGCGGCAAAAAAAGCAAATTTCTTTGCATTCTTGCGGAAAAATGCAAAAATTTCAGCAAAAGAAATCTCCGCAACATCCATTTTGTTGTCTTTTACAGGGGTTTCCATTGAACATTTCCTTATTATTTGAAATTGTTAAAAATATGACTGAAAATAACTGACCTGTATAAGATACATCAGATACAGCACTTTGTCAAGCTGAAAAGTATTTCATTTTCCATGGATCCACGCTTCCAAATCAGTCAAAGCCTGATCAAATCGGGGGGACAAGCGATAAAACAAGGATTCATCTTCCGGCAGAAAAACCTTTTTATTGCGAACTGCCGGAAGACTATTCCACCAGCCGGGGAACGAGGCAGGATTCCCGCCGGGAAAAATCAATAGATCCGGTTTCATTTTCAAAACCCACTCCGGTGCCGCCCGGAAATAATTCCGGGCATGATCTTTCCCCAAAGGATCACCGCCCGCAAGTGAAATCCATTCCGTCAGGAAAGAGTCCCTCCCGGGAAGCATCACCGGAGTATGCCAGACAACATACATTACCCGTGGGCGTTGGATCGGTGCTCCATGCCGTCTGTGCAATTCTTCCAGAACACGATCCACCCGCTGCAATTCTTTTTCCGCCGCCTCTTTTGCTGAAAGTTTCTCCCCGAGGATCTTTACGGCACGACGGTAATCTGCCATACGATTCAATGGCAAAACCGCAACTTCCATCCCCAGAGCCTCCATGGAGCGTTTAATGGCGGCATCCTGAAAGGTATCAGCCAAAACCAGATCCGGCTTTAATTTTGCCAGTTTTTCCAAATCCGGTCTGGCAAAATCACCGACAGCGGGCAATTGTTTTACCTGACTGGGCCGGTCACAGCTGACACTGCGTCCAACCAGGCACTTCTCCATCTTCAAATGGCAAACAAGTTCCGTCAATGCCGGAGAAAGCGAAACAACGCGCTTCTCTCCTGCAAATGTCGCCCACGACAGAAAACAAAGAAATAACAACAAAAGTTTTTTCATCTCCCAACCTCTTTTACTTAATTTACACCGATCCGCGAAGAAACTCAATCGTCAACAGTAATTTTTGAGCAAAAAGTTTGACATCGGCATAAAACGGAGTATTTTATGGAGTATCAAACAAAAAAAAATGGCAAGTCAACTCTTTAAAACAAGGAATTGTATTATGGCAGAAAAAGCTGACATCGGTCTTATCGGTCTTGCGGTAATGGGCGAGAATCTGGTTCTGAATATGGAAAGTCACGGCTTCCGGGCGGCGGTTTACAACCGTCATACCGAAAAAGTGGATGCCTTTATCAACGGTCGCGGTGCCGGCAAAAATTTCGTCGGCTGCCACAGCATTGAAGAATTGTGTGCTAATTTGAAATCTCCCCGCAAGATCATGATGATGGTCAAGGCAGGCAAACCCGTGGATGATCTGATTGAACAGCTCATCCCCCATCTGGATGCCGGTGACATCATTATTGACGGTGGCAACAGCTTCTTCCCGGACACCATCCGCCGCACCAAATATCTGGCAGAAAAAGGTCTTCGTTTTATCGGGACCGGCGTTTCCGGCGGGGAAGAGGGGGCTTTGCTGGGCCCCGCCATCATGCCCGGCGGCGCGCCGGAAGCATGGCCGGAAATCAAGCCGATCTTTCAGGCCATTGCCGCCAAAGTCGCAGGCGGCCATCCCTGCTGTGAATGGGTGGGCAATGACGGCGCCGGGCACTATGTCAAAATGGTCCACAACGGCATTGAATACGGCGATATGCAGATGATCTGCGAAGCCTACTGGATCATGAAAAACATCCTGAACCTCAATGCGCAGGAACTCCACGAAGTCTTTGCCAAGTGGTACGAAGGGGATTTGAACAGTTATCTCATTGAGATCACCCGGAACATCTTTACGAAAAACGATCCGGATACCGGCAAACCTGTGGTGGATATTATTCTGGATACCGCCGGGCAGAAAGGTACCGGTAAATGGACCAGCCAGAGTGCGCTGGATCTGGGCTGTGCCGCCCCCACCGTAGCAGAAGCCGTGTTTGCCCGCTGTATTTCCGCCATCAAGGAAGAACGGGTAGCGGCATCCAATGTACTGACGGGGCCTGCCATCACCTTTACCGGGGACAAAGCCGAATTCATTGAAAAAGTCCGCAAGGCTCTGTACGCCTCCAAGATCTGCAGTTACGCACAGGGCTATCAGCTGATGAAGCTGGCAGCGCAGGAATACAACTGGGATCTGAAATTCGGCGAAATCGCCCTGCTCTGGCGCGGCGGCTGTATTATCCGGGCCCAGTTCCTGGACAAGATCAAGGAAGCCTTTGACAAGAATCCGGCTCTGGCAAACTTGCTGCTGGATGACTATTTCAAAGCGGCGATCGATGATTGTCAGGCTGCATGGCGTGAAGTCGTGGCTGCGGCTGTGGTCAACGGCGTTCCGGTGCCTGCATTCTCCAGCGCATTGTGCTACTACGACAGTTACCGTTCCGCCAACCTGCCCGCCAACCTGCTTCAGGCCCAGCGGGACTATTTCGGTGCCCACACCTATGAACGGGTGGACCGTCCCCGCGGCGAGATCTATCACACGGAATGGACGGAAACCAGCGGCAAAACGGTTTCCGGCACCTACATTGCCTGATTGAATGCTATACATGGAACGGGCGGGATTTTCCCGTCCGTTTTTTTTGAACTGTTTTATCCGGAGGAGTGATCCATGATCCAAACAGCCTACGCCCGTTCATCAGATTACGGAAAAGATTTGCGCCCGGCTTTGGAAAAAGTCTTTGCGCCGCAACTTGCCGCCAACGGGGATCTGCACGGAAAATCCATCCTGCTCAAGCCCAATCTTCTTTCCTACAAAGGCGGAAAAGACGTTATCAGCGTACACCCGGCATTTCTGCTGGAAACAGCAAAGATGTTTCTGGATCACGGGGCGAAAAAAGTAACCGTTATGGAAAATCCTGCCGTCCAATCCGCCCCCGCCATTCTGCGTGCCATGGGGATATTGGAGGAATTGGAAAAAATGGGAGTCTCCTGTGCCAATTTTGCCGATTATCAACCCGTCCCCCCTCCGGAAGGGAGCCGCTTCCGAAGTTTGGAACTGGCGGCGGAATACCGCAGATTCGATGCCGTTGCCGATCTTGCAAAAGCCAAAACCCATGCCATGATGACACTGACGCTTTGCGTGAAAAATCTTTTCGGACTGGTCAGTGGAAAGAGCCGTCTGGGATGGCATCTGGCGGCGGGACAGGACTTTGAGCGTTTTGCCGATTTGCTGTTGGATATTTATCAAACCGTCAAGCCGCAATTCAATTTTCTGGATGCCGTTACAGGGATGGAGGGCAATGGTCCGGGGAGCGGTACGCCGGTGGAACTGGGTTTTGTAGCGGGCTCATCGGATGCGCTGGCACTGGATGCGGCAGTGGCTCCCCGGCTGGGAGTTCCGGATCTGCTGACGGTCAGGAGGGGGAAAATGCGGGGATTATTGCAGGATTTTCAGGAAACGGGAGAGGTTCCCGAACTCCACGCCATCACCCTGCCGGATCCGCCGGGGATCATCAGCAGTTGGGGGCTCCCCCTGCCCCCGGGAATGCGGCAGGCCATGAAACAGCTGCTCCTCTCCCGCCCGGTACTGGACCCGGAAAAATGTATCAGTTGCGGACTGTGCGCCCGAATGTGCCCGCCGCAATCCCTGAAACTGCATGAAAAATATCCGGTATTTGATCTATCCAACTGTATCCGTTGTTATTGCTGTCAGGAACACTGTCCCAAGGGGGCGATCACTCCGGTACAGCCGTGGACCATGAAAGCCGCCGGAAAAATGGACGCCATTCTGCACCGTATATTCCGCAAGAAATGATTGACAAAACCGCTCCGGCGTGCTAATTTACTCTAAAATACCCAATGGAACAGATATGAAAAGACTGCTGTTATTTGTGCATTATGACCGGGACGGCAAATTGGACGATCATGTCCTTTATTTGCTGAATGCCCTGCGGCCATTCTGCACCCATTCAGTGGTTATTGCCAACAGTCCCTTGAATGATACGGATATGGAACGGCTTTCCCCGGTTGCTGACCGGGTGATCCGGCGCGAGAACCGGGGATTTGATTTCGGGGCATGGGGGGAAGTTCTCCCGGAATATCAGGAAGCACTGGCAAAAGAGTTCGATACCCTCCTGCTGGTCAATGGCAGTTGCTTTGGACCATTGTTTCCGCTTCATGAAATGTTTGACAAAATGGTGAAAACGCCATGCGATTTCTGGGGAGTTACAGAGCATACTGCCGCCAATGGCGTACCGGCCCATCTCCAAAGCTACTTTATGGAAATCCGGAACCCCATACTTCACTCCGAAGCCTTCTATCGTTTTTTCAGAGAAGTCGGCGCAAAATGTACGGATTTTGAAGCTGCTGTCCGCCACGGAGAGATCGGCTTCTCTCAAGCGATGAAAACGGCGGGGTTCCGTTACCGGTGTTATGTGGAGGTGAAAGATACACAAACCGCCCCCAACGTGGGTATTCAGGAAGCATTTTCCCGGAATTGCGCGGATGATCTGATCCGGCGTTATCGTCTGCCCCTGCTGAAAATCAAGGCCTTCGGGCAGGCTGCCGGATGTTCCGTCTTCCGGGCGGGCAGTATTTTCCGGGCGCTGCATGACAGCGACAGCACTTATCCGGAAAAACTGATATATCCGTATTTACGCCGAACCGCCCCGCTTTCCTGGCAGAAAAATCTCCCGGATACTCTTTTGACCGCAGATCGCACCGGAGAACCGATGCAAGATCTCTCCATAAAAACCGGAGTAATGTTCCACTGTTTCCTCCCGGAATCGGCAGAAAAAATCATTCCATACCTTGCCAACATCCCGGCGGATTTTGATTTACTGGTCACCTCGCCTTTCCAGGAAACGGAACAGGAGGTCCGAAAACTTGCCTCTTCCCTGCAGCATTGCCGGAAAATCAGTTTTTCGCATACCGAAAACCGGGGGCGGGACATTGCCCCGTGGCTGTGCGGTTTTCCGGCGGAACAGCATTTGAGCTATGATGTGATCCTGAAGCTCCATGTGAAAAGTTCGCCGCAGATGCCGGAAGCATTCACTGCGGATTGGCAGGCGTTTCTGTTGGACAACCTTGCGGGATCGCCATCTTTGACGGCAAAAATCCTGCAAAGCTTTGCCGACGATCCGGAACTGGGGACGGTCTTCCCGCCCTATCCCCCCATGGTCACGCTTCAATGCCCCACAGCGTATGCCGGTCATCCGGACGATGCTGCGGCGGGACAGCAGATTTTGAAAGATTTGCAGCTGAATCCGCCGCAGGAAACCGGGATGCCTGTTTTCAGCCCGGGAACCATGTTCTGGTACCGCCCGGAAGCCATCCGGAATCTGCTGGAGAAAAACTGGACGCCGGAAGATTTCCCGCCGGAGCCCCTGCCTTGGCGGGGC
>JAFTIA010000048.1 GCA_017457105.1 Lentisphaeria bacterium | reverse complement strand
CTGCGCAGCTCAAAACATCCCTGTGCAACTCTAACACACGGGGCGAGGCCGTGAGTGCCGAGCGCGCAGGGGCCTAGGAAGGGAATCGCTGCACAGCGGTGCAGCGACAGCCCCCAAAATATTGGGGGCTGCCGAGTGGCACCGAGCACTAAGCCGCACCGCTTCCCGCCGGGGCGGGAAACGGTGCGAGCGCCTCTAACTTAAAGAAGCCGCATTGCGTGCCGCAGGCCTTTTTACAACACACGGGGCGAAAGGGGGGACACGGGGGGAAAAGTAAGGTTTCCCCCCGTGCTCCAAGTGCTGTGTGTCCTCCAAAGAACATAGCACATTCCCTCTGGCTGGCAAAGCACATTGCGCAATGCACAGGGTGGGAGCAAAGAAACCATGAATACTGCAAATACCGGGAATACTGTAAATGGTCTATGGCAGCCTGTGTGCCATGCGCTTTGGAATTTCGATAGCACATGGCTGTGTGGTCTGTTGGCTGGCGGAGCGCATTGCGCAGAGCCGATACTGTGAGCAATGCCGTACGGATAAGTACGGATGTGTACGGATGTGTACGGAGTAGGTGATAGTGGCAGAATATCCCTGTGCAACTCTAACACCCGGGCGAAAAGGGGGGGAGCACGGGGAAAAGTAAGGTTTCCCCCCGTGCTCCATGTGCGGTGCTTTCACCAAGTGCAATGCGTATTCCCTCCGGCTGGCAAAGCACATTGCCTGCTGCGCTACTGCACTGCAGAGGTTGTGCAGTGATTTTAATCACATGTTTTTTGAAAAAAACTTGACTTTTAATTATTTTTCTGCTATACTTGTACTTGGCCTTAACTCCATAAATTATAAAGGAAAAGTCAAATGAAAACAAAAAATTTTACACTGATCGAGCTTCTGGTGGTGATCGCCATTATTGCAATTCTTGCCGCTATGCTGCTTCCTGCATTGAATAAGGCGCGGATGACAGCACAGAAGGCTTCCTGCCAGGGAAATTTGAAATCCATGGGAACGGCTGTGCAGATGTATGCCGCAGACCATGAAGATACCCTGCCCGGGCTGAATGGGTTGAGCAACTATTGGAATGCCTGGTGGAAGGCCCGTATTGCTCCTTATATGGGGATCCCGGTAAAGGTTGAAGACAATTGGTCTGTCTGGAAAAAACAGCTGAGCTCCGGGATTTTCCGCTGTCCCATCTGGCGTGTTGAATTGATCACAAATACCTCCGGTCGTCCGGCGGATGACCATATCTATGCCGGGGGATATGGATATGCCTATCTGGATGATACCAATGGTCTTGGATATCAACAGGCCTCCCGCGGGATTTTCTGGACAAAGATCTCGAAGGTGGCAAAGCCGTCCGAAACATTTCTTATCGCTGATTCTGCGGATGGCAATGTCAGTAATTCCGGTTATAATTGTGTTCTTTATCATTCCGGCAACTCCAATGGGGTGCCGGATCCGGACCGCCATGACAAGGCTTTCAATGTAGTGTGGGTGGATGGCCATGTGTCCCTTATGTCCACATTGGACTACAAAGCCGGTAAGCCCAGTTCCGTTGATAAAGCGAATGGGAACAAGTATTATTTTTATGCCTATGCAAAATAAGGTGTGAGCCGCAGGTTGTTCTTTTAAATCCCGGATTTTTTATTCGGGATTTTTTTCCGGTTGACAAAAGATCCTTTCCGTAGATGCGTAACAGGAAAGGATTTTTTTTATGACACATGTTGATTGTGAAGCGGCGTTCCGGCGGTTTCATCCGCTGTATCGCAAAAACCGTTACATCTGGGAACGCTCCCGGGATGCTTATGCCGGTGGTTTGGATTACATTCGTCAGGCGTTGATCAAGCATGTTTCCGAAATCGATCTGGAATATGAAGAACGGCTCCGGCGGGCCTGTTATTTCAATTATCCCCGGAAAATCGCCCGCTTGATCACACAGTTCGTTCTCTCCGCAGATGCCGCCCGTTCCGGTGCCGATCCGGCTTTGGTGGAGGATTTTTCCCGTGACGGTATGCGCACGGTGGAAGTCATGCGGCAATTTTCCACCATGCTGAATTTGTACGGTTCCGCCGCTTTGTGGGTGGAAATGCCGTTTTTTGCCGGAGAAATCGACCTTGCCCGGAAATCGGCAGAACGCCTTCGTCCCGCAGTCCGCGCCCTTTCCCCGCTGGAAGTGGTGGACTGGGGCGAGGGGGAGGACGGGTTCCTCAACTGGGTCATTATTGAAGAAAATGACCTTCTGGATGCCGGTCCCTTTCTGCCCGCCGTAAAGGTGAAGCGCCGGAAATTGTGGACCCGTGACCATTATTATATCTTTGAACAGGACGGCGTGACGGGGCGTATCGCCATGCCTGCATCCGGCAGAAATCCCATTGGCATGGTCCCCATTGTTTTTGTGGCGGAAACAGATGGGTTCCGCATGGGGAACGGTCATTATTTTGAAGATGTGGTCCGTATCAGTGATGCCATTTTGAACAATCAGTCCGAATCCCAGATGAATCTGGTGAAACAGATGTTCGGACTTCTCATTATTTCTGACAGTTTTGCCCGGGGGGCCCGGCGGGATCCTTCAGAAAATACGGCTTCCCCTGCCAGCCGTTTCAGTCATGTGCTTGCCCGGTCTGCGGCTATTTGGGAATCGCCGGAAGAACGGGGTATCAGCCGCTATATTTCCCCTTCCGGCACCGATACCGCATCGATCCGGGAAGAAAATCAGATGCTCAAACAAGAATTGTATGATCTTGCCGGTATGGCATGGTCCCCCGATTTACGGCAGGCGCAGACTGCTGAATCGAAATCCTGGGATTTCCATGCAGTCCGCCAATTCCTGACTTCCAGAGTGGATCTTCTGGAGCAATCCGAGGTGAAGGCGTGGCAGATCATGCAGAAATTTGATCCCCTTGTCCCCGTCCCGTCCGTGACCTATAACCGGGAGTTTTCCATCCCCGATCTGCAGAGTTCAGTGCAATCGCTTCTCGGATTGAAAGAATTGAATTCCGGCCCTGTATTCCGGCAGGAATTGGAGGAAACCGCTTTGACTTTGCTGGAAAAAGTACGGAAGATCCCCGCAGAGAACCGGGAACGCATCCGGCAGGAGATCCGGGGAGGTAACCATGTTTGAATTCTGGCAGCAGGAAGATGTAACTTTGTATTTCCCCGCGGGCGTGGAGGACGGCGTGACATCTTATTACCCGGTAGAAGCCCGTGCCGTTGTTCTGTGGGAGGCCAAAGACCACCCCGGACTGCCCGCATGTGCCGAGGCACATGCGGAACTTTTGCTCAAGACTCCGGCAACTCCATCACCCGGCACCCGCCTTGCGTGGCGGGGAAAAACGTGGGACCTTGGCACGATCCGCACCTGCCGGGATTTGGACGGCAACCGTTTCTGCTGCCGCTGTACGCTGGTTTGATTACTTAGCGTTTTCCGGCAGTGTTTCCAGGAGTTCTTTGGCCTTTTGGCTCCATTTGCTGTCGTACAGCGTGACCAGCGATTGCAGTTTCACTGCTTTATTGAGCCAGATCCGGGCATTGTCCGGATCTTTCATTTCCAGAGCCACGCGGCCCGCTTCGCAGGCGGCTTCCACGCGGATGGGCAGCAAATCATCCTTGTTGTCGATTTCAGCAACTTTTTCAAAGAGTTTGCGGGCTTCTGCCGGTTTGCCGGTCTTGCTGAAGATGAAAGCCTGTTCCACATCATAGCGGGCGGAAACGGCGGGCCATGCTTTCACATCCGGCAGCAGGGCAAACTGTGCATTGGCGTTTTTGAAGTCGCCTTTTTCTGCATACAAGCGGGCCAGACGCAGCCGTGCCGCAGCCGTGACTTCCGGAGAAATGCCATCTTTCATTGCCGCCTGCAATTCTTCCATGGTTTGGGCGTTCCGCAGACGGTTGGTATCCGCATCCCCGATGAAGAAGTGATAACTGTACCAGCCGAGCCCAGCCAGCAATGCCAGCGTGACCACCACCCCGGCCGCAAAATACCACTTGTGACGGGCGGGCAGCGTGTAATGATTCTGGATCTCCGGCGTTACATCCCGTTCAATGCGGGCAAGGACCCAGGTGTCAAGACAGATCAGAATATTGGTAACGATGTTCCCCAAGCCGAAAATCAGAGCGTAGAAGTCGTTCTTCATTTCAATGGCCACCAGCAGCTGTACCGCCCAGAGCAGAACCGCTACGGCAAATTTCAAACTGATGACGATCATCAGCCCGTGATGGGGAAGCCCGTTATGCATGGGTTCATTACGCATGGCCCGCCCGATATCCCTGCGGATGCCGCCGGCAATAAAGAGCCACAACGCAAGAACCCCGGCAGACAGCGGGATCACGATCTTCAAAAAGTAATCCGCTGCGCCCGGCATGTGATAGATCCGGAATACCGCCAGCATCCCGACCGGGATCAGCAGCGATAGGATCATCAAAGCATCAAAAATATACAGCCCCAGTTTGAGGAAGTTGGGATAAAGCCCGGTCGTCGGCACCTGGGCGACTTCTTCGTACCCTTTGGGATCCCACGGGGCGGGCGGGTTGAATTTCTTGTCGCCGCCCATTTTGTTCCAGACCCGGTAGCCCCAGACGCAGACGATCACATTGATAAGACAGCAGGTGGTGGACCAGGTGAAGTTGAAGCGGTAGCAGAAGTTGCCGGGGAAGAAGTTGCGGATAATATCCAGATACATCCCGAACAGCACCCCGGCCGCAATGGCGCACACACTGCGGATGATCCCCTGCGCCGAACAGAACTGCCCGTATCGGGAATGGGGATAAAGACGCATCAGCATCGGCAGAGAACTTGCCGCAGACAAGGCACACATAAAGGCGTACAGGAAGCTGGACCCCAGCGAAAGCCAGTAAAAATACACCCCGGGAACGTCAATAAAAATCCAGATCCAGTTCATCCCCGTCCCGATGATGGTAAAAATACTGATGTACGCATACACTCGAAGCGGATGCCATTTATCTACGAATCCGGCGGCAAACAGCACTGCCAGAACGGAAACCAGCCCGTAGATGGCGTGGTAGTGCCCGATCTGCACCAGGCTCATATTTTTTTCCAGATAGAAAAATGTGGTGAAGCCCCAGCTCGCCCCTGCCATGGCAAGGACACCGGCACTCACAAAGGTGAACCAGTAAAAGGGATGGCTGAAAGATTCGGTGAAATAGGTTTTGACATTGTAGATCCCGCCCAGTTTCTTGACCCCGGTTTCTTCCACAGGGGGATATTCCCCTTCTTTGACCATGATACACATGGCGCCGATACCCACCAGATACAGAATGGTGGCGATCAGGAAGATCTCCTGCATGTGGGTGGCGGCATACTGGAATGCAAACCAGTTATACAACGCCCCCGCCGCGGTCCCCACCACGCGGAAAAGTCCGGCAAATTTCCCCAGATGATCCGGCGGGACCACATCGTTGAAAAGACAGTTGAATACCGAGTTCACAAACAAGTTGAAGAACTGGAACATGATCATAAAGATCCCGATGGCGGCAATGGCGACTGTGGCAGGTGCCCAGCCTTGCAGCATGGGGATCACATCCCGCAGGAAATGGGCGATCTCTTCGCCCCAGCCCAGCATCAGCAAATTGATGCAGAGAAAAGGCAGTGTGGCAAAAATAAAGGGGATACGGCGGCCCCAGCGGCTCCGGCAGCGGTCACTTTTGACACTGATGTACGGAGCAATGGTCATGGTCAGAACGTTGGGGACTGTTGTCAGGATCATCCCCATGACCCAGTTGGGGCAGTTCAAACTTTTCAGTTTCAGCGGGACCAGACTGGGAACCACTGCTTCCATGATGGTGTAACAGAAATCCCCCCAGAGCAGCCACCCGAAAAGGGCGATCAACCCCAGTTTGGTATATTCAAGTGTCCCGCACTTGTACGTTTTTGCTGTGTTAGCCTCTGCCATAATATTTTTCCTTTATATAAAGATTTGTAAAACCAATATTGGCGATAATATACATCTTTTTTTCCGGAAAACAAGGTTTCCGAAGGTCAGTTGCCTGTTTTTCAGAGTTTCAGCCCGATTTTTGCATAGACGGCAATCTGATCTTCCAGCGGGACGGAATCTGCAACATGGTGGATCAATTCCGTTTGCAGGGAAATCAGGCGGGGCGCAGTTTTCAGGCGGTCAACGATCTTTGTCCAGTCCGCCGCACCGTTCCCCGGAAGAAGGTGTTCATCGTTCAATCCGTGATTGTCGTGCAGATGGCAGGTGACGACATGAGGCAGCATGAGATCCAGCTGGTCCGGCTGTAAAATCACCTTATCATCGCTCCAGCCGTTCCGGACCCAGTCGATGAGGTCTTCCGTGCGTTTCCCCGGCTGATTTTCCAGCAGAAGAGCGTGGCCGGCATCATAACAGTACCCCAGATACGGGGAATTTATTTCCGGGACGACCGTTGCCAGAAATGCCGCCGTGGAAGAAGGGAGAAACAGATTTTCCAGTGCTATGACAACTTTATTTTTTTCAGCCAGAGGAACCAGCACATCCAACTGCCGCAAAATCCGTTCCCGGGCGGCAGGGAGATTTTCAGACGGATACAGAATTCCCTCCGGCGCGTACGGCCCCACCAGACGGGTGCGGGCGAGATGTACTGTAAGAGTTTGGATCCCGAGGATACTTGCCATTTCTATGGCGTTCCGGACGGAATTTGTGGCGATCTCCCCCTTCCCCGGGACGGGATACCCCAATGATTCCATGGCACCGAAAGGGGCATGGGTATCGTGAAGACGCATGTTGCGGGCAGCCGTTTCCCGGAGAAGAACATCCCGGAAGGCTTTGTCTTTTCCGCAATGTTTCAACGAGGGGGATTCCAGAGAGATGCGCCGTACTCCGGCCGCATGCAACTGGTCCAGCACGGCAGGGATTTCACTGATATTTTCCGGAAAACATTTTCCCCAGGAAAGCGGCGGCAGTTCAGACATTTTTTTCTCCTGTTATGATAAGGTTATTGAAGCCAGGGCAGCAGAGGGAGCCGGAGCAGGGGCAGAATATCGGCGGGGAAACACAATCCCGCCAAGCCCGGAAGGCACAACCCCAAGGCAGTGATCTGTTGCCGGGTGGCTTTTTCTTTCAGTACAAAAATGGCAAAAAGCGAAAAGGAAACGATACAGCTCCCCACCATTAGCGGGTAACAGACCGCTCCTGCATTGGCTTCTGCCATGGCATCCATGCCGGGATACAGCAGTAAATAGGCGAAGAACAAGCCGTAAAACTGCTGGCCGAATGTGTAGATATACAGCCATTTATTGTTCCAGCCGCGAAAAATCTGCCGGGAAATTTCCGGGTGACGGAATTTTTGATAAAGCAGCATACATCCCGCTCCGGAGAAGGAGCCGGACGCCATGGCAAGTGCCCGCAGGACCGGGGAAATTTCCCGGCACTCTGCAAAATAAGAGGGCGTTGTGGCAAAATTCTGCTGAAAACAGATGAAGCCGAAGGAGAGAAAAGCGTAAAAACGCCAGCTGCCCCCGGCCGTTGGCTGATTTTGCGTTTTCAGATTCTTTGCTTTGGCAAAAAAGATCAGGGCTGCCACAAGGAGGATGATCCCCGCAAGCCGGGGGATCGTCAGCGGCTGCCCGAAGAGCAAAACCCCCGCCAGAAAAGGGGCGACCAACGCAGACTGCATGATCCCCCAGACAGCTCCGTTGGGCCCCAGCTGCATCCCTTTGCCCATGGCCTGCAAGCCGGAATAATTGAGGATCCCTGCGCAGAAATAACTGCCGAGCCCCCATGCCATGACCTCCATATCGATCATTTTGGGTGGCAGGAAGAAAAGGGCGATCACCGTTCCTGCAAGCAAAGAGAGGATTCCTCCGAAAAATTGCAGCAGGCGGATATCCAATCCCCGCTTGGGGGCATCCCCGAAGATGACCCCTACCAGACTCCAGCTTGCCCCGACAGCAAGCAATGCAGGAATACCGAAAAGCATGATTCCTTCCCGGTTAAAGTTAACGGACCTGGAAAGAAATTCTTTCGACCGAAGTCCATGGACTGTTTTCTGCGCCGTTGCCAACATAGCGCAGATAACGCATTTTGAATGGCTTCCAGCGGTAAACATTCAATTGCTGACTGCTTTTGCCGGAAAAGACTTCCGTCCAGTTTTTGCCGTCCATACTGGCTTCCAGCTTGATGGGGAAAACTCTGTCCAGCCCGTAGGTGTAGTAGATCTCCATGCCGCTGACCATGGTCGGGCGGTCAAAAATGGCGGTGAATTGCGCCTGTTTGCCGTAGGCTGTCCAGTTCAGGTTTCTTCCCATTTGCAGAATGGGGCGGTCCAGGATCCGGTACAGATTTTCGGCCCGGTGTCCCGTAAACTGAACCACTGCCGGGATGTCAGGCGGGAGTGTGGTAAAGGTGGCGCGATTCAGGAAAAGATCCTCTTTTACGCTGGCGTGCAAAATGCCCGCCACTGCAAATGCCGGAGCATAGAGTTCACCATGGATCTCTTGTGCCGGTTGGATCATATCCACATTCACCCCGTTCAGAAGGATGGATTTTTTCCCCGACTGGAAGTATTTTTCCGTTTGGGGGAAGGCTTTTACAGGGACCATCAGTGTGCCGTTGACGGCAACGGGTTTCTGCGGAAGAGCTTTGCCGTCGATCATCAATTGAGATATGGGGTTGGCTTTTGCAGCAATGTTTCCGGGGAGTTGACAGTCCGGCGCACCGGCCAATTCGCCGGGGGAAACGGTCAATTCGCCCGCTTCTGCCCGCAGGAACAGCGTGTTTTCGCCCGCTTTCACGGTGAAATTCTTCCCTGCCGCATTCCATTTGCCGGGGGCAAGGTAACAGCACAGCACATCCGCCCCGCCATCCGGCACGGTGAATGTCATGGGCTTTTTCACAAAAGCGATGCTCTTGGGCAGGGTCACCATGTATTTCCCGCTCCGGATCAGGTGGGCGGTTTGGATATCGGTGTATTCCTGCGGGATCTCCGGAGCTTTTTCGCCCCGGATGCCGAAGTGGACAAGGAAGGTCTCAAAGGCATTTTTCTGTACCGGAGTCACCTCAATACGGTGAGCGTGGTGTCCTGCCGTTCCCCGGACGGGCAATTCATATTTTTTGCCCACCAGCGGGTTGCTGGCGGAATTTTCATCGGCGTAATCAGTGATCTTTACCTGTTTCGGGAAATAGATCTGCATATCGGCTCTGCCGCCATTTTCATTGGCAAGTCCCACAAAGTCCGGCTTCAACACCGGCGGGAGATAGGTGGAAACCTGAAAGATCTTGGGGAATTCCGCCTTGGCGGCTTCGCACAGATCCAGCACAATGAAACTTGCCGGGCGTTCCTTTTCTCCCTGATTCAGGAAAAGGACGATCCGGGTATAGTCCTTGATTTTTTTGGAGTAGGCACTGGTCAGGTCCGTTGCCATAAAGCTGTAAATCGGACGCATTTTGTCCGGGCCGATGGAGACACTGGTGGTTTTGCCATAATCCAGCAGGGGATTTTCATAGCCTTTGGGATCTTTGGCGGCACGGGGCAGGAGGCGGACCCCGCCGTCATTATCGTACCTGCCCCAGTATTCCGCAGGATCATACACCCGGAGCATGTTGTGGGCAATGGACCGCTTGTCAAAATTCATGTCGTATGTATTGCCGTAACTGGACTGGTATTCCCCGATGTCCGCCGCCAGCAGACCGCGGAACCAGATCTGGAAGGCCCCCGCATCATAATGCTGGTGGTTGGTGGAGTGTTTGCTGCCGCCATTGCAGTAAACCGCCGCTTCATCCGAATAAAATCCGGTACGGGCGATCAAACTGCCGTGAAACGGACCGAAGTGATACCCGAAAGGCAGCGTGGTATCTGCCGGATTGAGGGTCGGTACTTCCGGATCGTTCAGCAGAAGGTGGAACATGGGGATGTGCATTTCTGCATCCAACCCCCGGTAAAAGCCTTTGACAGCCGGATCTTTTTGTGCGGCAAGGCAGAAAAGCAGGCATTTTTCCAGCCCCTCCGGCGGACGGGTGAAGCCCCAGATATCCCCTTCTTCAAAATAGAAGGTGTCCGGGAGCCGCAGAAGCTGCCAGTAGAGATGCGTATTGTAAATGTTGGGATCGAAAATCTCTTTTCCGCAGGCGATACGGTATGCCGTGGCGCAGAAAAGATCCGCCGACAGCCGGGCAGAACCGTAATTGGAGCCTTGCGGATGGAGCGGCGACCGGTATTCATAGGCCTTCATGGGAATTAGTTCTTCCAGCACCCGGTATGTAATGATGCGGAAGGGTTCCGGATCTTCATCAAAACAGGCAATGGCAAATGCCAGAGGCGCAATGGTGATCTGGCCGCCGTTGCCGTGCCCGATGGTGATGGCCTGCCGCAGAGGGGGCCAGGAGACTTCCAGCCGCACCGCCAGACGGTAAAACGCTTCCACCATCTCTTTGCGCTGCTGCGGGGTCAGGGCATCATAGCACCAGTCATAAACAATGGCTCCGGCGTAGATCACATCCCGGATATCATAGAAATAGTTGGAGCCGGGGAAGCCGGTGACGCCGGTCATGAATTTATGCATGTTGTCCGCAACTTCTTTTGCCAGTTTTTTGTCATTTTCCACCATGGCGAAAAATGCCTGGGCAATGAGTTTTTTGCGGAAAGCCGGCTGGTCTGTGATCTCACAGCCGGGAATGGCTTCCAGATGAACATTGCTCCCGGCTTCCTTGCGGAGGGCGGCAAGTGTCCGGGCATTTTCCGGATGGCGGATATTTTTCCGGAGTTTGGCAAGTCCTTCCTGCGTAATAAGCAGCCGGGGACGGCCGACCGGTTTGATGGGGGCCTTGTATTTGGCAATGGCTTCCGGCAGCGGCCGGGGGCCGTCAAAAGTACAGTAAAATTCGGTCAGCGTCAGCTTCTCCGGCAGAACAAGGGTCACGGTTTGCAGGCCCTTTTTCATGGGATAAACACCGATTTCCCGCCGGTCGCCGGAATACATGGAGCGGCGCATGACGGTGGTACGGGTGGAGGGGAAGCCGGGGATCCCCAGCCGGACAAAGGCATCTATACGCGGCCCTTCCACCCGGGCGTAAAAACGGTAATACCCGTCCCGGGGGATATTGACTTTCCGGAACTGGATATCCGGCTGGGCGGCGGGATCGCTTGTCCGGTCCGGCTGGCCGGGGAGAAGGCTCATTCCTTTGGAGATATATTGGCTGCGTGCCGGATCCGGGGCAACATCGGCTTTCAGAAAATCGACTTTTGAAGCTCTGAACGCTGGTGGCGGAGCTGATGTTTTTTTCGGTTTGGGAGGAAGCTTGCAGGGGACAAGTTCCGCATCATCTACCAGAACGGTGCCGGTCAGACTGCGGTCTTTGCTTGTGGCTCCGATAAGGACGCCGACCTCTTTTGCCTGGGGATCGTTGGGGAAAATCATTTCAAATTTCTGCCACTGGGAGGTGGCGGTAAATTCTTTTTCCACCCAGTGCCGGTTGCCGATTTTGCCGTCCGGCTTGATGTAGGGGATGAACCCCCCTATACGGAAGACCTGGGTTTTGCCCTCCGGAGCTTTTGCCCAGCAGCTGAACTTGAACGCTTCTGCTCCGGGCACCGGGGCAATGCGGCAAATGGGGTAACTCTTGGCATGGGTCCAAAAATCGTTGATCCGGATGCCCCATTTTCCGGTACGGGCTGCCGCAGTTTCGTAGAGGAATACTGTATTTTTGTCCACTCCTTTTGCAAGGCCGTGGGGCCGCCACGCTTTTTTTTCTTCAAAGCCGCCGTTCGGCAGCAGATTGGCGGCACTGACGGTGATGGCTGCAAAGCAGCTTGCGATCAGAAAGAGCCGGTACATAAAAACTCCTTTTGGGGGTTATAACAAATATTTCGCTAAATTACGGTAAAAAAGTTCCGCCCCGGCATCGTTGGGATGGAGGCCGTCAACATAAAACTGCGGATCATCCGGCAAAAGGGATGTGCCGTCTATAAAAAGGGTATCCGGGCGGCTTTCCGCCAGTTCCCGCACGCAGGCCCGGAATTGATCGGCCGTTTCACCGAAAGCATTGGTCTGCGGCGAGGAGGAAAAAGGTGTCATGGAAAGGATCACCATGGGTTTCCCTGCAAAATGGGAAAGAAAATCCGTCATATCCTGCCGGTAATCTGCAAGGCATTTGCCGGAAACAAAATCGTTGACACCCAAACTGAAAATCACTTGACTGTATTCATATTCCCCGGCGATCAATGCCGCCCAGCGGGGATCCGCCGTCATGCCGCCGATGCCGAGATTGTAAAAATCCATCTTTCCGGCACGGGTGAGTTTGTCCGCATAGGTTTTGGCGGGGGAAGTGGTGGTCATTCCCTGCATGATGGAGTCCCCCACAAAAAGGAGTCTTTTCCCTTCTGCCGGTTCTGCGGGGGTGAGTTCTGCCTGATGGTCGATCTCCAGATCCCCGAAGAAACATTCCACCAGATGGGGGGCAAGGATCTCCACCTTGCGTTTCCCTCCGGGAAGTGTCATAGAAAAAACGCCGTTTTCAGAAGTGGATTCCGCCGGGGTATCGTCCACAAAAGCATCAAAGGCATAGATTTGCCGGGATTCCCGCCCGAAAGTGTACGGCAGTTTGACAGTGGCGGAATCGGTGTAAAAGGTGATCCGTACCCCGGCGGGGCACTGCGCCCGCAAGACCCGGTTGGGATCCGCCTGATAAAGTTTCATTACGCCGGAAGGCATCCGCTGGAGCATCACACCCTGTTCTGTTTCTTCCAAATGGTGAACGCCCCGGAGCAGTTCCATGGATAATGGAATTTTTTTCATCGGAATTTTCCTTCACTCATTTGCGTTTTGCCCGGAGATGGAAATTCTTCCGTTCCTGCAGCAGCAGGAACGGCTTTGATGCCGCCTTTGCCAGTTGCACATACCACCTGTTTTGCAGTTGTTCCAGTTGATATTGCAAACAGAAAATATCGCACTCCGTTCGGGTCAGGGGCGTTCCGTCAAGAAATCTGGATAGGGCATATTTCGCCGGCTCCAGCGGCAATTCCAGCGGATGACAGTTATAAAAACGAAGGAAATTCGCCTGATCCCCGGTGCGGTATTTCCCGCAATAATGGTTGTACCAGGCTTTGTCCCGTAATTTCCCCGTAAGAATAAATCCGGGGATGGAAAACGCATTGGCAATGTGAAGCATCCCGCTTTCCACGCCGACCAGTGCCATGGCATGGCGGATGATCCGGGCAGAATAATGCAAATCAGGTTTCCCGCATAAAGGCAGATAGAGCGGGTGAACCATGTTCAGCATGGGTTCAAAACCGATTTCTGCCACGGCAATATTCCGTTCAAAACAACACTCCGCCAACTGCTGGAATTTGCGGATCTGCCATTGCCGGGATTTTCCCTGGCTGCAACAATGAAAAACCACATATTTTTCCGGAAGAACATCCGGAAGATTTACATTTTCGTCCAAATAGAATCGGGGCGCATCATCCGTTTCCGGCAACCCGTTGCTCTGTTGGAAAGTGTTCAGAAGACTGGGCGAGAGCTTTGTCAGGCGATCCAGCGGATGCTGAAGTGCCGTTTGCGGCGGCGGCGTAATACCGCTCTTCAGATTGATGTAAATAAATTTGGTATCCTTCGGGAATTCAGATGTAATGGATTGGATATCTTCCTTGCTTTCTTTGGTGATGATTCTGCTGATATAGGGGCATGTCCGCAAAATATCTGCGTAAGGCGGACGGGTGACAAAGATCACCTCCCGATCCGGTTCCGCCTGATGTGCCTGCCGGAAAATGGGTTCGGCTGTAACAATATCCCCCATGCGGCCGGGGGCAAGAATAACAATGGGGGATTGGGGCGTGGCAGGGGGCATCTTGATTTATTCTCCTGTATCTGTCATTGACTTTTTTTCCGGCTCCAGCGGGGCAAAACAGCGGACGGCGCGGCCCGTCTGATCTTCCGTCAGGGGCGGACACGCCCGGCGGCAGCACTCTTGCGCATAGGGACAGCGGGGATGAAAGGGACAACCCTCCGGAGGGGAGAGCGGCGACGGCACATCGCCATTCAAAAGGATCCGCTTTTTCCCGTCCGGCTGGATCGTGGGTACTGCCGAAAGCAGTGCCCGGGTATAAGGATGCCGGGGATGGGCGCAAACTTCGTGAGAAGGACCGCTTTCCATGATCCTCCCCAGATACATCACTGCGATACGGCTGCTGATATGCTCCACCACAGCCAGGTCATGGGCAATAAAAAGAAATGCGGTCCCCGTTTTTTCCCGGATCTCCTGCAAAAGATTGATGATGGAAGCCTGCACACTTACATCCAGTGCCGATACCGGTTCATCTGCCACGATCAATGCCGGATCGGACGCCAGTGCCCGGGCAATGCCGATCCTCTGCCGCTGTCCGCCGCTGAACTGGTGCGGATACCGGTCTAATTGGCTGGGATCCAGCCCCACCATGGTCATCAACTCTTCCGCCCGGGCGGTCCGTGCCGCTTTGTCCAGCCCGGAATGCAGGCGCAAGACTTCATCCAGCGCTGACCGGATGGACAACCGGGGATTCAATGAGCCGTAAGGATCCTGAAAAATCATTTGCAGATTCCGGCGGTGTTTTCGTAACACCCTGCCTTTCAAGGAAAGAAGATTTTGCCCGTTCAGCAAAATTTTGCCGCTTTGAGGTGTTTCCAGCCGGACGATGGCGCGCCCGAGAGAACTTTTCCCGCACCCTGATTCTCCCACCAGTCCCACCGTTTCCCCCTTGCGGATCACCAGCGAAATATCATCTACCGCACGGACAAAACGCTTTTTGCCGAAAAGCCCGCTCCGTACGGGATAATACAGTTTCAAATGTTCCACCTGAAGCAGAGGGGTATCCATTTATGCCGCTCCGCAGAGTTGTTTCAGAAAGACTGCCGCCGCCGCAAAACAGAGATAAATGCTGAAAAGGGCAAGTTTGCCCTTTTTCAGGATCTTCAACAGCAGAGCAAGGGAAATATAACCCACGACCGCCGCAACGGTAAAGCCCGCAACCAGCAGTCCGGGATCGCCCGCATCTGCAAATCCGCCGCGGGCAAGTTCCAGAAATTCCAGCAGTGCCGCTCCGCCGATGGCGGGAATGGCAAGGAGAAAGGAAAATTCCGCCGCCGCCGCCGGGTTCAACCCGGCCGCCATGCCCGCAGCAATGGTGGAGCCGGAGCGGCTGATCCCCGGCAGCAGAGCCACCGCCTGCGCCGCCCCGATGGAAAGAGCCTGTTTCCAGGTAAGATCGTCCGACGAATATCCGGGATCGCCCGCATCCGACCGTTTTTTATAAAGTTTTTCCGAGAGAAAAAGAATCCCCGCTGTCACCAGAAAAAGGGTGCCGACGATCCACAAATTGGCAGAAAGAAATTCCACTTTTTCCTTGAAAAAAATCCCGAGGATCCCCACCGGCACACTGCCCAGCAGTACCATTCCGGCAAGTCTGTTCCGCTGGAGCTTGACAAAACGAAGCAGACTTTTGCAATAAAAGGCAAGAATCGCCAGCAGTGTCCCGGCATGCAGTACGATCCCAAGCGTAAAATTGGCTTCCGGATCGAGCCCGAGCCATTTCCCTAATACCGCCAGGTGACCGGAGGAACTGATGGGCAGAAATTCTGCGATCCCCTGAAAAATCGCCAGCAATATAACATGGATAAGGGTCATAAAAAGTCCGGCTGTTATTTCACCATGCCGCTGGGGATCGGGCAGAAGATCAGTTCAAGAATATAGAGCGACCAGACTGCATAATTGCCAATGGATTTGGCATTGCCGTCACCGGGGATCTGAAAAAGTTTCCATGTGCCGCTTTTCCGTTCCCGGATGCGGAAATTATTGTCTTTATCGGAAAAAAGCTCCCAATCCCGATAGCCGGGGGGCAGTTGGTCAGATACCAGCAAAATCACTTCGCCGGAGATCCCCAGCTGCAGCTTCCGGGCCGAAGCCGTAATGGCAACGGCGGGGACCGGCAGATTATCTCCCCGGCAGGTCTGGCGGGTAGCCTTTTGCGCTGCAAAAGAGTGGATGGACATGGGTTTCCGGTAACTTTTCATGCTGGAAAGTTCCACCAGCGGCAGAAATCTGCCGGAATGGTTGATCTTGTATTCGGTTGCCGGTTCTGCAATGCAGAGGGAGCCGTCCGATTTGGAGGTCGTCCGTCCCAGTCCTGCCGCAAGAACCATATCTTCCGGGGTGCATGCAAGAACCGGAGCAAGGCGATTGATTTCATCCAGAAGAGGGATCGCATCAAAACAGTTTTCAAAAAGTTGAAGCCGGGAAAGCGATACTCCGGTTTGAAGAGCCAGCTGTTCCAGAGAAATTCTCTGTTCCCGGCAGGCGGCGGCAAACATTTGGTTGAACCGGCTGCGGGGATTGGATTCGCCGTTGCGGATATTCAGCAGCAAACTGGAAAGCTCCAATTCTTCATCTCTGGAGAGTGCCAGCAGATTGCAGATGACTTTCAGTTGCGTATGGCGGGGAATGATTTTCCCGATCAGCATTTGAGAAACCGCAGAATTGGAAATGTCCAGAGCTTTAGCCAAATCACATTGTTTGTGAGGAGAATTCAGAATCAGAGTCCGGAGTCTTGCCCCGAACCGCTTTCTCAGTGGAGATACAGTTGACATAGAAAGTCCTTCCTAAAATACAGGTCTCCCGGATCGCCGGCTTCCGGATGCACAAAAATACTTCATTTAACGGTAATATACACTGTTGCCTCCGGCTTGTCAACCCTGCGTTGAAAATATAGCCGGAAAGTGTGATGCCCGCAACTGCCTGTCACGGGTGCCTCCGGATTTGCAAAAAACGCAAAAGTGTGCTATATTACAACAATTTCAACTATTAACAACCAGAAACATGAGGGTTCAAATGAGTAAAGTCGTTATCGCCGGTAACTGGAAAATGAACAAAACCGCTTCCGAAGGCAAGGCTCTGGTGGAAGCGCTGAAGCCGCTGGTCGCAGATGTCTGCTCCTCCAAAGCGGATATCATTGTCTGCCCGCCTTTTACCACGCTTTCCGCTGTGGTGGAAGCCGCTGCCGGCAGCAATATCAAAGTCGGTGCCCAGAATATCCATTGGGCGGAATCCGGGGCATTCACCGGTGAAATCTCTGCTGCCATGCTGAAGGAAACCGGTGTGGAATATGTGATCATCGGTCACAGCGAACGTCGTCAGTATT
This sequence comes from Lentisphaeria bacterium, assembly GCA_017457105.1. Classification (GTDB taxonomy): domain Bacteria; phylum Verrucomicrobiota; class Lentisphaeria; order Victivallales; family Victivallaceae; genus UBA1776. The sequence continues at coordinate 7,710 of JAFTIA010000048.1, read as the reverse complement.
TCGGCGAAACCGATCAGACGGTCAATGCCCGTGTCAAGGCTGCCCTGGCTGCCGGTCTGAAGCCCATCATCTGCATTGGTGAAACGGATGAAGAACGCACCGGCAACCGCACGGAAGAAGTTCTTGCGACCCAGCTGGCTGGCGGTCTGGAAGGTCTCTCCGGCGAAACCGTGGCGTCTCTGATCCTGGCATACGAACCGGTCTGGGCCATCGGTACCGGCAAAACTGCCACGCCGGAAATGGCAGAAGAAACCCATTGTTTCATCCGGAAATTCATTGCTGACAAGTTCGGTGCAGAAGCGGCAGCGGGCGTGGTGATCCAGTACGGCGGCAGTATGAAGCCGGAAAATGCGGCGGCTCTCTGCAGTCAGGCGGATATCAATGGCGGTCTGATCGGCGGTGCTGCGCTGAAAGCGGACAGCTTTGCCAATCTGGTGAAGCAGGCCATTGAAGGCAAGGCCGGTTGCTGACAAAATTTTGTCGGCAAAGGCGACTTTTGCAGACAGTTCTGCAAAAAAATTGAAAAATTTTTCACTATCCTCCGGAAAAAGGGTTGACTTTTCCGGGGGATGGTATTATTGTCTTTTGTAAGACTTTATTGTGTCATTGTTCAATCCGGGGTGCCGGAGATGGAGAAAATGGTATGGGCGTTATAACCGTAATACTGTATGCGTTGGTGGTTCTGGCCGGCTTGCTGCTGACCGGTTTGATCCTGATCCAGCCGTCCAAAGGCGGCGGGATGGGGTCTGCGTTCGGCGGTGTTGGCGAGTCTGTTCTGGGTGGTCAGGCAGGCAGTCATCTGACGAAGGCGACTGTGTGGCTTACGGCGATCTTTTTTGTGATCGCATTGGTTCTGGCTACGCTGATCGGGCATGGTTATCGCGGGAAAGATGAACTTTCAGCGATCAGTGCCGAAGTTCACAAGGCCGGAGCCGCAGAGGCGGTTGCGGACACTGCCGCAAAAACGGCGGAGCCTGCGGCAAAGAAATAAAGCGGATCAAACAATAAGAGGTGTAAGTGATGAAGGGTGTGATATGTGCAGTGATGGCGGTGCTGTTTGCTGTCAGCGGTGCGTCAGCGGATCCTTTTGTCATTAAAGACATCTCTTTTTCGCTGCGCTCCACACCGGTTCCCAAGTATGATAACGAAAGCAGCCGGGCCCGTTCCGGCGGCAAGAACCGCTGGTTGCGCGCGTATGTGGACTTTATTCCGGAGGCAAAAAAGACAGGAGATGCCTGGTACGATGATGTTACCATGGAAGGTACTCTGGTCATTGTCCGGGAGGGGAAAGAGGCCCGGTATGTTGTATTGAGTGGAAAAACCCGCTTTTTTACCATTCAGGCGGATGGCAAGGATCATACCGGGGTTTTTTATGTGCCGCCGATGCTTCTTGCCCGTTATTGCGGAGATGCGCAGGGGGCGTTGAAGGCCATCCGGATGTTCCGGGTGGCGTTTTACGGTCCCGGGCGAGTGCTTTTAGGGGAAGGCTATTGGGCGGTATCCGGCAAAAACGGTCAGCTGGTTCTGCCGGACAGCCGGATTTATAAAAATGTGTCAGCCCGGATGAAGGAATATGAAAAGCCTTATCGGAATGTAACATTTTTGCGGGGAGGTCTTTATTCCAAAGAAAAAACCCCGTGGGTGTATTTTGACTATGATTTTTATGACCTGATTTACGATAATGTTCAATCGCAGAATAACGAGAACATTCAGAAGTAAGGTCTGTAAATAGAGGTTTAGAGAGCGAGCAACAGGAAGATAAACGGGTAGAACAGCAGATCATGGCGAAACAGGAAAATACAGTCTTAGCAGTGGATATCGGCGGCGGTTGCCTGAAGATGGCGGAGTTCGGGACTACCGAAAGCGGAGCTATTGTCTTGCAGCGTTTTGCGGTCAAAGAGCTTTCGGATCGGGAAATGGATCCGGTTTTGTCTTTTGCCGTGGCTTATAACGCTCTGCTGGCCGAAAATGAGTTTAAAGCGAAGGCGGTCAATCTTTCCATTTCCGGGGCATCTTCCTTCTCCCGTCTTTCCAAACTGCCCCAGTTGAGCGGCAGCAGTGCCAATGTGGCAAAAATCGTTGAATTTGAAGCCAGTACGGTAGTCCCTTATGACATGAATGAAGTCGTTTGGGGCTATCAGCTTTTGAAGCACACCGTGCAGGTGGAGCGTGAAATCGAAACTGTTGTCGGGGAAGACCAGTCCCAGCCCAAGGTGGAAGTGGAGGATGTGGACGAATTTGAAGCATTGTTCGTAGCCGTGAAGAGCGACCAGATCGATGCTTATACCGATGTGATTCTCAATTCCGGCAAAAAGGTTCTTTCGGTGGATATTGCCCCTGTGGCCATGTTCAATGCGGCCAAAGTGGGGCAGTGTCAGGACGAAACCAGTACCTTGCTGTTGAATATCGGTGCCCGCTGTACCAGTCTGGTAATTGCGGAAGGGGAACGTATTTTTGTACGAAATATTCCTATTGCAGGGGATACGATCACTGCCCAGATCAGTAAGGAATTCAATATCAGTTTCCAGGAAGCGGAGGATTTGAAGGTCCGCTATGGTTTTGTTGCGCTGGGCGGTGCCTATGATGAGCCGGAATCGGAAGTGGCTGCCACGATTTCCAAGATTGCCCGTAATGTTATGACCCGTTTGCACGGTGAAATCAACCGTTCGTTCAGTGTATGGCGCAGTGCGCATGGCGGGACAACGCCGAAACGGATGCTGCTGGCCGGCGGCGGTTCGCTGATGCATTATACGCAGGAATTTTTCCAGGAAAAACTGCGGATCGATGTGGACTATCTGAATGTCTTTATCGGTATCCAGATCGGCGAAGAGGTGAACCGGCAGAAATTGTTGGATATTGCTCCCATGTTCTCTGAACTTATCGGGATGGGGTTGCGTCATCTGGGGATTTGCCCGGTGGATATTTCTCTGGTGCCGGAGCGGATCATATTCCAGCAGGATTTTGTGCAGAAACGCCCCTATTTTTACGGAAGTGCTTTGTTGATTCTCTTCTGTCTGGCATGCTTCCTGATGGCAGTTCTGCATCGTGCTGAAAAGAGTAATCAGATGGTGCGGGAAACCCGTGGGGAAGTGGAGAAGACGCTGAAGATGCAGTCCCGGATCAAAAAATTGAACGGGGAGTTGGGTTCTGCCAGAGGCGAATACGAAGAAGCCATGTCTTTTGTTCGCGCCCGTTCCTCCTGGACAGATATGCTTCTGGAATTGCAGTCTATGATCCCGAACAATATGTTCCTGGTATCTCTGGAGGGAAAAGGTACAGAAATTGCCCCTGCGCAGAATCAGTCTGCCATGGATGATATGATGATGGATCCCGGGTTGTTCGGTCCCATGGATGCAGGCGGCGGAGATCCTTCTGCATCAGCGGCCAAACCGAAAGAAGATTTTACGCTCCGCCACAAGCATCCGGAGCTGATCACCGAAGTCAAGGAGTTGAAACTGCATTTTTACACTCTGGCACTCCGTGGCGAGGCGACTTTGATCGAGGACAAGTTCCGGCAGAAGCTCAAGACCAGCAAATATTTCTCCAACGAAAAGGATGGATATGAATTGCTGTCTCACGAAGCCGGTCATGTGAAGGATGGTTTGACATCTTTTGTGGTATTGGTAAAACTCAAGGAACCTATCAGGAAGTGATGGTCGCAGCATGAATCGTTTTGTAAAAGACAATATGGTGTTGTTCATTGTTATGGGCGGCACGATTATCGGGGCGATCGTCCTGTTGGCATTCGCCGTATTGGGGCATGCACAGATGTTCCGTTATCATTCCGAGGCGGAAGAATTGCGGTCGCAAATTCTCCAGTTGATCAAGCAGTCTCCTGCGCCGGTTGCGGGCAATGTGGAGCCGATGCAGAAGGATATTCAGTTTTTCAAGGATAAGACGGCTGAACTTCTGCCGCATTTCGGGCAGATCAAAGGTGCGGCTCTGGATGCCTTTGTGAAGGTATTGGGGGTTGACAAAGAGAAGTTTCTGGAAACCTTCCGTGCCGCCTGGGAGGGGGATGAAGACCGGAAGTCCCCCGGGGGGCGTTATCGTTTTTATGAGCGTTTCAGTCAGGGCTTGAGCGGCGAGCATAATTGGGCTGCCGAACTGAAATTATCTCCCTCTGAATGTGCAGAACGCTGGCAGAAGGCGGTGGCGGCATTCCGGGAGGAATACCAGAAGTTGACGGTGGAAAAAATCACCGAAAGCAATCAGAATGATATTTTGCTTGCAGTTCTCGGGGCGCCCCGGAATTTTGAAGGGCGGCCGGAACTCTGTATGCAGGAGTTTATTGTTCCCATGGCGCAGCGGATGCAGGAACTTTGTGCCACGCCGCCATTGACTCCGGAAGAGCAGGCCCGTGCCGCCGAGAAGAAAAAGAAAGATGCCGATCATGCAGAGGATGAAGAAGAATCCCAGACCCGGGTGGAACTGTTGGGCGATGCCGGGGCTTTTGGTTTTGATCTGAAAAAGGATCCCCGCCCCGAAGATATTGTGGATATCGTTAAGAACGGGGAAGTGATCGGCGATCTTGTGCGCCGCATTGCCATGTCCAAGGTCGGTTCGATCAACAGTTTTATCATCCGCAATAAATACGCCGGTGAAAAAATCGGCCGTTATGTTGTGTATCACTACACATTCAGTGTTACCGGTGATATTGCACGCATTCGCGGTCTGGTAAAGATGTTGAATGATGCGGCCAAAGAAAAACGGATGTATATTGTCCGGAGCATTTTCCTCTATGCGGAGGATGGTGCTGCGTCGGTCATGCAGGCCCGGCGTGAAGAAGCGTTGCGGCAGCGTGATGAACTGGAAGGTGCCGGGACTGCAGAAAGCAACAGCAATAATCCCGGGATGCCGGACATGGGGAATCGCCGCCGTCAGGTTGCCATGCCCATGGATCCGGGGATGCCCGGAATGATGGAGGATCCTGCGGGGCAGAAGGTTCAGGTGAAAACGCCGGAACAGATTCTTGCAGAGGAAAAAGCAAAACCGTATGACAAGCGTTCCGGTTACGGGCGTATGCTTTTCGGCGGCAGTCCGAATTGTGAAGCGGTTTTTGATGTGGAATATGTGTATTTGGCGGACCCGGAATTGGAATGACGGAGAAGGTGACGGAGGCTTATTTTGGAATTTATCAAGCGTCATTATGAGAAGCTGTTGCTGGCAGGTCTTCTGATTATGTTTATTGGCTCCATGGTCTATCTGGCGGGGATCATGCGGGATACAGGAAGTATCAGTAAAGAAGATTTGAAGATCCCTACCCGTCCTGCTGATTTCAAGCGGGCTGTGGAAAGTGAGGGAAACAGTCCTGAAAATTACGAGCTTAATCGGAATTTGTTCGGGATCGCTCCGTGGATTGCCAGTAAGTCCCGTCCCGGCAGCCGTTATCAGCATTTTTACTCCGATCTGGTGGTGACTTTTGGGGCCGCCCGGTGCGGGCATGATGGGTGCGAGCGTGTGATCCCGATGTATTATTTCGGGAATAAAAAAGAGGGTTGCCCGTGGTGCGGCAAGTTGCTTTCTGCGCCTCCCAAGGGTGTAAATCTTCAGCGTGCCGGGGTCGTTACTGCAGAAGACCCGGATGGTTGCGGTATTCCTCATGATGTCAAGCGGCAGTACGGTCTGGCTGAAAATGATCCGTTCAATGTGCTGGATGACTTGGACAAGGATGGATTTTCCAATCTTTATGAATACAGACAGAAAACTTCTTTGAATCGGGCAACGAGTCGTCCGCCGATGTGGCATCGGCTGGTTGTGGAGAAAATTGAACGGGTGAAGCTGCCTTTGCAGTTGAAAGCTGTTATGGCACCGGACCCGAAAGACAAGACCCGCTGGGATGTTCAGATCAATCTGACGGATAAACAGCGTACTGAACTGACCATGTTGAATGAGCGTATCCGTATTGAAGATGAGGATTACACGGTTAAAGATATTGTCCTTGATCTTTCCGAAAAGGATGCCAGCGGCAATCCTATTGATAAATCCTACATTGATGTTGTGTCCGATAACGGCGTGAAGATCCGCATGCAGATTGGCAAAGATGTTTATACGCCGGATGCCAAGGCTCAGATCCGGGATCTCGGCAGTGGCAAATTGCACATTTTGAGTGTCGGTCAGGAATTCCGGGTCGGGACAAGGCGTACAGGGCGTTCCAGGTATGTGGTTGTGAAGATCGATCAGGAGAAAAAGCAGGTGTTCCTGCAGGAAAGTTCCCGTGGCAAAAAGGGGGTAATGGTTCCTGAACCCATTACCTGTCGCGGGAAGATTCGGGAAAGCGAACGTATCCTGACGCGGACCCAGTCGGAGTTAGGGTCGTCCCCTGATACGCCGATGATGTGATTTTAAAAAATATTTATGGATAAAGAAACAAGGGTGAAAAAGATGAGTGGAGCGATCGGAGAAAGCCGGATCCGTGTGTTGGCTGTCGCAGGGCTGTTGTGTGCAGCGGCAACGGTATGCAGTGGCGGCGAGCGAATTCTGACACATTCCGAATATCAGATGAAAAAATTGTCGGAAAAAGAGGATGCGGCGCGGGGAAGCCGGATCGCTGAAAATGAAAAAGATTTTGCGCAGGCAAAGGAACTTTGGCAAAATGGAAAGTTTGCCGATGCCAGGGTGAAGATGGAGCAGGCGCTGATTAAACTCAGTGCCGTTCCCGGCAATGAGGCGTTGAACCGTTATGCGGATCTGCTGATGGAATATAATCAGTTGTGCGAAGAAAGGGCGACCCGTCAGCTTGCTGATGCCCGTAAAAAATATGCCCGGAAAGATTACAACGGGGCATTGGCTGATTCTGCGGATATTCTGACGACATTCCGGCGGGCTCACGGATTTGTGTATGTTACCCGCAATGGTGCCAAGTTGCTGGCGATCCCCGGGGATCTTTATGCTGAATGGCTCCGTGGGGAAGCAAAGTTTGCCGCACAGGTGGATGCTTTGACCCGGGATTGTCAGGGGCGGCTGAAGACCATTGCAACGGCAAATGAAGCATCTCTGACACAGTTTGATGAAAACTATTCTGCCAATAAGAAGGAAATTGAGATCCTGCGCCGTCAGGCGAATACCTTTATCCAGCAGAAGCAATATGCCGCCGCAGTGGATGCGCTGGAAAAAATCTATCTTATTGATCCCTTTGATGTCAGTGCAACCAGTACGCTGAAAAAGATTTACGACAAAATGTACACGGCCGGTGTTGCCCGCCGTGAAGCGGACATGCAGGGTGTGATGGCGGCAATGATGTGGCGCTGGATGGATCCTGTCAGCAGCGGGAATGATGCCCAGGAGGGTGAAAAAGCCGAATCCAATGCACCTTCTGCGGACATGTTTGCCAAGCTGGACCGGATCATCCTGCCTTCTCTGGAATTTGACGAATCGGACATCAATGCAGTGGTCAAACACCTGAATCAGCGCAGCCGCACTTATGACCCGCTGCATGAAGGGGTGAATTTCAGTATTTCCATGACGGATGCGGAACGCGCTTTGCTGAACAAGGTGAATATGCGTTTCTCCAATATTCCGTTGAGCGAGGCATTGCGGTATATCTGTCAGGATCTGGGGTTGAAATACCGTGTGGATAATGACGGCGTGACCATCGGTACGACGGTGGACAATATGCAGACCCGTGTATTTCCTGTGCGAATGGACCTGATTTCCAAGATCACGGACGAAGTCGGCACTTCTGCCGCGGCCTCCGAGGGAGATATGATG
>JAFTIA010000047.1 GCA_017457105.1 Lentisphaeria bacterium | reverse complement strand
TCCAAAGAGCATAACCTTACGCCCGCAAGGGCGCACTTCATACGGCGAAGCCGCGCTTCATATTTTCCGCAGGAAAATGCTTCATACGGCGGAGCCGTGCTTCATTCGATCAGCGTTCACGCTGATCGAGCTATTGGTTGTTATTGCAATCGTTGCTATTCTGGCAAGTATGCTTTTGCCCGCTTTGCAGAATGCCCGGGGGAAGACTCAAGCCGTCCGCTGTGCCGGAAATTTGAAGCAGATCGTGGCTTCGGCCGCAATGTATGCGGATGATCATGATGGATTCTTTGTCCCGTACAGCACGGCATCCGGAAGGTCCGGGGTTGGCAATTACTGGTGCGGTGTGAAATCCTCTTCGGCTTTTGACCTTACGGATAACCTGCTGCTGGGGGCTTATTACAATCATTCAGCAGATTTGATGCGCTGTCCCTCTGCACGGTTGGCAGATTTGTCTGCGGCACCCCATGGCGGCGGGTATGGTTATAATGGCAAGTGGTTCGGAGGATACAATGCCCCGTACAGCAAACGCTCCCGGATGCGAAAACTTGCTCAAACGGTCATGTTTGCCGATTGTGCCAGTTCCGGAAAGGGCAGTTCTGCGTATGAGCGTATCCGGTATTCCGTGTATCTTTATCCCAAATTCTGTTACACGGCAAGCGACGGCAGTACCAGTACGGTATATTCCTCTGCCACCAGCGGGACCACTCATTTCCGTCATAACCGGTTTGCCAACGCCGCATGGGGGGATGGACATGTTTCTTCCGAACCGCCCGGGACTCTGAATACGGCTCATGTTTGTGCCATGATCGATCCTGTGGGGTATATTGGAGAATCCGGTACAGATTTTTATAACCCGGAACGGGAGAAGGATTTGCTGCCGTGAAAGAGGAATTGATCGCTCTTTTTGCCGGATTGTTTTTTTCCGTAGCGGTTTTTGCTTTCAAAACTGCGGCCGGGGAGTTTTATCTTCTTTCCGGCGATATGGTTCCTGCTAAAAAGAAATGGTTTCTGGCGGGGACATCGGCGGCGTATTTCATCCTCTGGCTGGCTGCCATTGCAGTTACGGGGCATCATTCCACCAATCCTCTGTTTTTTCTGCGTGATCCCCAATTTTTTCAGGGCGGAGCCGCGTTGCACCTGGTGAGTGCCGCTGCCTTTTTTCTCTGGGGCGTTTTGCTTTTGACGGGGCGGCACAGTCACCGGCGATCCCGTGCCGGCTGGCTGTTGGCGGTGCCTTGCCCGGTTTGTGCCGGGGCGATCCTGCTCTCGGTGGCGCTGGGGCGGCTGTTGATGCCGGAACAGAATTTTATCGGCTGGGTGATGACGGCCGTCTTTTTTGCAGTAAACTTTGGAACTCTCGCCGTTCTGCGTTTTCTGACCGGAGCGGGACGGCTGGATGCGCACCGTTTGACGGGGCGGCTCATGATTTTTGTGGGGATGTATTTTGCAGGATTGATTTTGCTGGTTCCCAATCTGGAACAGGTGGAAAATATGTACCGCATAGCCGCCGGAACTTCCATGCCGGAAATCCGGTCGGCATGGGGGATATTGTCTGGCGGAGTTGTTCTCTTCCTTGCCGGATGGGGATTTTGCGGATTAAAAAACAGGCGGGGGACTGAACGATGACTGATTCTTTTATTGCGCCGGGTTCCCCTGTTTTGCCGTCCGCATTCCTGAAAATGAAGTTTATGCCAGGTACAGTGCTGAAAATACTTATATATAAGGAAAAAAGAATATGATCGTATTTGATTTGTTGAAGACCTTTGTCTTTCTGGTCTCCGGAGTACTGCTTTACCCTGTATTGATTTTACTGTCATTGGCGGCAGTGTATATGGTTTGGGCATCGGGGCGTTTTCTGGGGGAATGGATGGAGCGGGCTAAAGCCGGTGGTTTTGACCCGGATCGGGATTCTGTGACGGCGTTTGCTTTTTCCGGCGCCGTCCGGCGTTACCGGGATATGCTCCTTGTTTCAGACCGGAGCGATGATGCCGCCGTGATGTACCGGATGAGGGAGGCTGTGGCTGAACGCAAGAAAACCCTGGATATTTACCGGATGATGATCCGTGTGGCTCCTGCTCTGGGGCTTCTGGGGACCTTGATCCCCATGGGGAGCGCGCTTGCCGGTGTGGGGCAGGGGGAAATGCAGCTTGCCAGCAGTGAACTTGTGGTGGCATTTACCACCACCGTGGTGGGGCTGGCAGTGGGCAGTCTTGCCTATGTTCTCCATGCGGTCAAAAGCCGCTGGATCGCCGAAGACATCCGGCAGATCGAATTTATTACGGAGAAAGTGTGCCGATGAAATTTATGCACTCCCATGAGCCGCTTGTTTCCGGCGGTGATGACGACCCCATGGCTTCTGTGGGGAATCTTTTTGATATTGCGCTGGTGTTTGTGGTGGCTCTGCTTTTTGCCTTGATGACCCGTACCGGGCAGGATATTTTTCAGGGGAAGACCCGGGCGAAAGTCAATGAAGCCGGGCAGATCGAAATCATTACCCGTGAGGGGAAAACGGTGAAACACCTGAAACAATCGCAGGAAAAAGCCGAGGGCAGGGGCGTGCGCCTCGGGACGGCTTACCGTCTGGAGGATGGCACCACGATCTATGTGCCGGAAGAGTGATGAAACATTTTTTTGCCATTTTTTTGATTTTAGTGACAGTTTTTCCGCATCTGACCGGGGCGGAAAAATGTGCCTTGTTCCTTGCCGGGCCCTCCATGGCGGGGGAGGCCCGTCGGGCTTTTGCCGGGCTGAAACTGCCGCCGGGCGTCCGTTTCCGGATGATCCCGGATGCTTCCAATAACGCCCTTTTGCAGGCGGAGATCGCCCGGGCGGATCTGATCATTGCCAATGGGCTGGTGGCGGATTTCCGCAAATTCCTTGCGGAATCGCCGGGATTGGAAAAGAAGAAGATCCATCTTCTGGGTTCTCCGGCATTGCGGAGCCGTATTCCGGAAAGACTTTTGGCGCATTGTATTTTCCCCATGGAGCCGGAAGTGGCGGCGTACCGGGCATATCCAAGTTCCGCCAATTTGCGGAATATGGTGCTGTACCTTCTCCGGAAAGAGCTGCAGATCCCGCTCCATGTTCCGGCACCGGAAAAAGGGCCGCAGGCGGGGATCATCGATCCTGCCACAGGCGCAGTCTGGCAGGATGCCGGGGCGTGGTTCGCCCGTCATCCGCTGCCGCCGCAATTCCGGGGCAGGGTGGCGGTTTTGATTTACGGAGCTTCCGGAACGCCGGAAAAAGCTGTTTTTCTGCGGCCTCTGGTAAAGGCGTTTGCCGATCAGGGACTGGAGGCTGTTTGTTTTTTCGGGGATGAAGTGCACTTGATCCGGGAATTTTTGCTGGACCGTCAGGGCAAAGCCCGGGTGGACGGCGTGGCGGCGTTTTCCTTCAAATTCAAAGCGGGATTGAGTCCTGTTCTGCAAAATGCGTTGCGTGATTTGGATCTGCCGGTCGTCAATGCGCTTACTCTTTACCGGCAGACAACGGCTCAATGGCAGGATTCGCCGCAGGGGATGAACCGTTTTTCGGTGGCCTTTGCCATGGTTGCGCCGGAAGTTTCCGGCTTGATCGAGCCCACGCTGCTTTACGGGCGGGAAATGGTTCAGGGCGAAGCTGTTTTTATTCCGAACCCCGGCAATATGAAACGCCTTGCCGGACGCATGGCCAAATGGATCACCCTGCGCCGGAAAGTCAACAGCGAAAAAAAAGTCGCTCTTTTCTTTTATCATCCGGAAGGGGGGAAGCAGGATATCGGGGCAAGTTATCTCAATGTTCCCCGGAGTTTGACGGCGATCTTCAAATCTTTGGCGGAAAATAAATACAATACCGGCGGCTTGGAGCAGTTCAGCGAAAAAGCTGTGACGGACCGTCTTACGGCAGGTGTGCGGAATGTGGGGCAGTGGGCCCCGGGGGAATTGGAAAAACTTTGCCGTGCCGGAGATGTGGTGCGCGTTCCTTTTGCCCGATACCGGGAATGGTTTGCCGCTTTGCCGGAGGCGTTCCGTCAGGCGGTGATCCGGGAATGGGGCGAGCCGGAAGAGGCCCAAATCATGACAAAAGATGGCGATTTTATCATTCCCGTCTGGCAGTCCGGCAATCTGGCGATCCTGCCGGAACCCATGCGGGGGTATGCGGGGGATTTTCAAAAAATGCTTCACTCCAAAACGTTGATGCCGCCGCACCAGTATATTGCTGTTTATCTCTGGCTCCGGCACACTTTCCGGGCGGATGCGGTGATCCATTTGGGGCGGCACGGTTCGCAGGAATGGCTGCCGGGGAAACAGCTGGGGCTTTCGGAAAACTGCGCTCCGGCTGTGCTTGGTGGAGATATGGTCAATCTTTATCCTTATATTTCTGACGGGATCGGCGAGGGGATATTGGTGAAACGCCGGGGAGGTGGCGTGATCCTTGCCCACCTGACACCGGTACTGGGAGAGGCTGGAGAACTGCCGGGACTTGCGCCGCTTGCGGATGCCCTTAAAGAGTGGCAGTCTGCAGATCCCGCCCGGAAAGATGCGGCATTACAGCGGGTACAGGAGTTGGCGGCAAAAAGTTCCTGGATGCAGGATGCCGGGATCCGGGATTTTTCAGAAGATTCTCTGCATCAGCTTCAGCATTATCTGGAAGATTTGAAAAGCAGTTCACTCCCCTTCGGACTCCATGCTTTCGGGATTTCCCCGGGGACTCCGGAAATCCGGCGGATGACGGATCTTGCCGGTGTTTCCGGGAAAGAGCGGGAAAAGATGGAGCTTTTACTGCAATCCGCCGGACGGGATGAGATGGATATGCTTTTACGGGGGCTTTCCGGGCGGTTCATTCCTCCGGGGCTTTCCGGAGATCCCGTGCGGACTCCGGCGGTACTGCCTGCCGGGCGCAATTTTTACGGACTTGATCCGGATAAATTCCCCACCCGGGATGCGTACGCCAAAGCCGGGACCGCTGTGGAAAATCTGATCCGTCAGCATCAGAAAAATCATAACGGGGCTTATCCCGCGCAAACGGCAATCGTTCTCTGGGCGGGGGAAAGCGTCCGTACCGGAGGTTTGAATGAAAGTATTTTGCTTCGCCTGATTGGCATGGAACCGGTGTGGGACACAGCCGGAAGGGTCCGTACCTTCCGCCCGGTTCCCGGTTCCCGGCTGGGGCGGCCCCGGCTGGATGCGGTGGTCACAGCTTCCGGCGCATACCGGGATCAGTTTGCCGGATTGCTGGCAAAACTGGACCGTGCCCAGCGGGAAGCGGCCCGATTGACCGATGTGGAGAATTTTCTTGCCCGTCATTCTGCCGGGATCCGGGAAGACCTGATCCGGAAGGGCGTTGCTCCGGCGGCAGCGGAACAGGCGGCATCCTGCAGGATCTACACGCCGGAACCGGGGGCGTACGGCGTGGGGGTGAAACGCCTTGCCGGGGCTTCCGGCATGTGGGAAAAAAACAGCGAGATCGCCGGGAGTTATTTCAACCGGATGCGGTACGGCATGAATGCGGACGGTGAACTGCGGGATGCCGGAGAGTCGCTTTCTTTGCAGTTGAAACAGACGGCAATCGTACTCCATTCCCGCAGTTCAACTTTGTACGGTGTGACGGATATTGATGATATGTTTCAATACATGGGGGGCCTTGCTCTGGCTGTCCGGACTTCGCAGGGGCGGGCGCCGGAACAGTTTATTGTGGACAACCGGAAATCTGCCCGGGTACAGGTGACTCCGGTACGGCAGTTTATTGCTTCCGAACTCCGCAGCCGGACACTCAATCCCGCATGGATTTCTGCCCAGCAGAAAGAAAATTATGCCGGTGCCCGCATGATCGCCCGCATGACGGACAATCTCTGGGGGTGGCAGGCTGTCACGCCGGAAAATGTTACTTCCGGGCAGTGGCAGGAGTTGTACGAAGTCTATCAGCAGGATCGTTATCAGCTGGGTGTTAAAGAATTTTTCCGGCAGGAAAATGCCTGGGCTGCCCAGTCCGTTGCCGCCCGGATGCTGGAAGCGGTGCGGAAAGAGTTCTGGAACGCTCCCCAATCGATCCAGACGGCTCTTGCCCGGGATTACGCTCAAAATGTTCTGGATAATGGTGTGGCATGCTGTGATCACACCTGCAATAATCCCTTGCTGCACCAGATGGTGATGAATCTTATTTCTGTTCCCGGGGTGATGACTCCGGAGGCGGTTATGCAGTTCAAGATGGCGGTGGAAAAAGCCGCTGCCCGCACATTGGAGGCGCAAATTCAGGAACAGCGGATCCGGCGAGCCGGGGCATTGAATCCGGAACAGCTTGCCCCCCGTTCATCCGGAAAGGGGCAGGATACGGAAATCGTGCAGGGATATAAAATGCGGGAGGCAAGAGATGAGGAAACAAAAATGAGTTCGTCCGGGATCCGGTGGTTATCCATCCTGACCCTGACCGGCTTGATCCTGCTTTTCCTTGCCGGAACCTGTCGGAGGAAACAAATATGAAAAATAATGTGGAGCGTTTGCTGGATACTGCCGGGGTGACGTATATCGTCCACGAATACCCGGTAGCGGACGGGTTGATCGACGGGATGTCCATTGCATCCAAGATCGGCAAGCCGCCGGAACAGGTTTTCAAAACGCTGGTGACGGAGGCCCGGGGCATGAATATTTCGTTTTTATTGTGCCCGTCTGTGAAGAATTGGATCTCAAAAAAGCCGCCCGGGCATGCGGACGCAAGAGTATTGCCATGATCCCGTCCAAACAGCTTCTTCCGTTGACCGGCTATATCCATGGCGGCTGTTCGCCGGTGGGGATGAAGAAGCATTTTCCCACTTTTATTGATGAAACAGCGATCCTGTTTGACACCATTTGCGTCAGCGGCGGCAAGGTCGGTCTGAATTTGGAGATTTCTCCAGAAGTCCTTGCCGGAACCGTGGATGCAGAGTTCGCAGATTTGGCAATATCGTAACTTTTAAAGATATTCTTCCGGGAAGTTGAAAAAACTTGTTTGCATGCTATATTAACAGTTGAAATTGTATTTATAACTCTAAATCAATAGATGAGAAGAGTCTGGATTATGGAAAAATTGTTTCTGGGTATCGACGTTGGATCCACAACGGTCAAAGCTGTACTGGTGAATGCCGGAGGGGAAGTCCTCCACACCATGTATCAGCGTACCAGACCGGTGGATTCCGGGCGTGTGCGTTGTATGGGAACCTGTTCAAAATGCGGTGCCTGCAATTTTGGTCAGTTGCGGCAGGTGATCGACCGTTTTCTGGTGGAAGCCGGGGTGAACAATTCTTTTGCCGGGATCTCCGGGACGGTGGTGACCGGCAGTCAGATCGTGGAGGATACGCACGATTTTATTCCCTTTGACTTTCAGGTGAGCGAAGTTACCGCCCATGTGGCGGGGGCCCGCCATTTTTATCCGGATGTCAAAGCCATTCTGGACGTGGGCGGACAGGACAGCAAATCCATGGTGTTCAGTGATTCCATGCAGATGTGGAATTACAAGATGAGCGGCATTTGTGCCGCCGGTACCGGGGCATTTCTGGACAGTGTTGCCATCAAGATCGGTGTGCCGGTGGAAGAAATGGCGGACCGGGTGGATTACAATACCATGCTGGAATTTTCCTCCGTCTGTGCGGTGTTGAGTGCCACCTCCATCAATAAATTCAAAAACCGTTTCCCGCTGGGTGAAATCATCGGCGGTGCCTGCCGTGCGCAGGCTCGTACCATCATGTCCGGTGTCGGCCAGTTGTTCTTCGGGTACAAGGGGCCCATCCTGTTTCAGGGCGGTGTGGCGTACAATCATGCCGTGGCACATTACTTGAAAGAGATTACCGGCAATGAAATCATTACGCCGAAATACAATGGCGTGATGGGGGCTCTCGGTGCGGCTCTGCTGGCACAGAAATTCATGGATCTCAAGGGGAAACTGAAGAACCGGGATTTGGAGATCCCCGCTATGCGGAATCTGGAATCTGCCAATATCCGTGCCCGTATGACCCGTCAGGATTTCTTCGGGCGTAACGATGATAAACCTCTGGTCTGGCGCAATCTGTTCTTCCCTGCGGAAATTTTGAACGCTCTGGGCGTCCGCTCCATGACCATGGAAACCTATGCGGCACTTTTCGGCCGGAATTCCCGCCGGATCAAGTGCCTGTTTGATCATGCCGCCTGCAAGGGGTTTGCGGCGGAAACCTGTTCTTTCCTGCGTGTTCTGGAAGGGATGAAGCTGGCGGCTCCGTCATGCTGTGTTTCCACTTCCCAGCCTTGTCAGCAGGGGGAACGTGTTTTCCGGGATCTGGTGCGGTCCACCCACGGGAGCGATGAACGGTTCTTCTCTCTCCAGACGCCTCCCACGCTGGACGGCAACTCCGTGGAACACCTTGCCGCGGACTTGGAAGCCTCGGTGGCATTTCTGGAAAAATGCACCGGCCTGAAGATGGATCCCGCCCGTCTGGCGGCGGCTTGTGAATATTCCAATCAGGCACGGGCGCTTTCCTACAAATGCAATCAGGTCCGCTATGCCAGCGCACCGCTTCTGCGCGGCGCACAGGCGATCTACTATGCGGCGATCTTCTCCCAGCTCTGGGGCCGCCCCGAAATGGTGGAGATCCAGCAGAAGTTCTACGATGAACTCTGCCAGCTGCGGGACAATCTCGGGGACTCTGTCCGCCGGGAGGATACGCACCGGCTGATCTGGCTGCATCTGCCGCCGTTCTACGACAGCTCGTTGCTGGACTATATCGAAGTAAATTGCCATGCCCCCATTGTGTTTGAAGAAGTGAACTTTGTGGGTTGGGCGGATCTGGATCCTGCCGATCCCTACCGTTCTCTGGCGCGGAAGATTTTGACTTCCGGCTTTATGGATAACGGTTTCCGTGTGAAGTCTATTATCGAGGAATCCCGTGCTCTGGATCTGAACGGCTGTATCCTTTATAATCACGGGTTCGGCCGCTGTTCCATGTCTGACAGCACGTTTGTGAAACATCTGCAGGAAGAGTTGACCAAGGAAAACATTCCGCTGCTGGTGCTGGATGGCGACTGCATGGATGCCACGGTGGATCCCTGCAGTACCTATACCAAGGTTGCCGCTTATGTGGAAGCCTTGAATGAAAAGAAGTACGGCAACATTTTCGGGCCGCTGAAGTAAGGTTGACGGAGGCGGTTTGATGGTGATCCTCGGGATCGACCCTGCGATCCGGACGACCGGTTATGGCGTGATCCGGATCACGGACGGCAGAATGGAGGTATTGGATTGCGGAGTGATCCGTAATCCGGTAAAAGCTCCGCATAGTGAGTGTTTGCGCCGTTTGAGCGGGGGGATCCGGGAACTGGTGAAGCAGTTTCAGCCGGAAGCGGCATCTATTGAAGAGCCGTTTCTGGGGCGGAATGCTTCTACTGCCATTATTCTGGGCATGGCCCGGGGGGCGATCGTGGCGGCACTGGCGGAAAATGCGGTGCCCTGTTACGCATATTCCCCCAAAAGTGCCAAAAAGTCGGCAGTAGGAAACGGTTCTGCCGAAAAGGAACAGGTCGCCATGATGATGGCGGCGCAATTCCATATTGAAGTTGGAGCGATTCCGCTGGATGCCACAGATGCGTTGGCTTTGGCGGTTTGTCACGGGCAGCTGGCCATGCGCGGGGCGCAGGTCAGGGATCTTTTGACCAGCCCGATATAAGTTAAGGTTATATAGAGCAATAACATACATTGTCAGTTTGGGAAAGGGGTAATGTTATGATCTACCGGATTGAGATCTCTCCGTTGCAGCAGTGGCGCGATGCCCGGGGGGAAGGTGTGAAGCGTCAGGCGGCCGATGTGCTGGGGATCAAGCTGGATGCAGTTCGTACCCGGGATGTTTACACGGTGTCTGCGGACTTGAGCAAAGAAGAAGCGGAGAAAGTGGCTTCTCTCCTGTATAATCCGGTACTGCAGTGCTTTGATGTGGCGGGCGTCCGCTCTGCCAACTATCAGGCACTTCCTGCCAGTAATTTTGTTCTTGCCATCGGTTTCAAGCCGGGGGTCACGGACAATGTCGGCCGTTCTGCCAAGGCGGCTGTGGGCGATATCATCGGCCGCAAATTGGGCGAAGATGAACAGATTTTCAGCTCCATTGAATACCTGCTGTACGGCAATGTGACCGAAGAAGAAGCCGGGAAAATCGCCCGCAAACTTCTTGCCAATGAATTGATCCAGAGCGTTACCGTACTTTCCGGGGAACAGGCTGCCAGGGGCATTCCCGCCAATCTGCCCATCATGACCGGTGCTGCCGGCGGCAATCACCGGCTGTATGATCTGGAAGTTTCCGACGAAGAGTTGATGGAATTGAGCCGCAAAGGAACTTTTGCCCTGTCTTTGACGGAAATGAAGGCGATCCAGAATTACTTCCGCAACGCCAAGGGCCGTGAAAAGTACGGCTTGACCAACCAGCCCACCGATGTGGAAATGGAAGTCCTTGCCCAGACCTGGAGCGAACACTGCAAACACAAGATCTTCAGCGCAGTCATTGACTATCTGAACAGCGAAACCGGTGAACGGCAGGAGATTGATTCCTGCTACAAGAGTTTTATCAAACGCAGTACCAAGGAAATCGGCGAAGAAGTGGATTTTCTGGTGTCCGTGTTCCACGACAATGCCGGTGTGATCACCTTCAATGACAAACTGGATATCGTGTATAAGGTGGAAACTCACAACAGTCCTTCCGCATTGGATCCTTACGGCGGTGCCATGACCGGTATCGTCGGCGTGAACCGGGACCCCATGGGGACCGGGCAGGGGGCTGAACTTTTGATCAACGTCTGGGGCTACTGCCTCGGTTCGCCGTTTACCGATGACAAGGATGTGCCGGAAGGTCTGCTGCATCCCCGCCGTCTGCGTGACGGTGTCCATCAGGGCGTGATCGACGGCGGCAACCAGAGCGGGATCCCTTACGGCAACGGCTGGGAATACTTTGATGAACGCTATATCGGCAAACCCCTTGTGTACTGCGGTACAGTCGGGACTCTGCCCAAAAAGATCGGCAATGTCAAGGGGGCCGAAAAGACCATTTGCCCCGGCGACCTGATCGTCATGGGCGGCGGTCGCATCGGTAAAGACGGTATCCACGGAGCCACCTTCTCCAGCGAAGAACTGCACAAGGATTCTCCGGTGCAGGCGGTTCAGATCGGGGACCCCATTACCCAGAAGAAGCTGGGCGACTTCATTTTTGAAGCCCGTGACCGTGGTTTGTACCGTTTTATTACGGACAACGGTGCCGGCGGTCTTTCCTCCAGCGTGGGGGAAATGGCAGGGGAATGCGGCGGCTGCCGTCTGGATTTGAGCAAGGCCCCGCTGAAATATGCCGGGATGGATCCCTGGGAAATCCTGGTTTCCGAAGCCCAGGAACGCATGAGTTTTGCTGTTCCGCCGGAAAAGATCGATGAATTCAAGAAACTGGCCGCCGAACGGGATGTGGAAGTCACCGTGATGGGTGAATTCAATAACAGCGGCCTCTTCCAGGTGGAATACAACGGCGAAACCGTTGCCTGCCTTGATATTGACTTTATGCACGACGGTCTGCCGAAACTGCACCTGAAAGCGGTGTGGAAGCGTCCGGAATTTGCGGAACCGGAATTCAAGAACCGGGATACTGCGGCGGATCTGGAAAAGATGATCGGCCGTCTGAACATCTGTTCCGATGAATACAAGGCCCGCCAGTACGACCACGAAGTGAAGGGGTTGAGCGTGATCAAGCCCTTTGTGGGCAAGTGCCGCGATGTGGTTTCCGATGCCACTGTGACCATGATCGAACCCTTGAGCAGGGAAGGGATCATTCTTTCCAGCGGGATCCTGCCCCGTTACAGCGATATCGATACCTACGATATGGCGGCCTCCATTCTGGACCTTGCCATCCGCCGTGTCATCGCCGTGGGCGGGAAACTTGGGCATATTGCCGGGCTGGACAACTTCTGCTGGCCGGATCCTGTGCAGAGCGAAAAGACGCCGGACGGCGAATACAAGCTGGCACAGCTTGTCCGTGCCAATCAGGGGCTTTACGATTACACCAAGCGTTTCCGGGTGCCTTTGATCTCCGGGAAAGACTCCATGAAGAATGACAGTACCCGCGGCGGCCGGAAGATCTCCATTCCGCCCACAGTGCTTTTGAGTGCCATTTCCAAGATGGATGATATTTCCAAGGCTGTGACGCTGGACTTCAAACATGCCGGGGACTATGTGTACGCCATTGGTCTTACCCGTGCGGAACTGGGCGGTTCGGAATACTTTGCCATGCTGGATGCCACCGGCAACAGTGTGCCGAAAGTGGATGCCGAAGAAGCCATGAAGATCTACAACGCTGTTTCCAACGCTACCGAAGCGGAACTGGTGAGTGCATTGCATACGCCTGCACTGGGCGGTTTGGGTGTGGCTCTTGCCAAGATGGCCGTTGGCGGCCGTCTGGGTGCCAAGGTGGATTGGACGCTGGTTCCCGGTGCGGAAGGTCTGGCGGAAGCGGAGATCATGTTCTCCGAATCCAACAGCCGTTTCCTTGCCGCAGTGGCTCCGGAAAAAGCGGAAGCATTCGAGAAGTGCCTTGCCGGTATCCCGTTTGCCAAGATCGGTACTGTGACCGCTGAACCTGTTCTGGTCTGGAACGGCGGCACGGTGGCGGTGGATGCCCTGACTGATGCCTACAAGTCCACGCTTGCCGGACTCTGATCCGCATATATTGTACCCTGCCGGAGCCATGCTGATGGCTCCTCTGGCGGGATACACCGATGCCCCCTACCGCCGTTCCATGCGGCGGCACGGTTGCCGTTACGCATTTACCGAAATGGTGGATGCGGCGGCACTGGTTTATGCCCGGGAGCGGACAAAACTGATGCTTCTCCGGGGGGAGGGGGAGGACTTTCTCGGTGTCCAGCTTCTGGGCGGCGATCCTGAACTTTTGAAGGGCGGGATCGACGTCTTGAACGAGTATGATTTTGAAGTGCTGGACTTTAATCTCGGTTGTCCCGTTCCCAAAGTTACCAAAAAGTTTGCCGGTGCAGAATTGGGGCGGCATGTGGATGAAGCACTGGCGTGTTTTTCCCTCTTTCCCGGCAGATCGAAGTTCCCTCTGACGGCGAAGATCCGTATTCTTTCGGAAGATGATCCTGCGCCGACGATCGCCCTTGCCAGAGGTCTTGAAGAATTGGGGGCGCAGGCCATTACCATCCATGGCAGGATCAAAAAAGTGATCTATTCCGGCCCTGTTTTTTATGATATGATTGCCGAAGTGGTCAAATCTGTCCGGATCCCGGTGATCGGCAATGGCGGGATCATGGTCCACAGTGATGCGGAACAAATGCTGAAAAAGACCGGCTGTCATGCCGTTATGGCGGCCCGGGGTGCCATGGGGAATCCGTGGATCTTTGACGGAACTGCCCCCACTGTGGCGGAACTTTGTGAAGAAATGAAAATCCATATCCGGGAAATGATCGCTCTTTACGGCGAGGATAGTGCCATGCACATGGCCCGGAAAATGGTGCATGATTATTTCAGAGGGCGTGGATTCTCCGGGGTCTTCCGGAGTGCCGCTTCCCATTTAAGTACTGAACAGGATCTATTGGAGATGTTGAGCCGTGCGCCGGAGGCACACCCGGGAGGGCTGGAGGCTTTGTGCGGCCGCGGCGGAAATGGAGGGCAGTCGCTGTGATGGAGTGGAAAAAACTGATATCGCCTCACCGGTTGGGGCGCAAAAAAGATGAAGAACTGGTTATTTCGCAGGAGCGTTCTCCTTTTCAGCGGGATTTTGACCGGATCATTTTCTCTTCCGCATTCCGGCGGATGCAGGATAAAACGCAAGTTTTCCCCATGGCGGAAAGCGATTATGTGCGTACCCGGTTGACTCACTGTCTGGAAACTGCCAGTATCGGCCGCTCTCTGGGGACTGCCGCAGGCAGTTTCATCTGCAAAAATTTTGATACTGCCGGGGCGCTGGCAAGCGACATCGGCTCCATTGTGGCGGCGGCGGCATTGGGGCACGATATTGGCAATCCCCCGCTGGGGCATGGCGGGGAAGAAGCGATCCGTTACTGGTTCCAGCGTTCCGAACAGGGGCAGGAACTGCATAATCAGATGCTTCCAGTGGAGTGTGCGGACTTTGATCAATACGAAGGCAACGCCCACGGGTTCCGGGTGATGAGTGTTCTGCAAATGCCTGATCAGCGGGGCGGGATGCAGTTGACTTGTGCCACGCTGGGGGCATTTGCCAAATATCCCCGGGGTTCCATGGTGACCCAAAAGCCTCCGGGGGCGGCGGGGAAGAAGTTCAACTTTTTCCATGCGGACCGGGAACTTTTTGCGGAAGTGGCGGAAATGACCGGGATGCGGCAGGTGGCACCGGATTCTTATTGCCGTCACCCGCTGGCGTTTTTGGTGGAAGCGGCGGACGATATCGCCTACCGGATCATGGATTTTGAAGATGCTCATGCCGTGGGGCTTTTGCCCTATGTGGAATTGGAAGAGGATTTTCTGGAATTGATCGGCGAAGACTGGGTGAAGGATTATCTTGCCAAACTCCGGCAGCCGGTGCGGAAAGTGGAATTTATGCGGGCGCAGGTCATTGGCGTATTGGTGAAACAGTCTGTGCAGGCGTTTATCGATCACCAGCAGGAATTGCTGGATGGCGTATTGGAAAAGCCGCTGATCGAATATATTCCTGCCGCACCTGTTCTGCGGAAGATCGAGGATCGGAGCCGCCGGGATATTTATAATACGCCGCAGGTGGCATCGGTGATCGCCGCCGGGTTTGAGCTGATTTCCGGTATGTTGGATGTATTGGTTCCCACGGTCAATGAAATTGCCCGGGAGTGCGCCGGTGGGCCGAAAGCCTCTTACCGGGCGTGGCGCATGGTCAAAATCATGCCTGCCCACTATGCTCCCATGGATGATCCGGCATGGCAGTCCAGTGCTTATTTGCGTTTGCTGTATGTATTGGATTATCTGGCGGGGATGACGGATACATACGCCGTGAATCTCTACAAGAAACTCAAAGGGATCTCGCTGTGATCCAATTTTTGCCGCTCTGACACCCGTACGGCTCTGTCAGAGCGGATCTTGTTATCGGATCCCGGGAAAGTCTTTTTTCAGTTCTTTTTTTATTGCCTGCACAAAATAACGGATGCCGGTCACCAGGAGGAATATGCCCACAAGAATAAACAGGATGGGCATAAAAATCAGCAAATGTTCCGGATGTTGGACAATGGTGTCCATATTCAAATTGGCCCATGTTTCACTGCCGAAAAAAGAGTCTGCCAAAGCGCAGGAAACGATCAGCCAGAATATACTGAAAATCATCATGCCGCAACCGGCGATGGGATGGGGGCTTTCCAGTCCTTTCAAATCTTCCATGCCGGTGAGCGGTTTATGGAGAACCTGTGAAAGTTTCTCTGCATCCGCAATAAAATGTTTCAAATTACCGTGGGAGAGAAGACAGCTCCTGTGACCGTTCCGGAATTCCAGCACCAGTCTGTAGTTGGTATAGCTGTTTTTGCTGGCTATATGTTCTCTGGCTACTTCGATGGTTTCCAGTTCGTCCAACGGGATTCCTTGAAGAGCCGGGTTTCCGGTCATGTCCCGGCGGGCATGTTTCTGCGGGATCGTGTAAAATCTGCCGTTCATGAGATCGATTTCCGGCAGTCTGCCCCGTTTCCAGAGCATTCCGGCAAGACCGATCCCGGCGAACAACAGTCCCACGGCAGTAAATACCAGCCGGGCAGTAAAATCCGCCGGAACGGCGGGGAGCCATACCGGGAAGAGTGCCATCAGACCGAACAGGATAAAGACAGAAAAGAAAATGTCATTTCCCACAGTCGGTCTGACAGCGATTTTTTCCGGCGAAAACACCAGTTTGTTCGCATGGAAACTGGAGGTCGAGCGGATGCCGCTGTCAAACGTTTCCTGTGACATGGTTCATTCCCTGTTTTCAGTTGACGAATTTCCAGCGCATCAGTTGCGCTTCATACCGGAAATACATGTACTGATCCTCCTCTGCAAAATGGATGTAGTTGGAGTCATTGAGTATTTTGTCTTTAAAAAGCGGTATAACCGTGTCCTTTGCCGGATCAAATTCGTAAAAATAACCCTGACAGGTAAAGTAATTTTTCCCGTTGACCGGGCGTTTTTCCGCAAAAACGAACCTGCCGGAAGTTACATACGGCAGTTTTTTACCGATCTTGCATTTGCGTGTCGCCGGGTCAAAAACAAGCCAGATGTATTCTTTACTGGCAACCCGGCACACAAATAAAATCCTGCCGTCTGCGGTCACCATGGTGCCCTGATAGGCTACGCAGGGCTTTTTCAGGGGATTATCCTGCCAGATGACTTTTTCCTGTTCCGGATCAAAGAGGAAGATTTGAGCCTCTTTTTTGGTGGCTTTGGATCCCGTGCCGCCGGAAACGGTGGAGGTGCCGAAAAGCAGTTTGGTCCCGGGGACCACGACTACATCCATAATGCTCTGATTGGGGATGATATTACGCCAGGTTTTGTGGTTGCCGGTCTTTAAATCGATTTTGGTCAATGCCCCCGGCAAACGGTTTTTTGTGGCCATGCTCCCGGTGTAAAAGACCGTATTGGAAGCATCGGCGGCAGTCAGGCGGAAGGGGCGTTCCTGTTCGCTGGCATTCAAATCCCATACCGGTTTGGGGTTGATCCCTTTCCGGATGGGGCGTTCCGGATCCAGAAGGTCGAAGTATCCTCCGGTGTAGCCGCAGAAAAGAACCCCGTAAGGCGTGGAGGCAAGGTCATACTGCTGGACGCCGGATCTGCCGATCAATCCGTAATCGGTGGCTTTCAGCGTTTTCAAATCCACGGAAAACACATGGCCCTTGAAGATGCCGCTGCCGTAGATTTTCCCCTTGTGAACGCCGCCCACAGAGTAGATCTCATGACCGATCACAGGCAGCCCTTTGATGGGGATCCATTCCCTTTGATCCTGTTTGTTTTTCAGGATCAAGCCTTCGCTGGTGAATCGGAATGCCTCCCAGCCCGGGCGGAAGGCGGTTCCCGGGAAGCGGGTATTGCAGATCCAGCTCAAGGGGAAATCCCGGATCTCTTCCGGTGCCGGTTTCAATCCTGCCGGAGTGCATTCATAGATTTTTTTATTGAATCTGGTATAGACTTTGCCGCCGATCAAACGGACTGCCGGAAGTTTGACCCGCATTTTTTTCAGGATTTTCTTTTCTTCATCCGTCAGGATGGATTTGGCTTCCATGGTTTTCAAATCCATCATGCAGAGATCCGGCGTGTTCATCCCGAGGGGGATGTATGCAATGTCATTGTCATCAATGGCCGGGGACAAGGCATAGGTCTGGCGGTCAATGCGGTTCAATTTGGGCGGAAGAATGATTTTATCTGTCGCCGGATCGATCCCCATGATCAGAGCTTCATTCTTTTTGTTGTTGCTGATGCCCCAAAAGATGCGGCCCCGGCTGTCCACAGTGTGACCAAGCCAGTAATACTGGGCCTTAAACCGGTGGATCTCGGTGATTTTCCGGGTGGCGATCTCGTACTTCAACAATGCCGGTCCCCGGTTTCCTGCGAGGATGTAGATGAAGCCCTTATACGGGGCAATGGTCGGCTTGTAACTGTGGAGACCGTAATATTTGGTCAGGTCGATCAGGTGTCTGCCGCTTTTTTCGCCGTAGCCCACCACATAGTGTTCCAATGCGCCGCGAAAAACGCCCCAGGCGATTTTTTCGCCGTCGGGAGTCGTGGTTACGAATTCCACGGAGGCGGGTTTGGGTGTCAGGGGCAGCCCCAGACTTTCCATTTGGATGGTTCTGCCGTCCGGCGTTTTAAATTTCCGGACCGATTCCACTTTCAACTGTCGCTCCGCTGCCGCCAGGCCGGCGGCGAGAAACAGCGAAAGAGAGAGAAATAAAATTTTTTTCACGGTGATTTTCCTTTTTGAGTGCTGAAAAAAACGGCTCAAAAAATGAGCCGTTTTTTTCCGGTTCGCCCGGGCGGACGGACCGGGAGAAGATCAATTTACTTGTTCACAATCGCTTCATGGTGGGCTTTGCGCCTGTCATGCGTTGCAAAGATATTGTCTTCCGGAAGGACTTCCAAAGCTCTGCAGTCAAGTCTTGTGCCTTCTGCAAACTGGATGGGAATGTAGATGCGTACCGGCGCCATGCGGCCGGACAACTGCAGTTCCATCGGGATATACATGATGTTTTTAGTGAATGCACCGGCGGTAATGGAGATGGTGGTATCACCGCAAACCTGCCGCAGTATGATGCCGGGGGCAGAGGAGCTCCAGCCTTCCGGCAGGACAAGGGTCCCGTGCATCACCTGATTGTTGTAAGGCAGAGAACTCAGGTGGAAGGTCAGCTTGAAGGTGTCTCCGGTACGCACCGCAGCGCCGTCTTCGTAAATAACGGCCAGTTTGGCGTAGGGCAGATCAAAGGTGATTTCGTTGGAACGCCGTTCCCAGAGGTCATGCCGCACTTCGGGGGTGAGGACGCCCAGATTGGCCTTCACTTCTTCAGAAATGCTGGTGGGTTCGCTGGTGATGGCGGGCAGATCAATGAAGTGGACAGTGTTCTGGATGGCCGCCTGGATCACCCGTTCCGTCAACTCTTCAATAGTTTCCGGGAGGAAGAGGGAGATGGGGTTGACCGCCACGGTCTTGATGCCGTGACCGATGGGTTCCAGCCATTTTTCCGGAATCTTGTCCGCACCCATCATGATACCCATGACCGCCCCGGCAAGACCGCCGGTGCAGTCCGTATCGTCACCGCAGTTGACGGCGTAGCAGACGGCCTTTTCAAAGTCGCCTTCGCTGTAAAGCAGACCGATGATGGCAAATGCCACGTTGGCAGGAGCCTGGAACCAGCCCAGATCCGCACTGTCTTTCATGACCAGTTCACGGGTTTCCCGGTAGTCGATCTTTTTGTCATAGCAATCGCAGACCAGTTTGACGGCGCGGGCAACCCGGCTGTCCGCCGGAATATGCGCCAGCGCAATATTGATGAGTTTCCGCAGATCGTTTTCCACATACGCCGCAGATTCGAGGGCGGCAGTGAAGATTTCGGCAAAAATACCGTCGCCGCAATGGTCGATACAGGCATCCATCCACGCATAGTGTGCCGCCAGAGCCGGGGAGCCGGGGAACATGCTGGCCCAGACTTCCGCACGGATCCAGGCACCGTTGCTGGCGTACCAGCGTTCATTGTTCAGGCAGCCGGACATGGGGGGGATGAAGCCGTTGCGGATATTGCAGGCACCGACGCCGTATTCATTCCAGGGGCCGATAACGTAGTTGATCCAGTATTCGCCCAGCAGACGGGGGGTGATGTGGCCGATGCCCTGTTCTTCCACGGCTTTCAGCCAGATCAGCTGAATATCCAGGTCGTCATTCGGCAGGGGATCGCCGTTGATGTTGTGGAGGTAAAATTTAACGTCATGGGTTTTGCGCTGGCCTTCCACGGGGGTACCGAGGGTGCCGCCGATGTTTTTCCCGGCCCAGCAGCCCAGAACTTTGTTACGGTAATCGTCAATGTTCAAATTCCAGGGTCTCATCATCTATTCCTTTCTTTTGGATTTTTTCAGTGTTACAGCATGAATATATGCTCATTATGCAATAAAACAAGGGTGTTTCTGTTTTTTTCGAAAAAAAAAGACACAACTTCTTGAAAAATTGATAAAATCCGGCTACTGTACCCTATCTGAAGGAGGTTTTTTATGAACGAGATCAGTCGGGAAGAATTGAAGAAATATATGGATCAATATCAGCTGGATCATACCATCGGGGATTTGACACCGACATTGTGCGCCCTGTTCGGTGTGCCGGAGCCTGCGGAATGCGGGGCAGCCGGTGTGGCGGCTGTGGTGGATCAGGCGGAACACCTGACAGGACGCCCCGGCGGCATTGCCCGCGGTTTGATCTTCTGCCCGGATGCAGTCGGCGAGGTGCACCGTCAGAAATATCCTGAAAAACTTGCCAGAGTGGAAAAACTTGCCGGATTCCGTATCCCTTCCGCCTCCGTGATGCCCAGCGTGACTCCGGTTTGTTACGGAACGATTTTTTCCGGAGCCTCGCCGACTGTCCACGGGATCCGGAAATATGAAAAGCCTGTGTTGGAGATTCCCACCCTTTTTGATGTTTTTGCGGAAGCCGGGAAAGAGGTGGCGATCGTTGCTGTCAATGGCTGCAGTATTGATACGATTTTCCGGCGGCGGAAGGTGGATTATTACTCATTCCGTACGGACGCCCAGTCTTTTGAAATGACAAAGAAACTGCTTGAAGAAGATAAATACGATCTTATCATCAGTTATTACACTTCTTACGACCATTTGTCCCACAAACACGGACCCTATGCGCCGGTTTCGGAAGATGCTCTGGAAACGGCTGTCCGCTATTTTGAGGAGTTGACCGCATTGACTGAACGGGTCTGGCAGCGGGCGGACCGGGTGATCGCCTGGGTGCCGGATCATGGGAATCACGTGGTAGATGAGCACAGCGGGACCCATGGAACCAATACGCCGGAAGATATGGTGATCAATCACTTTTACCGGCTGCGTGCGGCGGAATGAAAAATGCTGATTTTATCTTCTCCCGGTCAGGCGGAAACAAAGGTTAAAAATTCCCGATTTCTGGCGGAAATATTTCCTGTGCATACGCCGGAAGAGGCCAAAAAAGCGTGGAAATTCCGCAAGGAAACTTACGATAATGGCGGCCATATCGTGTACGCTTTTACCGTGGGGGCAGGGCAGAATGTTTCGGGATATTCCGATGACGGGGAGCCCTCCGGCACGGCGGGGCGGCCGGTATTGGCTGTCCTGCTGGGGAGCGGAGTCACCAATGCTATGATCACCGTTGCCCGCTGGTTCGGCGGGACGAAACTTGGAACCGGCGGGCTGGTCCATGCGTACAGTGATGCCGCAAAAGCGGCGGTGGACGCCGCTTCTTTTACAGAATTGGTTCCCATGAGCAGAGCGGAATTTACATTGCCTTATCCGCTTTATGCGGAGTGCAAGGTTTATTTGAACCGGATCGGCTTTACGGCTGACTCCGAGGATTTTTCAGACCGGGTGGCGATTTGCGGAACCATGCGGAGCTGCGAAGCTGAAGGTTTGCAGACGTTCCTCCGGGATTTGGGCAATGGCCAAATCCCCTGTAAGATTATAGAAATTTGATTGAACATACGAATTTTGGGCAAAAAAAAGCCCGGTGCCGACCGGGCTGAATGATGACCTGACAGGACTTATTTGAAAAAGTTCATGTAATAGTCCGCGACAGAGATTCCGGCACCGGCGTCTGCCCACGGTACTTTCTTGACCACTGCCGCATGACCATCGGCAAACGTAGTATTCATGCCGTAATTGCCGCTGGCGGCATGGCGGGTCCAGGCGTAGTTGCCGTAGAGGGCATCCCAATAAGTTGCGCTCTGACCGTTGACATTTTCATAATAATAGCCTTCGAAACAGAGGATCTTATTGGATGGATTCTTGATTTTTGCATCCTTGACAACCTGATTCTGCATCCCTTCGGCGGTGAAATAGCCGGTGTTTTTATTGCGGGAGAATCCGCCTTTACAAGCGGTTTTATAAGATGCCAGATCGACTTTGATATTGTAATAAGTCACTTGCAGACCATGTTCCTGCGCCGCTTTGGCACACAGAGGAGAGGCTGCTCTGTTCTTATTTGTCACTTGGGTGCGGGTATAGAGGCTCTGGGCGTAAAGACGGTGCGCCCCCAGCCAGCCGACATGACTTTCTCCGTTAAATTTGATATTAAATATGTAGTCGCCGCGGGTCGGAGCAATGACACCGTCATAGTCCTGACTGTACAACATATCGCAGTTGGAGACCTGCTTGCAAAGGTTGATGCAGCTGGCCTGCTGCGCCTTGTCCCGTGCCTGATTCAAGGCCGGGAGCAGCATGGCGGCAAGAATGGCAATAATAGCAATAACAACCAGCAGTTCGATCAGCGTAAAATGTTTTTTTTCAATCATATCCAACCTCCTGTTTACTATATCATAGCAAAAAAAAATAAAAAAGCAAGAGGATTACAGAAAAAAAACAAAAAAAAGGAACTGCCTTTTCAGCAGTTCCCTGAATGAGCCAACAGGTTTGAATTACCAGATGGAGTCCGCATAGGTGCGCGGAGAGGAGATGTAGACCTTCCAGGTGGTCTTTGTATTGTCATAGCCCGCCACCGGGGCATTATAACCCATGTTGCTGTGGAGGACTTCGGCATGACCATCCAGACGCACGGAGTTGATGGTGTGATCCGTCCCGTGAACGCCCCAGGGAATTGCACTGTAAGCCGTGCCATAACCCCACCAGGTATAGTTGAAAGCCGTGTAAAGACTGTCCATAAAGTCCACCTTGATGGAAGGACGGGTGCAGCTGGTGATCTTGATGCCCTGAGTCTGCCAGCCGTTGTTGTTGATGTAGCCGAATTCGTTCTGGGCCCGGCCGTAGCCGCCGAGGGTGTTGTTATTGTCGCCATTGGATTTCCAGAGCTGGTAGATCCCGGCAGATGGATAACCGTTGACACTCAGTTTGGTATCCCAGGAACTCTGCAGTTTCACACTGCCGGGGCAGATCGGTACTGCCGGTCCCACCGCACCGTTTTTTTTGGATGTCCGGGAACACATGCTCTTCAGGTAGTTGTGATCATAGAATACCTGAAACCAGTGCATGACCGCCGG
Source organism: Lentisphaeria bacterium (assembly GCA_017457105.1). Taxonomy (GTDB): domain Bacteria; phylum Verrucomicrobiota; class Lentisphaeria; order Victivallales; family Victivallaceae; genus UBA1776. The sequence continues at coordinate 1,608 of JAFTIA010000047.1, read as the reverse complement.
ATTGGCGGCTGAAACCGTGGACGGCAGGATATAGTCATCATAATCGCTGGTGTATGCCTGACGGGCCTGTGCGATCTGCTTCAAGTTGCTGATACAGTTGGCGGCCTGTGCCTTGTCCCGGGCTTTGTTCAGTGCGGGGAGCAGCATTGCCGCCAGAATAGCAATAATGGCAATCACAACTAGAAGTTCGATCAGTGTAAAATGCGTTTTTCCTGTCTTCATTTTATTTCCCTTTTTATGTTGGAATACAATCTCTTGCAATATAGCACGCTTTTTGTAAAAATACAAATTGGGGCGTGGTGGATAAAAAGAAACCCGGGTTCCGGATATAACGGAAGCCCGGGTGTATTCATACTGAAAACTTATTTTTCAAGGTCAAAATAGTAATTCGTGACGCTGATGCCGCCGCCGGCATCCGCCCAGGCAACCTTGGGGAGCTGTCCGGCATGGCCGTCGGCAAAGGTGGCGTTCACATAGTAATTCCCTGGCGCCCCGTGCCGGGACCAGGCAAATGTACCGAAAACGGCATCATAGCAAGCCTGCTTTTGGCCGCTGTTGTTTTCGTAATAATAGCCTTCATAGCACAGAACTTTCTGGGACGCATTTTTGATGCGGGAATCTTTTTTGAACGGGACAGGCGTACTTTGTTTGGAGGAATAGCCGGTTTTGGCATTGCGGGTGAAGCCGCTGCGGCAGTCCGTGTTGTAGGAACTGAGGGTGATTTTAAGATTGGCATATACATGATCGGTAATGATCAGGCCTTCTTCTCCGGCCGCCTTGGCACAGAGAGGGGTGTAATAGTTATTTTTGTTTGTAGCCTGCGGACGGGTGTAAAGGCTGGGTGCATACAATTTGTGTGCGGCATGCCAGGCCAATCCTTTGAGAGTGTCGAACTTGATATTATAGAAATAGTCGCCGCGGGTCGGGGCAATGACACCGTCATAGTCCTGACTGTAAAAGGAATCGCAGTTGGAGATCTGCTTGCAGAGGTTGAGACAGCTGGACTGCTGTGCTTTATCCCGGGCTTTGTTCAGGGCAGGGAGCAGCATGGCTGCCAGAATAGCGATAATAGCGATCACCACCAAAAGTTCAATCAAGGTAAAAGACTTTTGTTTCATTTCATTTCCTTTCTTCATAAGAACTACTGTCGAAAGTATAGCACTAAAAAAACAAAAAAGCAAGTCATTGGGGAATTTTTTTGGGGGGAAAAACAGGCTGGCAGGGCGCATGGCACAGTACACAGGCAGGGGGCTGTGAAAAAGGACACCTGGGACACCATGGATACTGGCACTTGGAGGTGAGAGTGCCATGTGCAGTGGAAAATTCCATAGCTCATGGCTCTCTTGCACTTTGCGCGCCTGTCCTTTTTGCCATTTTTTTATTAGGCTGTGTACTAAACGTCGACTGATTTTATGGAGCGCAGACGATCTGGATCGTCAAGCGACGGGTCAAGGGCGGCATCGTGCAGCTGCGGAATGGTCGGCTGTCGGGCTTACGCCCTCTCGAGCCTCCGGCACTGAAACGAAGTGGAGGTGCCGTTACATGCCAGCGGGCTTGCCACGGCGTAGCGTAGCGGAGATGGGTGCTACCCGCCCCCGGCCCCCCGCT
>JAFTIA010000046.1 GCA_017457105.1 Lentisphaeria bacterium | reverse complement strand
TTATTGGAGCGGGGGGCCGGGGCTTATCATTTAAGGGCTTCTCGCCCTTAAAAATCCCCGCAAGGGGCGGTTGCCCCTTGACCCGTCGCTTGACGATCCAGATCGTCTGCGCTCCATAATATCAGTCTATGTTTAGTACAGAGCCAATAAAAAAATACCGCATGCCGGAATGGGCAGCGGTATTTTTTATCTATGGACGGGGTTCGTCCAAAATGTTTTGTCAGCAGTGGAAAACCACCATCTGGTGACAGCAGAGTTTTTCCAGAGTCACGCTGTAACGGCCATTTTCTTCCTGAACCGGGATTTCCACTCCCTGCGGCTCCAGAGTCACCTTCCTGACCTGCGCCGGGATGCTGACATCCGCCGTCACATCGTACACCGGATTAAGTTCTTCAATCACCTCGATCGGTTTGGAGTCCCGGACGTTACCGCCATTCATTTCCACGGTGCTGCCGCGCAGAATGGTATTGGCATACAGCAGATGCAGAATATAGCGGTTTTCTGCCGGTTGATACATCAGAGATACCCGTCCCTGCGAAGGCAGATTGGTCTTGATTTGGCGGGTATCGCCGAGGAAACGATCCATGGCCTTGCCAACAAAGTGCTTCAATGCCACCGTGCCGTATGCGGCATACAGTCCAAATACCGGATGAGCAAAATACAGGATCTGATCCGTCATAATACCTGCATCAAACCCGGAGGGGTCCGGTTTATACGGCGTGTGCTGGTGACTGCAGAAATGCAGATAGGTCCGGTTGAAATAAGGATCATAAATCTGCCCCAGGGATTCGCCGCCCGTGACCTTGATCCTCTGGGAGGGCCGATACATCACAAACGGGGTGTTTATAAAATCCGGTGCCGCAGTTTCCGCCGGGCGAATAAAGTCCGGATACAGCGGATTGACACCGCTGTATTCCAGCGGCAGATCAAAAGCCGGAACATCTTCCCCGGATTTGAGCAGGGCATTGTTGGAAAGGATCAGCTTGCCGCCTTTTGCAAGGAAGGCATCCAAACGCTGCTGCAGTTCTGCGGAAATCCGCAGGTCGTCTGCCAGCACCAAAACATTATACGCATCAAAAGAAGATTCCTTGTCAAGCAGATCAAAGGGGATATGCAGTTCCTGCAGCATCCGGGATGCTCCGGTTTCTGAAGGAGGCGCCGAATGGCCGGTTCCCGACATATCATTGAATGCGGTGTTGGACAGCAGCGCCGTTTTCCCGGCCCCCTGTACTTTGCGGCACCAGGGTTCTTTTTCTTCCACTTCCGCATAGGCCGCCCCGATCAGGCGGCAGGTACTTTCGTCCAAAGCCCCGGAGGGGTGGAGCTGATCGCCGATACTGCATTTAGACCCTTGTGCCAGCATGGCGGCACATTCATAACGCAACGCGTTGGGGTGTTTGAAGCCGCCGAATTCGCCCCAGGTGGTGTGGAACTTCCCGGTCATTCCCAGAAAATCCATGTTCAGCTGGCGGCAGTATGCCGCTGACAGAGGATAGTGGTCATAACCCCAGCCGCCGGTGGGCAGCGATTCCAGTTCCAGATGGGAGAAATAGGGCAGGATCGCCCGGTTGCCGGCTTTTACCGCTCCGCTGTTGTGGAAAATCGGCATCTTGGGATCGATTCCCCGAACCGTTTCCGTAACGCGCTGATAGTACTTCAGCAGGGTACGGCGGGAGAATTTGTAGCGGTCTTCCTGCGATTCCGGATCGTAACCTTCCGCAAGCATATCGCGCACGCAATGTTTGCAGCAGCATTCCCCCTGACTGATGATGTCCAGAAACACACCATCGGCATCCGGAAACATTTCACACCCTTCTGCCACCAGATCACAGAGGTAGTCCAGATAAGGAGAGTTGAAACACAAGCTGCGGAATCCCGGCTTCAGTTCGCCGGGGTTCCAGTCCCGATGGCTGCCGTCAACGCAGATTTCCCGCCATTCGGGATGGCGTTCTGCAATCAGGTTATTGATCCCGGCCGTAAAATAAATCGGAACTTTGACGCCGATTTCATGGCTGGCATCGATCTGTTCCCGCAGCAGATTGAATTTCAATCCGGGGTGCATCTGCCCCAGCTTGGTTGGGTGGTAACTCATACCGTGATGGCAGCAGGAAAAACAGGTGATGGAATCCGCATGGGCGGTTTTCAGCATGTCCTGCCACTGTTTTTTGTCAAACTTTTCCCCGATCCCGGGAATGTGCGGAGAGGTGTGAAAATCCAGATGGATCTGACGGAAACGCAATTCATGCATGATCAATCTCCTGTTGAGTTTGTTTTTTCTCTATTCTGTCCCGGAGCTGGCCGCATGCCGCATCGGTAGAACCGCCCCGTTCTTTCCGGCAGGTAACACTGCCTCCGGCTTTTTCCACCTCCGTCATAAACTGACGGATCACTTTATCTTTGGGGCGCCGGAATCCCCGGTCGGTCTGATTGTACGGGATCAGATTGATTTTTGCGTGATGTTCTTTACTGATTTTTCCCAGTTGTGCGGCGGCGGCAAGAGAATCGTTGATGCCCTCCAGCAAGGTGTATTCCAGAGTGACCATACGGCCACACTCTTCCCGGTACGCATCTGCCGCCTGAAGAATGTCGGTGATGGGATAACGGAATTCCGGCGGGATGATACGGCTCCGGGTTTCTTCATCCACCGCATGGAGTGAAATCGCCAGCGTAAATTCTTTTTTCATTGCCGAAAGTTTGCGGATGCCGGGAACAATGCCGCTGGTGGAAACTGTGATCCGCCGGGGCGCCATGCCAAACCCTTCCTGCGAGGTGAGGGCGGTCAATGCTCCCGATAAGGCATCAAAATTCAGCAGTCCTTCGCCGATCCCCATAAAAACGATGTTATCCGGCAATTTGCCCAGCCGCTGAACCGCAAACAAAAATTCTTCAATGATTTCCCCGCAGGAGAGATTGCGGACCAGCCCGTGTGCGCCGCTGGCACAAAAGGCACAGCGTACCGGACAGCCCACCTGTGTACTCAAACAGAAGGTCGTTCTGCCGTCATCGCCGGGGATCAGAACCAGTTCCACATGGTTGCCATCCTGTAAACGGATCAGCAATTTTTCCGTTCCGTCCGGTGCGGTGGAAATGGTTTCCACGGAGCCTGCCGGTGCGGCAAAATCTTTTTTCAATTCCTGCCGGAACGGAGCGGCAAGATTACTCATTTCCGCCGGATCCCACACATATTTGCGGTACATCCAGTCGGCAATCTGCTTTGCCCGGAAGCGGGGAAGATTTTTACTTTGAATGTAATCAGCCAACTCCTGATGGCTCATTCCTGCAAGGAGTTTCACGGGTTCACCTCTCTCTCATCTTTCCGCAGAACCCCTTTCCACAGGCAGATCCGTTTATTGCGGTATGTCCGGTCTGCCGGGAGCAGATTGGTCCAATCCCGGTCCGGATGCTGGGGGAACGCTGTTCCCACAAGATAGACCGTATCTTCATGAAAAGGGAGGTTGTCCAAATTGGAGATCCGGCGGATTTGGGCGTTCATCAGAGAACATTCGGCGTAAAGATCCGAGATGTTGAATTTATAAACCGTTGCCGCCGCATCTTTTCTATCCCGATGCAGCGTGCTTGCCAGTTCCTTTGCCATGTTGCGGGTATCCTGCTCCTGGATCCGGTAGGGGAACATCGCCAGATAGAAAAATGCGCCAAGGGAGAGCGTGATCAGTAAAAGAGATGTCCACAATGGTTTCTGCCGGGGCCCCCATGCGATGAATCCGGCAAGGATCAGCAATACGACCCCGGCACTGAACGCCGTTCCCTGATAAAACAGATCTTTCCGGAAATCCACCGGATACTCCAAATCAGTGATCATGTGCAATGTTTCTTCCGGAAGAACACAGAACAGCAGAAGTGCCATTGCTGCCGCAAAAACAAAAAAGCCGCCCGCATGACTGACCAGCCAGCGCAGCCGGGGCGCATAACGGGTGACGGCCGCTTCATAATACATTCCGCAAAGCATGGAAAGAGACGGCGCCAGATACAGCATATCATAGGCTGTTCCGCCGGGAGAGAGCCAAAGCAGGAAGAAGGTCGATAATGCAATCGTGCGCAAATATTTGCTGAAGATCGGCGTGGTATCCTGCGTTTGCAGTGCCACGCAGAAGGGTGCCCAGAGAAAAATATTCCACGGCAGAAAACGGACAAGAAAATCCAGAGGGTATTGCCACAAATGGTTCAGATATTTGATAAAGTTCCAATTCGGCTGCCATGGCTGGACCGGCATGGAGCCGGAAAGCAGAATGGCGGGGGTGCCGAGCAAAATCGCCGCCGCCAGAAAAAACAACCCGATCAACATGCCCGGTTTGGTCAGTTTGGGCCACAATGTCAGCGGCCGCCGGAGAAAGATCATGGGGAGGAAGAAAAGCAGGAGCGTCTGAAGTCCTCCCGCCAGAAAGGTCAGTGCCAGAATCGGCAGCGAGAACCCCCATGCCCAGCTCCAGGAACCCCGCTTCTGACCGATATAGATCCAGCACAGTTGTGCGGAAAGCAATCCGAACATGGCCGTACTGTGCGGCATGGCATCCAGAGATTTTTCGAGGACAATGTTGCTTCCCCAGAACATTCCCGCCGCCATGGCTGCCGCCGTAAAATTCCGGGATCGCCATACGCTGATCAAAATCAGAACCCCGGTGGCGAAGGTCATGAAAACCGACACCAGCCGCAGAGCAAAAACCGTGTCCAGCCCCGTGAGAGCTGTCAGAATTTTCCCTAAATAGGGGAAGAAGGGGGTAAAACCTGCCATCGCCGTTCCGTGTGCAGTACACACCGGCAAAAACCAGTTCATTTCCTGGGCAAATGCCGCAAAAAGACCTTCCTGCCGGTAATAATCCTTCAACCCCAGAAGCCATGGCTCATACAGGAGCGAAAAGGCGGCAAGGAGCAGGATCAGACCCCAACAGGGGGATATGACCTTTTCCGTATTCGGGTGAATGCCGCCTTTTGCCATGGATGGATGTTTTCTCCTGTCAGCAGTTCAGCATGCCGCCTGCCATGATGATGCGGACATCATCTTCCGACAGGGTGTGGGTCAGCTTGATGGTATGGGTGGTGCCGTCCGCCTTGATCAGCTCCGCTTCCATGGTTTTCCCTACGCCGAGTTGCTGACGGGCACCTTCGATCTGCAGAACATCGTTCTGCTCGATCTTGTCATAATCTGCCGGATCCGCAAAGAGGAGCGGCAGAATACCGAAGTTGACCAGATTGGCTTTGTGGATGCGTTCGATCGCCACGGCGATGACCGCTTTTACTCCCAGATACATGGGGCAGATCGCCGCATGTTCACGGCTGGAACCCTGACCGTAACTGTCTCTCCCCACAATGATCCCGTGCCGCCCGGAATCCCGTACTGCAATGGCCCGTTCCGCAAAACTGGGCTTGCCGGATTCCGTAAAGCAATCAAATACGACCCGGGAATACTGGGGAATATTACTGCGGAGTTTCAGATAGATCCCCGCAGGCATGATGTGGTCGGTCGTGATTTTGTCCCCGACTTTGATCAGGACAGATCCGTTAATATTCATAGGCAGGGGATTGTTCACCGGCGGATTGCCGATGGTGGGCTTCCGGATGATTTCCGTGCCGGCATCTGCCGCAGCCGGGATCAGCATATTGTCATTGACCGTGAACTTTTCCACATCCGGGATCTGCGGCATGGCAAAACCCAACTCCCGGGGATCGGTAAAGGTCCCGGTCAGTGCCGCCGCCACGGCAGTTTCCGGACTGACCAGATAGGACTGGTCGCCGCGGGTTCCTGTGCGTCCGGCAAAGTTGCGGTTGAATGTACGCAGTGTCACCGTTTCCTGGGCAGGGCTCTGCCCCTGACCGATACAGGGCCCGCAGCCGGTTTCCAGAATACGGGCACCTGCGGCGATCATGTCTGCAAGTTTGCCTTCACGGGCAAGCATTTCCAGTACCTGACGGCTGCCGGGGGCAATGGAAAGAGTGACCGTCGGGTGAACGGTACGCCCTTTCAGAGCTTCCGCCACCATGGCAAGATCCCGGTAGGAACTGTTGGTACAGCTGCCGATAATGACCTGCCCAACGGCAGTACCCGCCATGGATGCCACCGTTTTGATATTGTCCGGGCTGGAGGGACATGCCGCCAGCGGAACGACTTTGCTTAAATCGATTTCAATGACACGGTCATACTGGGCATTTTCATCGGCTTCCACCCGGACAAAGGACTTGCCGCGCCCCTGGGCTTCCAGAAACTGCCGGGTCCGGTCATCGGAGGGGAAGACCGAGGTGGTCACGCCCAGTTCCGCCCCCATATTGGTAATGGTCGCACGCTGGGGAACGCTCAAAGTTGCCACGCCGGGACCGAAATATTCCACGATATTGCCTACATTCCCCTTGGTGGAGAGGATGGAGAGTAGATGCAGGATCACGTCTTTGGCGGCGCACCACTCTTTGAGTTCACCGGTCAGTTTGACACCGATCACATGAGGATACGCCAGCCGGAAAGGTTTGCCCGCCATGGCAAGTGCCACATCCAGCCCGCCCGCTCCGATGGCGATCATACCGATGCCGCCGCCGGTGGGCGTGTGGGAGTCCGACCCCAGCAGTGTCTTGCCGGGAATGCCGAAGCGTTCCAGATGGACCTGATGGCAGATCCCGTTTCCGGGGGGAGAAAAGGCTACGCCTTTGTTTTTGGCGATAGACTGCAAATACAGGTGATCGTTCCGGTTTTCCGGACCGTTCTGCATCATATTGTGGTCAACATAGGACACGGAAAGTTCCGTGGCTACACGGGGTACATTCATTGCTTCCAGCTCCAGATACGCCATGGTGCCGGTGGCATCCTGCGTCAGGGTCTGGTCGATTTTAATAGAAACTACTTTTCCTGCGGTCGGTTCTCCGGTGATGATATGCCGATCAAGGATCTTCTGTGCAACTGTGCCTTTAGCCATTTTTTATCAATACTCCTTTTGAGGTGAATACCGGCACATAATATAACACTGTTTCCCGATACGGCAAGTGTCAGATGAGTGTTCCGGTGAAATTTTTTCAGCGTTGTTTTCCTGCGGCAAGACGGCGGGCGTTTTCCAGATTGCGTTTCGTTGGTTCATCATCGGGGCTTTCCGCCAGTGCGCGCTCAAAATATTTCACTGCCTCCGCTGCATTCCGGCGGAGCATCAGGGAAACCCCCATGTAGAACGCTTCCGTAAACGGTTCGTCCGGATAGGATCTTGCCAGTGTTGCATAAATATCTGCTGCTGCAATCGGTTTTCCTGCTGCCAGCGCGCAATCGGCATGGGCGGGCAGAATGGTGAGCAAAGACAAATAGGCGACTCTCTGGAGCAAATCTCTGTTTTTATCCGGAGCCAGTATTTTGGTAAATTCCGGGAAGAGTTTTGCCGGATCCTCCCCTGCCTGATAGCGGGTCATCAACGCAAACAAATGATCCGCAATATCCAGCAAAATCTTTTCCCGTGCTGTACGGGGATCGCTGCGGCCGCAGTGTTTCAGGATTTCAAGTCCTTCCTGCGCTTTGCCCTGTTTTGTCAGCACTTCTGCATAAATGATCGCTCCCCGGTAATTGTAATCCGGTACAGAACAGGCGGCCTGAAGAAGAGGTCCATCGCCATTCCAGACCGGCAGATAAAGCCATGTGCGGATCAGCAGCAGGACGGGGATGCAGAATGTCCATTTTCGAAACTTTTCCGGGACCGGCGGCAGGATCAAGGCCGCCGCCGCCAGAAAAAACACCGACGGGATATAACTGTAACGATCTGCAAAATCCGCACTGCTGAAAATGATGATCCCGCAAACCGGTGCCAGTACGATCCCTGCACAAAAAAGCATCGGCAGGACATCATATACCGCTTTCTTCCTGAATCGTGCGATGAACCATATCAGCGCCGCAATACATAGCCCGATCAATATAAAGTCCGCCGGGGAAAGGTTGATATAGGGATAAAGCGGACACACTTCTGACGGATAAAATGTTTTCAGAAAATAAGTGCAATAGTTCCGCAGTCCCAGAACCGGCCGGAGGCCCATATTAGAAATGTTTTTCCCCGTTCCGGACAAAAGCGTTTGCGAAAGAAGCAGATACCCCGCCAGTACTGTAAAATGGCCGATAAGCGGTTTCCAGTGGAATTTTTCAGTACGGTGAAAATCCAGTGCAAGCAGCACAAAGGGCAGTGCTGCCGCAGATGGTTTGCTGGCCAGTGCCGCCGCCATGGCGGCAATGGAACCCCATTGATAGACCGCAGATGCCGGGCGACGGGGGCGGCGGTACGCCATGTAACAGACGCAGCTCAATATAAAGAAGAAGCCGCACATCACATCTTTGCGTTCAGAGATCCACACCACCGATTCCACCCGCTGTGGATGGATGGCAAAGATGAGTGCTGCAAAAAAAGCCGCATTCCGCCGGATCCCCAACTCCCGGAACAACCGGAATACCAGCAAAACCATTCCGCAGTGCCACAGAATGTTGATGAGATGGTATATCCACGGCTCCATTCCGGCAATGGAATGATCCACCAGATAACTGATTTGCGGAAGGGGCGTGGATAATCCCAGTATCGGCGTGGTTGCCAATTGGACAATATGACTCCAACCCGCTTGCAGATGGCGGTTGGCTGTAACATACGCCCAATCGTCCTGACAGCCTAAAAACGGGTAATTGATACTTGCCGCAAAGGTTAGAAAACAAACTCCGGCAAGCAGCCAGCACATCCGTTTGGAAGTCATCTTTTATACAGATCGTTGCCGTCGCTGTCAATAGCGACTACCAGCGGCAGATCTTCCACTTCCAGCCGGTGGATCGCTTCCGGACCGAGGTCAGGGAAGGCGATGACTTCCGCTTTTTTGATAGATTGGGCGATCAACGCCCCTGCGCCTCCGGCGGCGGCAAAATAGACGGCACCATACTGCTTCATGGCATCTACGACCGCATCGGAGCGGCCGCCTTTGCCGATCATTCCCCGGAGTTTGCAGTCTTTGATCAGCCGGGGGGAATAGGCATCCATGCGTCCGCTGGTAGTGGGGCCGGCACTGCCGATGGGTTCTCCGGGACGGGCAGGGCAGGGACCTACAAAATAGATCGCCTGATCCTGCAGATCCACAGGCAGGTCTTTGCCTTCATCCAGCAGAGCCACCAGACGCTTGTGTGCCTGATCCCGCCCGGTCCAGATCACCCCGGAAAGCAGGATTTGATCTCCGGCTTTCAGGGAACGGACAGTTTTTTCATCCAGAGGAGTGGTCAGTTTTTTCATAATTCAAACCCCGCATGTCTTGCCGCATGGCAGTTCAGGTTGACCGTCACAGGCAGAGAGGCGATGTGGCAGGGGAATTGTTCAATATGGACAGCAAAACTGGTGATGTCCCCGCCCAGACCTTGCGGGCCCACGCCGGAAGCATTGATTTTTGCCAGAATTTCCTGTTCCAGTTCCGCATACTCTTTCTGGGGATTGGGTTCGCCCAGTTTGCGGAGCAGAGCTTTTTTGGCGAGGAACGCCGCTTTTTCAAAGGTTCCCCCGATCCCTACGCCGACCACAGTGGGCGGGCAGGGGTTGCCGCCTGCAGAAATCACTGTTTCTGTAACGAATTTCACCACGCCGTCACGGCCGTCGGAAGGTTTCAGCATTTTAAGGGCACTCATATTTTCCGAACCGCCGCCCTTGGGGGCGAGGATGACATTCAGTTTATCCCCCGGCACCAGAGTCAGGTGGATGATGGGCGGCGTATTGTCCCCTGTATTCGGGCGGCCGAAAAGCGGGTCACGGACAATGGATTTCCGCAGAAATCCCTCTTTGTAACCTTTGGCAACGCCGGCAGTGATGGCTTCATAAATGGAGCCGCCATCCACCTTCACCATTTCCCCCATTTCCACAAAGAACACCGCAAACCCGGTATCCTGACAAATGGGCATGGGGTGGGTGGAGGCGATTTTTGCATTTTCAATATATTGCTCCAGAAAGCCTTTGCCCAGCGGGGAGGTTTCTTTTTCTGCAGCACTGCGGATCGCCTGCAAAACATCGGCTGGCAGCTGGCACGCCGCTTCAAAGCAGCAGGCGGCAGTCTTTTCCACGATTTCATCAAAGGGAATGAGTCGCAGCCGTTCCGCCGGGGTGCGGGTATCGATTTTGATCGCTGTCATGATTTCAATCCTTTTTCAAATGGCCGAGCAAAAGTTCGGTGATGTTTTTGGCAAATGCCGCCGGATCCGGAATGGGACTGCCCTCTGTCAGGAGTGCCTGATCATACAATACCCGGGCAAAGCGATCCAGGCCTTCTTCTCCTGCTTCACAGCGGGCGTTCAAGGCTTCCGTCAGCGGGTGGGCCGGGTTCAGTTCCAGAATCCGCTTGGTGCGGGGGATTTCCTGATTCATGGCCTTGAAGAGCCGTTCCATGTGGGGGCTCAAAGCGTTGCCTTCAATAACAAGGCAGCATGGACTGTCCGTCAACCGGCCGGAGAAACGCACTTCGCTGACATCGCCGTCCAGAGATTTCTTGAGGAAATCCACCAGTTTGGTATATTTCTTTGCGGCTTCGTCCAGCGTTTTCTTCTCTTCTTCATCCGCTTCAAATTCGCCGCGGATAATGGACTTGAAATTCTTTTTGTCAAACTGATACATGGACTGCATGATCCATTCGTCGATGGGATCGGTCATAAAAAGAACATCAAACCCTTTGGCACGGTAATATTCCAGTGCGGGCGAACTTTCCACTGCCGCACGGCTTTCGCCGGTGATATAGTAGATCTCTTTCTGGTTTTCCGGCATGGTTTTGACGTAATCCGTCAGGGTGATCAACTCTCCGGGCTTGCTGTTCATGGTTTCAAAGAGAGCCAGCTTTTTGAGTTTTTCCCCGTTCTGCATATCCGTATGGATACCTTCTTTGAGGATCTTGCCGAATTCCCGGAAGAATTTGCGGTATTTTTCCGGATCGTTGTCCAGCATTTTCTGCAGTTCCGAAAGAACTTTTGTGGTGACTGCCTTCTGGATCTTCAGCAGCAACGGATTTTCCTGCAGGATCTCACGGGAAACATTCAGCGGAAGGTCGCTGGAATCCACCACGCCACGCACAAAACGCAGATAATCCGGGATCAATTCTTTACATTCATCGGTAATGAAGACCCGGTGAACATACAGCTGCAACCCTTTTTTTTGCAGATCCGGCATGAGGAATTTGAAGGGTGCCTGTTCCGGAATGTAGATCAATGCTCGAAATTCCTGCACGCCCTCCGCCGCAATGGGGATGACTTGCAGATATTCCGATCCGCCCCAGTTGGAGAGGTGGGAAAAGAAACTCTTGTGTTCCTCTTCGGTGATCTCCGAGGGCTTCCGGAGCCAGATGGCTTTCTGGGAATTGAGGGTACGGTCTTCGATGGTTTCCGTCTTGTCTTCGTTGACTTTGACATGCGGGAAAATGATGGGATAGGCGATAAAGTCACTGTAACGGTGGACAATGTCGCTCAATTTCCATTCTTCAAGGTAATTTTCGCAGGTGGGCCGCAGTTTCAGGATGATTTCCGTACCGGGTTCCGTCCGGGGATCGGTATCGGTTTCAAAAGAGCCTTCGCCTTTGCTGATCCAGCGGACTGCCGGAGCGTCACTGCCGGATTTTTTGGTGATGAGGGTAACTTCCTCCGCTACCATAAAGGCGGAGTAGAACCCTACGCCGAACTGACCGATCAAATCGGGGGCGGCGGTGGACTGGTCCTGCCGGGCAGCCATTTCCTGCATAAAAGCTTTGGTGCCGGAACGGGCGATGGTGCCGATATTTTCGATGACTTCGCTTTCGGTCATGCCGATCCCGTTGTCGGAAATGGTGAGGGTTTTGTTTTCTTTATCCACCGCCAGACGGATCTGCCAATCCCGGGCAAGTTCCGGCTTGGTCAGGCTTTCAAAACGGGCCTTGTCAATGGCATCAGCGGCATTGGCAACCAGTTCCCGCAGAAAGATATCTTTATTGGAATACAGCGAGTTGATCATCAGATCCAGAAGTTGGGAAACTTCTGTTTTGAATGTTTGGACTTTGCCCATTTTCTTCTCCTTACAAATGAAATGCCCGGCACAGCCGGGACTGGATTACCTTTTACAATGTATAATATAGTGCCGTTTCCGGATTTTTCAACAGCCGTGCTTGCGGCAGAATGCGGCGATCAATTCGTGGGCAATGCTGCCCGGTCCGGGGGTTTGCGGGAGATGATCGGCTTTGCACCAGCGGGCATCCAGGATCTCCGTCCCGTCCGGCTTCAATTCCCCGGAGGCATAGTCTGCCTCAAAACCCAGCATGAGGGAGTTGGGGTAGGGCCAGCTCTGGCTGCCGAAATAGCGGATATTGGTGACTTCAATACCCACTTCTTCCCGGACTTCCCGGGCAATGGCTTCCTCCACACTTTCCCCTGCTTCCACAAAACCGGCAAGAATACTGTACATCCCCGGTTTGAACCGGGCATTGGTCGCCAGAAGCAGTTCATCTCCACGGTGGACCGCCACGATCATTGCCGGGGCAAGAACCGGGAAAAATTGAGCCCCGCACTCACTGCATCGTCTGGCGCACTCATCACTCTGGGGGACAAGTTCACTCCCGCATACTCCGCAGAATTTGCGGCGTTTCTGCCAGAAAAGCAGTGTTTTGGCCCGTCCTGCTGCAATGCGCTCCGCAGGAGAAAAGTTCAGCAGGGCAGAACGGCTGTCCTGCCAATGGATACCTTCCGGAAGATCCGCATCTTCCGGAAAATAGGCGGCACAGCAGCGAGTGCCATTCAGGTGACTGATCTGGTAAAATTCAGCATGTTCAGGCAGTTCCGGCAGAAATGGCAATGTGCCTTCCTGTGTCTGGGCAACGGCGTTCGGAGTCAACAGAACAACGACAGCACCACCCTGTTCTGCGGGAACGGGCGGGCAGGGGAGAAAGTGATGCATCAAAATTCCTCACTCTTGAAAATATTCGGGACAACAACGGCCCGGCCGAACCGGTCTGCCGTAAAAAAGTAATCTTTGGGATCTTCTCCGCACAGCGTCAGCCGCTCTGCCAGATCTTCTTCCGCTCCCGCGGGAATCCTGTCAGAGACTTTTTCCACATACAGGGTGCCCGGAGGCTCAAAAGCGGCGATCCGGAGGCGGGGTATATTGCAGAGATTCAGGAAAAAATCCATTTCCCTCAACTTTTGCGCCACCTGTGGCGTGCCTTCTGTTTTGATGGTATTTTCCAGCGGAATGGGCTTTCGGGCCCCGTTCAGAGTCCGGACCATTTTACCCTGGACTTTTACAAATTTTTCGTAATGATTCCGGAATTGTGCCAGCCGCCGTGGAAATTCCTTCCGGATCTGTTTTGCGCCATACCGGAGCATTTCCCGGTAGAACTTTTCCGGCTTGACGATGCCGATACCCTCCAGCAGAGCCAAAAGCCGGGATTTCGGGAGATATGCGGCAAATTCCCGGACGATTTTTGCCATTTTCTGAACATCCGGCCGGTGTTTCTGCCGGATGCCGTACACATCCACCAGGGCAAACGTGTTGTTTTCCTCCCGGTAAAGAATATTGCCGTTATGAAAATCCGGGTGGTCAAAGCCGGAACGCAGAAAATCCCGGACAAAAGAACTCCATTTGGTGAAAAATTCCGGACACTCTTTGTTTTCTTCCCCGACCGCCATGTGGAAAAAATCATTGGCGGATATGCTGTTCGGGATCTCCCGGGTGATCAGGCAGGAGCCATAAGAGCCATTCTGTCCCCAGCCGACGGGTTCCACTACGGGGATGCAATGCTTCTGCAGTTCGCAAAGGGTTTCAAATTCACTGCGGGCCTTTGGGTAAAAACGGTTTTTCAGCCGTTTGAAAAGATCCGTTCCCGGCGGCGTGATATAAAGTTTGACAAAATTGCCGTCTTTACGGCAGACCACCCGGAACGGGGTGTTTTTGATCATGTCATGATCCCATATCATGGCTTCCGGATCCCCGGCGGCAATGGCCCGGTCCGATTCCCGCAGGAATTCCCATCTCCAGTTGTTCTGCTGCATTGTGATACCTTAACTTTTTCTTGTTTTCTTTAAGGTACATCCGGTAATTGAAAAAACAACTTTTATTGTGTTTTTTACGGAAAAATTTTCTGGATGAAAATCATGTAAACTGCCGTCCCCGCCAGAATGGAGAGCAGTGGATTGCGCTTCCACAACTGCAACCCTACGACCACGATGGCGGCAGACAATTCGGCAATGCCGAACCCGTGTTCCGCCGGGACCCGTTCCTGCAGATGACCGCCGAAGCAGTAAAATGTCAGCAGGGCAATGATTGCCGGAGAAAGCATTTTACTGATATAATGGATGACTGGCGGCAGAGGTTTCCCCTCCCGGAACAGGAGAAAGGGAACGCTCCGGAGCAGGATCGTTACCGCCGCTGCCGTCAGCACAATGGCAAAAAGATACGCCGTACTTGTCATTGTGCAGCCTCCCGATCCCACTTTTTACGGAAAAAAAGAAAGATCGTTACAATCAGGATGATGGCGGGGATCAGCATTTTTTCCGGACCGAAGACCAGCAGGGCGGCAAGTGCCGTGCCGCCGCCAACGATCGCCGGTTTGCGGTTTTCCCTGTTCCGCACCTGATCGGTCAGGATCACCAGAAAGAGAGCCGTCATGGCAAACTCCACCCCCTTCCCGGAGAAGGGCAGTCGGCTTCCGGCAAAGGCTCCCGCCGCAACACCGATGATCCAGTAAAGATGATCCAGCATGGCAAGCGTGAGGCAGTAGGTGGAATTTGCCGGACCTGCGGGGTAGGGGGAGGCGACTTCCAGCGCATAGGTTTCGTCTGTCAGGGTCCAGACAAGATAACAGCGTTTCCACCACGAAATATCCTGAAATTTTCCCAGCAGGGAAAAGCCGTACATGGCATAACGGAAATTGATGCAGAAGGTGAGGAGTGCCACTTCCGTTAAGGGCAATCCTGTGCGGAACCAGCCGGGAAACAGAAATTGCAGCGTTCCTGAAATGCTGGTCATGGATGTGAGGATCCCCCAGAAGACCGGGTGCCCTGTTTCTCCCCTTGTGGTGAGGAGAACCCCGGCGGCAAATCCCATGGCAACATAGCCCATCATCACCGGAAGGGAACTGGCAAGTGCGCGTTTGCGGATGGAAAAAACAGTATGTTCAGCAGGTGTCATGAATAAAAATCCGGAAAGAGAAATTTTTTTATTCTTCGGCAGTCATACCGCCGGATTCAGCCGCTTTGATCTTGGCGGCAAGAACGGCAAAGCCGCCTGCAATGACTTCCCGCTGGACGATCACATTTTCCGGAACGGTCAGGCAGACATTGGCAAAGTTCCATATATACCGGATACCCAGTTTGATCACGGTATCCGCAACCTGCTGGGCGGCGGTGTTGGAAACGCACAGGATCGCGATTTTAGGCGGAGCATTCCGCAAGCGCTCTTCAATGGCCGCCATATCCTGAACCGTATGACCGTGGATCTGGGTACCGATCTTTGCCGGATTGATGTCAAAAACCGATTCGATCCGTAAATTGTATGTCGTAAAGTCGGTATAGCCCAGCAACGCCGATCCCAGTGCGCCTGCACCGATCAAAGTCGCCGGAAGTGTTTGAGCCCAGCCGATATAGCGCAAAATAGCATCGATCAATTCATCGATCTTATATCCGTAATGCCGGTGCCCCGCCAGCCCGGTCATGGCAATATCTTTTCGGGTGACGATCAAATCGATATTCATATATTTTGCCAAATCGGTACAGGATGCGTAGGTTTTCCCCTCCTGCCGCATCAGGTACAATTTATGCAAATAAGTCGGCATCCGGCGCAAGGTCGGTGTCCGTTGGATTTTCATATTTGACTCCATTCATTTAACAGCTATTAAAATAACGCTATTTACAGAAAAGTCAATTTGTAAGACAAAAAAAATCCTGTTCCGGAACGTTTCCGGAACAGGAGTCTGAATCAGAGCAAATCGTTTTTACTGCAGTTGAATATTCTCAAAGACAGCATTGACTGCCTGTTCTTTTTTGCCTTTTGCGCCGATGATCAGTTCCAGCTGCGCCAGATCTTGCGCCGCACCGGTCTTGGCACGGTCGGTTTCCCATTTCAGTCCGCAGCTGTTCTGGCCGGGTGTCAGGGTAAAAATTTGAGATGTGCCTTTCAGAAGACCGCCCCAGCTCCCGTAGGAGAGGATGCACTCTTTTTTGCTGTTATAGCCGCGGACATAAAGGGCTCCGGCGGTTTGCGGGGCAGAGGTCATGCCGGAAAAGACCAGTTTTTTGCCGGTGAGGTCGCCCTTGAAAGGAATTTTCACATAGGTGTAAGCCACTGCATCGGTCAGCGGGATGGCGTCGATATAAACGGTGTTACCGTCTTTGAACGCACGGGCAAGGCTGTCATTGCCGGATACCGGCCGGATTTCCCCGGGGCGGATGGGGAGTTTCCCCATGGCGTCATTCAGTTCGATATTTTTGACTTTGACACTGAGGGGTTTGCCGTCGCCTCTTGTGCCGATGAAAATCACGATCCGGTCAATGGGATCCGTCACCGGGGCTTTGATTTCCGCTGTTTCCCATTTCATGGTGGGGTAGGATACTGCCTGCTGAAGATAGTATTTTTCCCCTTTTTCTTTCAGGGGGGACGCCCAGCGCTGGAAACTCAATACATTTTTCCGCCTGGCATTCTGGAGGCGGATATAGATGGCTTCGGTGGTTTTGGCATCATCGCTGGAAACTTCCATGGTGACGAATTTATCGCCGAGGACAAAGGGCTTTACACGGATCTCTGCACTGATATAAGTTACACTGTTTCCTTCGCTGGTTCCGGAAATCAGCAGGGAACCGTCTTCTGTTTTGACAGAAACATCCTGCAGTTTTTTCCCGAAATCCAGTGTGACAGATGCCAAATCGCCATCCCAGAGCGTTTCTGCAAAAACTGCCAGTCCGCACAGCATCAATGCCACGGTAAATAATGATTTTTTCATTTGTTGTCCTTTCTCTTTTGAGTGAATCAAGTCAAAATATACTATATCCTTTTTCAAAAAAGTGTCAAGCCCTTCTCTTGTAAAAAAAGTATTCAGCAGTATATTAAACGGAAATAAAAGGATTTGGGGATTATGGCGATCGTATTTGCTCTGTTGTGTCTGGTCTTTGCTGCCGGAAATGATTTACTGTTCAAATTTTATGCCCGGAAAAAACGCTCCAAGGGGTATTTTGCCGCCATCGTGGGGCTGGTGTGGCTTCTGGTGACAGTGTGGCTCCCCATGGCGCCGGAAAGCAACTGGCGCATGACATTGATTTGGGGGGCGATCTCCGGATTTTTTTCCATTACAGCCAACTTGCTTCTGCTGGAAGCCATGGAACGGCTGGGGGCAGGTTTGTGTTCCACGGTTTACCGGCTGAATCTGGTTCCGGTGGTCATCGGGGCGGCTCTGCTCCTGAATGAATCTTTGTCTTTGATGCAGTGGATCGGCGTGGCTTTGGCAACGGCGGCGGTGCTGGCGTTTCTGCCCCGGGGGGACAAGGCGGGAAAATTCGTTCTTGGCGGATTCCTGATGGTTCTTATTGCTGCATTTCTCCGTGCGGGAATGGGGTTGAGTTACCGTTTCGGATTTTTGAACGGTGCTGACCGGAATATGGTGGTGGTGGTCAACAGTCTTTTCTGGATCCTTGGCGGGGTGCTTTTTGCCGTGTTCCGGGAAAAGCAGTCTTTGAAAGATCAGCCGCACATCTGGCGGTACGGGGGGCTTTCCGGACTGCTGGTGGCGGGGATCGTTTTTACCATGGCGGCGGCTCTGCAATACGGCGAAGCCTCCATCGTTCTTCCCATAGCCCAGATGAGTTTTCTTCTGACCTTTGGCTGCAGTGCCCTTTTCCTGCATGAAAAAATGACCAAGTCCGTTTGGGTCGGGATCGTTTGCGGAGTGGGGGCTGTTTTGTTGTTATCTATTTGAAACGAAAGGAGTTGATTGTGATTTATTTCGGGAAGGCTTTGAATGCTTACAAGGCGAATCTGCATACCTATTCCACCGTGTCGGACGGTAAGTTTTCTCCGCAGCAGGTGGTGGATTTTTACAGTATGCGGGGGTATGATGTATTAAGTTTCAGTGATCACCGGAAGACCAACGATTTGACCACGCTGGATCACAGGGGAATGACGCTTCTTTCCGGCATTGAATTGCACCCGGGACACCCCCGGTTCGGCTTGTGGCATTTGCTGGCGGTGAATGTTCCGGCGGACTTTCCCGGCGTATTTGAAACGGCACAGGAGGCTGTGGATGCCGTCAATGCCGCCGGAGGGCTGAGTTATGGGGCCCATCCTTACTGGTGCGGAACTCGCAGTGAGGAAATCCTTTCTCTGCACGGTCTTGCCGGGATCGAAGTTTACAACTCCTCCACCCGCTATATCGGGAAAGAATACAATATGCCAATATGGGATGAGTTGATCGATGCCGGGTGGAACTGCCCCGCTCTTGCTGTGGATGATATTCATTCTTTAAGCGATTTCGGTCACGGCTGGACCATGGTTCTGGCGGAAGACAAATCCCCGGCATCCATTGTGGATGCTTTGAAAAACGGCAGTTTTTATGCTACACAAGGACCCGAATTCACCCGGATCGAACTGGATGGATATATGCTCCACGCTGAATTTTCGGAAGTTGTTTCTGCAGTGGTGGTGGGGCGTTTTTCCAGCGGATGCCCGGTAAATATTCCCGGACAACCGTTCCCGGGGGATGAAAAAAACTGCCGGGAATTGACGGTGGATCTGCGCCGCTGCCGTACGGCGGGGCGCATCCAGTTGCGGGATGCCGCCGGGAATTACGCATGGAGCAACCCCATCCCGGTTCCTCCGGAAAAATGATCCCGGCCGGAAAAAACGCCCTGTTGACGGAAATGGCAGCAGGGCGTTTTGGGTTTTATTGATCTATACGGCAGATTCCTTTGGCGGATGCCGCATAGAATGCGCCGCCGGAACTCCACAAATGTTCCACTGCAAAAGGCAGCCGGACAAAATAACATGTTCTCCCGTTGGAATCAACGCAGAAAAGACGGTCTTTTGCTGCCACGGCAATGGTGTGTTTGACCGGATCAACGGCAATCAATTCCCCTTGAATGGGGGTATCCGCTGTCCACAGCGGCTGGCAGTTGCCATTCAGGGCGATCAACTGGCTGGACCAGGTGGCGACAACTGCTTCCGGCCGCTCATCGCCTGTAATATCGCCTGTGGTCCAGTTGCGGATCACATTGCCCGGCCCCAGATTCGCCTGTGCCAGAGGTTTGCCGGAGGCATCGTACAAATTAAGCCAGCTGTACATCCCTTGCGCATCTGCCAGAAGTTCCGGTTTGCCGTTGCCGTTGAAATCTGCAGTAAAGGCTTTGGTTCTGTAAAGAGAACCGAAGGAGGGGAAATGAACATATCCCGGCATATTGTCTGCATGACTGCGGACATTCTGTCCGGTTTTGCTGTTGACGCTCCACATATACATGCCGTCTGCCGCGCTGTGACGGAGGCCCACTGCATCATAAGAGCCATCCGGCTTGTCCACAAAGGTGATCCAGCGGCAGGGGCCCCATGTCTGGGCATATCGTTTTACAAGTTTGCCATGGAGATCCAGCACTTCCATGGTACAGGCCCCTCCGGCATAAATGCGGCCATCCCGGTATTCCAGCGACAGCACACCGGGATAAACGGATTTGAACCAGTAATATTTATGACTTGCCACGACTTCCGGTGCCATTTGCGAGGTAATGGACCAGATTTTTTTGAATTCTTTATTGATGGCGGCGATTTCCTCGCCCCGTGTTCCTGCAATATACAGGTTTCCGGCTTCCACACCGCTGATCACCGGGGCAGTAAACGGGATCGCCGCACGGATGCGGTAATGCTGATCCAGGATCAGAAGTTGTTTCCCTGCTCCCGCAAGGAAACCCTCTTTTACCGGCCGGATAAAAGCAAGACCTCCCGGCAGTTTTGTTACTTCCGTATATTTTGCCGCTGTCGGGATCGGAGGGGCTGCAATATTGTTTTGATCGCTTTTCTTCCGGATATTCCGGAGAAGTGTCTGCCATGAGTTCTTGTCGGCAGGGGTAAGGTTTTTTACCAGCAGTTCCCCTTTGGCATCAAGAATATAATTTTGTCCGTTGATCGTGCATTTTGTCCCGGCTTTTCCTGTAATGGCAAGGCTTTTGCCGAATTCCCAATCCAGAGAAACCGGACTTCCGGATTGGAACGAGTTTGCCAGATGCCGGATGCCGAAGCCGGAAAGACGGTTTTCTTCCAGTGTTGCCATGTTTGCTTTGCCGACCCCCGGGTATTCCCGGCAGAACGCCAGAACCGGTTCCGGCATACGGAACAGTGCCGCAGAATCTGTCAGCGTTTTGGCTGTGATCGGATTCGCCGGATCGCCGGGGGCAAAAAGGGAAAAAGTGGTAACAGCTTTTGCCGGATCGCTGGCAAGATTACGCTTTATAACAGCTTCATTCCATGCCCGCATGGTAACGATTCCATCACTGGATGTCATGGACATGATTTTGCTGTCCCGTGCCGCAGGGGGGAGGGACAACGCCCCGGCGGCGATCCAGTTGGATGCCGCCTGATTGGAAATGGATGCCACTTCCAGTTCTATGGTGTGATCCCCCTTCGTCAGGAGTTGTTTGCCGAACCGGATACTGCGGGACAGCAGGTGGGATTCCGGAGAAAAATGGGGGACGGCACTGTGCGTTTTTTTGCCGTCAAGATACACATGGACGGATCCCGCACGGGTGTTGTGGTCAAAGATCGTCAGTTCCGGCAGGCAGGTGATGTCCTGCGGGACACGGAAGGTGATGCGGGCTTTGTCCCCCACATTCTTTGTTTTGAAAACGACCATCCGGGGGCCGGAAGCGGTACTGCATTCCGGGATACCGCCGCAGCGCATTTCCTTAACCGGAATCGAACTGTCAGTATGGGTGGAGGTAAAATAGATCTGGTTCACCGAGCCGGGAGCCTGCATGATGCTGCCCAGTGTTTGCAGGTGGATCATTGCGGAAATATCCAGATCGGATTTCTCTGCCGGCGTGATGGTGTCTGCCAAAATCAGCCATGTCCGGGGGCGCAGCAAAAGATCCCGCTGCCATGCTGAATAAGCGTGATCCGGCACACCGCCTGAAAAATAGACTGCATCGCCCGCTTTCCCGAAGGAATAGACCTGTCCCACTGTGGGGATCGCTTTATCTGTAATGCCGCCCCGGACAGTCTGTACATAGTTTCCGAAGCCGCTCAAAAGCCGGTGTCCGTTCAGCCGCAATCCGTAAAGACTCAAAAGTTTGAAGGGCGTACGGTATTTTTCATTGAAACAGTTGAAACTGATCCAGTCGCCTGTTGTATCCAGAGAGTCCCGCCAGCCCACGCCGAGGAAGCATTTTTCCAGCGGTGCCTGCAATCCGTAAAAGCGGTGTTCCCCAAGTTTCATGGGGGCGGCGGTCCAGTTCCGGATCAATTCTGCCGGGGGACGGGGCGCGATTTTTCCGGTGGGATTGAATGATGCCCCCAGTTTGAACTTTTTTTCCGGATAGGGCTTCAAAAGATCCGCATACCAGAGATATTTGCCATCCCCGGTATGTTCCGAAACAAGATAAAAGGTTTGGCGGCTTGCACTGCCAAGGACTTCACTGCGGGGAGTGCCGTCCCACTGGGTTTCCCAGAACTTCAAAACATTGGCAAGCGCACCATCGGGAGCAAACTTTGCACCGCCGGAGAGCGCATAAAATTGCACCGCCGGATTGATGGAGCCGGAAACAAGCCAGCTTAAAATACCGCCTTCACCGAGGATCCAGCCCTGTTTGAAACCGGCAAGAGCAAATTCCGCCTCCGCCCGGTGGAGGGAAACGGTCCATGCCGGATCCGGATAATCCCGGTCAAAATACCGGGCAAGAGAATAATTGCAGATTTGTCCCCACTGACCGTGACGGCTGGTAGCGACCATGTGCCGCCCCATCGGCCGGGTATCCCGGATATGGTGCTGCCACTGGCGGAGAAAAGCGTTGGTGACTTTCAACCGCTGTTCATTGGTGAAAACGGGATGTTCTTCAATAAGATCCCACAACAAAATCATCTGGTGCCCGAGGTAATGATAGGGCCCGGAAAGGGGATCGTTCAGACGGTCAAAACTTTCCGGGTTGTATTTTTGCAGATCCTTGCGGGCTTGAGCATCCGGAAATGCCAGACGGAGAAATTCTTTGGCATAAAAAGTGTCGCCAGTCTGATAAAAAAGAGCCATCATCCCGGCAATCAGGTTCCACCCGAAATAGCCGCCGTTGCGGTTGAGATAGTAGTGTTCCGGATCGCATGGATCAAAATTTTTCCGGAACGCCGGGAAATGAACATCCTGCAGAAACCCTGCATTTTTATCCTTTTCTGCCAGAAGTTTTGCGGCTTTGACGGCTCCGGCATCATCACTGCCTCCGCAGAGGATCACATTGAATCCGCCTCCGGTGGGGTTGTGGATGCTCCGGAGTTCATGACCGCCTTGCCCGGGATAGACTGCATCGGTGTAACAGAAACTCCGGAGATACAAATCATTGATGAGATCGTTGTTGATCCGGTTTCCCAGAGCGATCACATGATTTTTCAGCGGCAGTTGGATATTTTCCGGAGAAAGGACTTTCCCGCCGAAACGCGTTGCCAATTTCTGTGCCGCCTGATGCAGTGCCGGGGTGTTGCCGGGGACGATCCACGCTTTATCCAGAGGCGTTGTCAAGTAAAGATTTTTCAGTTTTATGACCGGCTGCGGGGGCAGGGGCGTGGTGTGGCGGATCGCCTGTTGAACCGCCGGAGAAAATTCTTTTACCTGTGTTAAATCAATATTGCGGATCACATAATCCGGCGTTTCATGGTAAAAACTCATGATGTAAAAGGTGACTCTTCTGCATCCCGCCGGAACTTCATAGCCGATGCCGAATTTTTTAAACTGATTTCCTGTATTGCCGGTCAGATTGACGGATACAAGTTTCTGCCCATCCGGGATCGCGATCATCTGCCCGCGGGTAAGGTTGCCTTTTGCCTCCATGGTGATTTCGTATTTTCCCGGAGCGGGGTTTTCAAAAATTCTGTAAATACCCCATTCGTTCAAGTTACTTTGATCCGCAAGCCGGAGAAGGCCGTTTTCGCATTTGATGATGCCTGGGCCTGTTCCGTACCGTTTCCAGCCTGCCGGCAGGCCGTCTTTTCCCGGTGTCAGCGGCAGAGGGGCGGCAACGCAGGTACAGAAAAAAGCAAAAGGCAGAATATATTTCAACATGGTCGATCCCTTATGATTAAAAAACTCTCCGCAAAAAGGGGAGATTTTTCTGTTTTTTAATGATTGATCAGCGTCTGACCGGTGCCCGGCTGAAGTCTGCCTTGCGGATGTAGTAGTCACCGGTTTCGTTGAAAGATCCACTGATATAGACGGTGATCTTGGAGGTTTTATCAAACAGTTCAAGCGTGGAACTGATTTTCACAAATTCCCCCGGACGCGCCTGATTCAGATAGCCGATGGATCCCACACGGTTGCCCGCCATCAGCATCAGTTTCATTCTGCCCGCATTGGCGCAGTTTTCCGGCAGGGCGACTTCAAGGGTAAAGGTGTAACGGCCCGGCTGGGAAATGGGGAGGACCTTGCGGATGCCCCACTCAAATTTCATTTCGTTATCTGTCATACGCAAAAGACCGTTTTCATAGCGGCAGGAGCCGCCTTTTCCGAAGGCTTCCCAGCCTTTGGGAATGCCGCTGGCGTATGTATCAATCATATTGACGGGTTCTGCCTGAACTGCTGCAATACCGGCAAACAACATCAGAATTCCCAGTAAAGATTTTTTCATATCGTAACCTCCCTAAACTGTTATTTTTATCATCGGATCGCCATCAGGGCAATGCCGGAAACCGTCGCAGCCATCGCCACCCAGGAAAGTTTGGATACCTGTTCTTTCCGTACAAAAAAACAGTACAGCGAGAAGAAGGCGATGCAGGTACCCAGGGTCATCGGATAGATGATGCTTGTCAGTTTCAGCTTGTCAGCAGCATCCGTTCCCAAATAGAACAGGGCGTGACCGAGTGCCACTGCAAAACCGTAAAGGAAAGCCTGTTTCCACACCGGTTTGGGGGTGAATTTGTGTATTTTCCAGCAGGCGCACAGCCAGAAGATCATGCCGTAAGGTGCTTGCAGAGTCAACCGCCAGGAAAGCGTTTCTTCCGAAAATCCCACCGAGCCGGGAATGATCCGCAAAAACTGTGCCACCCCCACCAGCGCAAAGGCAAGGAAAATATAGCGGTAAAAGAGCTTGTCCGACTGTTTATTCTCCTCTTTGGACTGTTTTGCAAAGCCGAAAATCAGCAAGCTGATAATGATAAGCCCCATGCCTGCCCATTGCCACACGCTTGCCGTATTCCCGAGGAAAATCAACGCTCCGAGGAACGGGACCACCATGGCACTCTGCATCACACACCATGCCACCCCCTGACTTCCCCGGTCCATGGCAAGTTTCAACACCAGAAATGCAAGCAAATCCAGAATGGCGCTGGGGGCAATGTAGAGCGAAAGCCGCAAAATCTCACTGACCGGTGCCGGGTCAGGCGTCCGGGTAAGCAGGACCAGGCCGGTAAAAACCATGCCATTGAGGGCGAACCATGTATAAAGTTTGTCCTTTTCCGACGGAGCCCGCCCGAAAAGAACGCCGACCATGCCCCAGACAATGCCTGTGGCCAACAATAACAGAATCGCAGATGCCATTTTTTCTCCTGTAAAAATACTGATTTAATATAATCTTTTTTACCGTTTTTACAACCTTGTTTTCTTGCAATTTCCCCGAATGTTGTTACTGTAAAACCGTAAAGTTTACAGAAGGAGCCGGAAATATGTATGCAGAAAAGATTTTTGCTCCGCTGATCGTGGGGGTGCCTCCCCATGATGCGGATCGGAATATGATGGTTTTGCCGGATGGCGAGATCCGGATCTACGGAAATTCCTGTCACCCGCAGGCACGGTCTGCGGAAGAGGTTTTCCCTGCCGTTTTGAAGAGTCGTGATCACGGTTTGAACTGGTGGATGGAGCCTGTGACCGGGTTGACCCCGGGGGCGACTGTCCGCAGTCCGTGGAGCGGGACATGGCTCACGGTTTTCTGTTATGCCGGGATCCATCACCCGAAGCACAGGATCGATGTGGTGGACCGTATTTTTGAGCGGGAGAAAGAGCCGGGCGTTTATTTTTTCCGTGCTGATTCTCCGGATGGGGTTTTTGAAGTCAAAAGGATCCTGCCGGAATTTCACCAGATCCAGCGGCAGCCCATTGCTTTGGAGAAATATCACCGCTGGCTTGTGCCTTATCAATACCGGGAAGGGAAGGGGGCGTATCACTGGGGCGTGCTTTTGTCCGATGATGACGGCGAAAATTGGCGGAAGGTGGAAGCTGCGGCTCCGCCGGTACCCGGGGTGCTGCCCAGACATGCTGGGTTGCGCTGGATCCACTGCGGGTGTGAACCGGTCGTAGCGGAATGTCCTGACGGAAGACTGTATGCTCTTTTGCGCTGTGCCAATAATGAACACTACGAGTCCTTTTCCTGCGATGGCGGCGAAACCTGGAGCAAGCCTGTGCCGTCCCGTTTTTATGCTGTGGCGACCATGCCGGGCTTGTACCGGCTTTCCGATGGAAGGATGCTTGCTGTATGGAACAATACCGTTCCCCTGCACGAAGTGGATCACCGCACCCAGCTTGGGGGAAATGATCCGGATATTATCGAAGGTGTTTGGGAAGATGTTTTTACCAACCGGGATGCTCTCCATGCCGCCATTTCTCCGGACGGCGGGAAGACATGGCACGGGTTCCGGGAGATCCTTTTAAATCCCGCCCGGAATGACGGGGATTTCCGTTCGGTCTTTTGGCCGGAATATGACGGATTGGATAAAAGTGTGCATCAAAATCAAGTCATTGAATTGCCTGATGGCAATATTCTGGTGTCGGCCGGGCAGAACCCGGTCAGCCGCCGGTTGCTGATTTTTGATCCTGACTGGCTGTTGGAACAGGAGCGGACGGAAGATTTCAAACACGGTTTGCGGGATGTTTCCATCCACCAGTTTGTCAAAAGTCCCGCCGGAGGATACCGGAAAGGCGGTGTGGGGCATTGCTCGTACAACCGCCGCCCCGGTGCAACGCTGATGCCGCATCCGGACAGGGAAGATGTGGAAGTCCTTCTGATCGGGCGGCATACGGATGATCGGCTGGTGTCCGATCTGGAGGGCGTGGCATGGAATTTTCCGGCGTCTGAAAAAGGGATCGTTACGCTCCGCTTGCGGGAGTGTGCCGGTTCTGACGGATGCCGCTTTATTCTGACGGATCGCTGGATCAATCCCTCTGATCCCCATGCGGAAGAGTACGCTCTATTTTCTGCAGAATTGAAAGCCGATGGATCAATCGCCGATGCCGGAGAAAAGTTGTCTCCTGATACATGGTACGATATGACTTTGGCGTGGGATCAAGCTGCAGGGCTTTGTAAAATTCTTTGCAACGGCAAAGAGATCGCTCAAACAAAACAATGCTTGAAAACGCTCAATAACATCAGTTATTTGCATATTCAGACCCTTGCAGACAAAACAGACCCGCACGGGGTCATGTTTGAGTCCTTCCGGAAAGAGGGATAGGTGCAGGGATCAGGCCTGAACATTGAAAACTTTGTTCAGGTCAAACTCCTTACGCAGGATCTCCATCCCCCGGCGTTCGCCCCGGCGCATGCCCCGGCGGGCTTCCGGGGTAAGGTCGTCATACCCTGCGGAATGCAGAAAACCGTGGAGGATGTATAACGTCATTTCTTCCGCGTAAGACGAATCTTCTCTCTGTGTTCCTTCCTTGAGTGCAACATCGATGCAAATCAGGAGTTCCACCGCCACATCACCGGGGAACAAACTTTCCGGATCGTCAAAATAACTGAAGGTAATAACGTCTGTTTCCCCCTGATGCCCCACATAATCGGCATTGGCTTTTGCCATGGAGCGGCCTCCCACAAAAAGAACGGATGCCTGCCAATCCCGTTCCACCGGCAACCCCGCTGCTTCTGCGGCTCGGCAAATGAGTTTATTCAACAGTCCCCGGTCTGGGGTTGGCATCGGATGCAGTTTGGATGGCTTCCAGCGATAACGGATCTTCATGATCTTCCTCTTCATCTTCCCGATAGGCGATACGCCCGTGTTTCATACTCAAAAGAGTGTTGACAAAACTTTCCCGGATCTTTTCCAATTCTGCCAGCGTGATATTGGCGTTTTTCAACTGTCCATCTTGAAATCTCTGCTCAAAAATCTTGTCCACTACTTCCTCCAGCCGTTCCGGAGTGGGTTTTTCCAGTGATCTGCTGGCGGCTTCACAGGCATCAGCAAGGCTGATAATGGCACTTTCTTTATTGGCTGGCCGGGGCCCCTGATAGCGGAAGGCATCTTCCTCCACCGGTTCTCCTGTACGGCGGCTGATTTCCTGTGCCTGCCGGTAAAAAAAGCGGACTAAATCATTGCCGTGGTGCTGGGCAATGGCATCCCGGACAACGGTGCCGAGTTTATATTTTTTTGCCAGTTCCAACCCTTCTTTGACATGATCCCTGATGATGATACTGCTCATTTGCGGCGTCAATGCAGTGTGTTGATTGGCAGATTGCTGATTGTTTTCCGTAAAATATTGCGGACGCGCCATTTTCCCGATATCGTGGAAAAGAGCTCCTGCTTTTGCCCGGAGATAGTTTGCGTCAATGGCTCTGGCACCGTCTTCTGCAAGCGTTGCCACCGTAAGACTGTGAAAAAATGTCCCCGGGGCTTCCCGCTTCATTCGCTCCAGAAGCGGGTGGTTGTAGTCACAGAGAAGCATGAGTGACATATTGGTGGATATATTGAAGAGCAATTCATAACAGAAGATGATCAGCAAGGCGATCACGCTGGTGGCGATCCCGTTCAGCAATGCCAGCGTTCCCGTTTGCATCGCCAGCCGCCAGAGGGGTTCCTGGGAACTTACCCGGGCAAAAATATCACTGTTGAAACCCCAGACAAGAGGCGTTACAGAGAACAATGCCCAAAGAAAATAACTGCGGTAATTGGTGGCATGCCGGACTGCCAGTGCGCAGAGGAAGGAGATCACAAAGCCTTTGAGGGCATATTCAAACGGCAGATCCAGCATCAGTGCCGCCATGGACGCCGTGTAAAAGCCCGCGCCAAGAGCCACCCGGAGTCCCATGATGGGCGCCAGTAACACTGCGGCAAGTCCCAGCGGGACGGCATCGATGACCAGAGCCGACGACATGGTTTGACTTGCTCCGGAAAGATAGTAGAAAATCCGGATCCCGGCGTATTCCGCTCCCAGTGCCAGAATGGTAGAGCCTGCAATGATTGCCAGATTCCGGTTTCCGTCCAGAATATCCGGGTGCAGATGATAAAAATAAAAGCCGCCCAGAAGAATCAGGACGATGCACCAGAACATGTTATGTGTCAGCCGGTAGAAATCGTTCACCCGGTTTTCCCGGAGTGCTTTCTGGGAAAAATAACTGGAAAGCAGTTCCCGGTGCTGGGAATGGATCAGTTCTCCTTTCCGGACAATGGTTTGATATTTCCGGTATTCACTGATGACCGGATTGATCCGGGCCGCAGCGTTGTCTGCGGCTTCCTGTGTCAGGACCGGTTCGTATCGCAATGTACCGGAAGGGCCGATCAACTGCAGAAAAACGGCGTCCGCCGCTTTGAGGTGTTCCGGAGAGTTGGCGGCCTGCGGTTGGAAACGCATCAGAGCTTCGGTCAGGACTTTTGCGGCGGCTTCCGGCGTGGGGATCGTTTCTGCCGGGCGGGGAAGACGGAACCTCCGTTGGAGGTCTGCAATTTGGACTTTGTTGCCTTTTTTCAGCAGGATGGAATCATCTTTACTGTAAATCCCGGTTTCCAGCAGCTTATTCAGGGCTTCATTGATGTAGCGCATTGCAGAGGGCGTTTTGGCACATTCCAGAAAAAGTTTGCGGTCGTCTTCCGGCAGGGCGGTAAGAAATGCGGTTTCCGGTGTGCCGGATTCTTTGGGATAATCACGGACTGCCGAGAAAAAACGATCCGTACGGGCCCGGATGGCGGCATTGGCCTCTGCTGAAATGGCAAAGAATTTAGGTTCCGCATCTCTCGCCGCATTTTTTGCCCGGAGAGTTTCCGCCTGATTTTCAAAATGAAAATCAAAATCGGCATTGATGGTCACCGGGGCTTTCTGCCCCACCACAGGAATGTCTTTATTCTGCGGATTTTTTTGAGCAAGCGTCAGCAGGAGCGAGGACATGCTCCACAGCAGAACCAGAATAAAACAGGTCACTACCCTTGAGTGGTTGGCAGAAACACCCCGGTCATCTTCCGGTTGCGGCGGAACCGCGATCATGCCGTCCCGAACCAGCTTGGCACGGGCACTCCGCCGCCGCCAGGCATCGATCATCTTCTGGATCATGACTCTTTCCCTCCTTTTCCGGTATAAGCCAGAATGATTTTTTCCAGCAGGGCATTTCGCACTACATCTGCGGTGGAAAAGTGACAGAATTCAATTTCCGGCAGAGAGGAAAGGGTGCGTTCCGCTTTCAAGAGCCCGGATTCTTCGCCGGACTTCAAGTCGTTCTGGGTCGGGTCTCCTGTGACAACGCAGCGGGAATGAAATCCCATACGGGTCAGAAACATCAGCATTTGGGCAGGAGAGGTATTCTGCGCTTCATCCAGAATGATAAAGGCGTCCCCCAATGTACGCCCGCGCATGAACGCCAGAGGCGCAACCTCGATCACGCCTTTCTGGATCAATTCAGCCGCTTCTTCCACCGGGATCATGTCATAAAGAGCATCATAAAGGGGGCGCAAATAGGGCATGATTTTTTCTTCCAGGTTGCCGGGAAGATACCCCAGATTTTCGCCGGATTCCCGTGCCGGACGGGTGAGAATGATACGGGAACAATTCCCTGCCAGAAATTCGGAAACTGCCACCGCCATGGCAAGATAGGTTTTGCCGGTTCCTGCCGGGCCGATGCCGAAAACCAGTTCTTTATGCCGCATGGCACGGACATATTCCATCTGCTTGAGGGATCGGGGCAGGACATCCCGCTTTTTGGGGCTTACATGGATGCGTTCTTTCCAGAGATCCCGCAGATCTTTGCCGGAAAAGCGGGAAGCGGCTTTCAGCAGCAGTTCCAGATCCCGTTGGTCCATATTCCTGCCCCGGAGTACATAAAAATGCTGTAACTCCGCAAAAAATCCGGAAGCCCGGCTGACGGCTTCGGATTCTCCGGAGATGGTGATCCCACCCTCCCGGGCCGCAATGGAAACGCCGAACGCAGTCCCGATCAATTGCAGATTGGCGACTTCCCGTCCGGCGCATGCTTCGTGGAGGGTCAGACCGTTTTCAAAATAAAAACGTTCTTCCGCCATGACACATCAGAACTTGGGAATGGCAAGCTTCATCCCGGGATAGATCCGGTTCGGATTCCCATTGAGAATGGCTTCGTTTGCCTTGATAATGGGCATATATTTCCGGCCGTCCCCGTAGAATTTCTTTGCGATTTTGGAAATGCTGTCGCCTTTCTGGACAACATATTCTTCCGTCTGGACCGCAGGAGCGGCTTCGGCTTTTTCCGCAGTGGCTTCCTGTTTGGGGTCGGCTTGTGCATCTTTTGCTTCCGCTTTATCTGCGGCGGGCTGGTTTTCCCCGGGGATGCCCACGGTATCCGGAGCCGGAGCTTCCGGAGCGGAGGATTTTTCCACCGTCAAATCCGCTTCTTCCTCCGGAACTGCGGGCTTGTAGTCGCTGGAGCGGTTGTCAAAGGTTGCCGGCGGCGCAGAACGGGGCGGCTGCCAGGAGGAATAACTGGCCTGGATCTGGGTCTGCCACTGTTCTTCTTCGGCTCCCAGTTGAGTTTGGGCCAGTTCCGGACCGCAACCGCTCAAAAGCAGCAAAAGGAGGGAGCACCCCGCACAACCGGTCAACACATGTTTCATTATAAAACTCCTTTCTCAAATTTTAACAAATCCGGATTTCCGGCACATAATGATTTCTGTTAAAACAATATAAACCGTTCTTTGATACTTTTCAAATCGTCTTGCAGTTTTTTTATAAGAGAAAATCCCGTATTTTTTTTTGTTGCCACTTGACAAAATACAATAAAGGTGTGATGTTATGCGTTGTATTTATGTATCCGCTGTATTTGCAGGAAAGAGTAGGAGATGACGCAGTGAAGGCATTTTGTAAAATGTTTTTTATGGTTCTGGCCGTGTTCGCTGTTTGCGGGGCATACGGTGCGGAGTCCACCCCGTCCGCGGAAACGGGCCGGCGGCCCGGCGGTGATCGCCGCAGTGCCATGCGGGAGCAGATGGAGAAGATCAATCAGCAGTTGAAGGAAAAATTTCCCGCTGAATATGCTGAAATTGAAAAAATGCGGGGAACGGACCGCATGATGGCTATGCGGAAGACGATGGAGCTGGCAAACAAGGCGGGGATTGAGATGCCCTGGGGGCGGCGCGGCATGATGGGGCGCCGTATGGAACCTCAAATGGATGTCTGGCAACAGTTTTTTGCGGAGCTGAAGCAGAAAGCTCCTGCAGAATTGGCTGAAATTGAAAAGAAGATGACCGCCGATCCAAAGGCGGCCATGACGGAATTGAAGGCTCTTGCAGAAAAACATGGTTTAAAAATGCCGGAAGGGCCTTTGCCCCGGATAAATGCTCCGGTTTCTCTGAATCGCAATCGCAATCGTATTATGGTGGAGCGTGCAAACCGGATCCTTGCACAGACCCGGCCGGAGGATTATGCCGAATTGCAGAAATTGCGTGAAACAGACATTCATGCGGCCCGGGAGTTTTTCCGTAAACTGGCAAAAGAAGAGGGACTGACGCCACGCCGCCTGATGATGGAGCCGGTCCGTCCGGTACAGAGTGTGAGTTATTCCGATAAAGATATTGAAGAGTTGAATCCTGCTTCATCGACCGGCAATCGCCCCTGGGGCGGTTGGGGCGGCCGTGGCGGATTTGGCGGGCCCTGGGGCGGCCGCGGCGGATTCCGGGGGCGGTAATGATATTTGGAGCTCCTGAATGTGTGGCTGTCTGCATTGGTTCAGACGGTTCTTTGTACGGGGTCCGGTGTATTCTCCGCAGAAAGGCGGTGGAACTTGCCGCTGCAGAATCTGTGACTGCCGGAAAAGAGAGTCTGGCGGAACGGTTGAAAATGCTGGGCGGTAAAATCGGCTTGCGGCGTGATCACACTTTATTTATTGCTTCTGCGGATGCCGGTGGCGTCTTTTTTCAAACTGAAGTTCCGGAAATGCCCAAACGGGAATTGCATTCGGCATTGATGTTTGAGGCTCCCCGGCATCAGTTGACGGAAGGGGGGATGCAGGAGATTGCTTTCTGGGCGGTTCCTTCGGCGGAAGAAGGGCGCATGACGGCATTTGTCTGGACAGTGGCTTCTGCCGGATTGGCGAAATTGTGGCAGACCATGCAGGAGGTCAAGTGGCAGCCGGATGCGGTGATTTCTCCCTATTTTGCTGTAGCGGCTTTGGAGGGGGATGCCGGAAAAGTCAGTCTGCCGGATTTTGATGAGGGATTTTATTGGGAAAACGGTTCTTTCCATCCTGCGGATGCCGATGAAGACTGCAATAAAAAGGTGATCAGCCTTTTGAAAAATGTGTTCCAGATCCCGGAAGCTTTAAGTGGAAAAATCTGGAAAGATGGTTTCCTTTCCTGCATGATGGCTGCAGTCTGTATGATCCAGCAGGAGCGCAATATTGCCGGAGTGCGTTCTTTTGATCTTGTGCCGCCAAATCTGCGCCCCCGGCGGTTGCGTTCCCAACTGCGGATCACGGTGTTTTTGCTTGTTGCTGCGGGGCTTCTTTATGGCGGGCGCATGATCGGGGCTGTCAGTGAACATTACGGGCAGTACACTAAACTCAACAGTTCTGTCAAGAGTTTGAAGAGCCGTACGACTGCATTGCAGCGGAAACTGCGGGGAAAAGAAAAAGATTTGAAAGAAAAGAGCCGTATTCTGGAGCAGAATGCAGAAAGTCATGATCTGCTGCTTCTGTTGGCAGAATTGTCTGCGGCTCTTCCTGAATCCATTCTGGCAAGCAACGTGCGGCTGAATGAGTCCGGGATCGACCTTACATTGCACACCAATATGGAAGAACCGGATCTGGCCGGGGCCCTGCGCCGATTCCCGGCGTTCAAAGTCGGGACTCTGCAGAACCGCAAAGTCAGCGATACATTAACTGTGATCACCCTGCGTCTGCGGCGCAATCAGGAGAAAAAATGAGTAAAGCAAAATTTTCCATCCATTCTCCCGAGGGGCGTAAACTTGTAGTATTCTGCGGGTTTGCACTGGTGTTTTCTGCCACCGTATTGCTGTTGTCCTTTGATGTGAATTTTGCCGGGTTGATCCCCAGTCAGGAGCGGCTGGATGATTTGCGCCGGGAGGAGAAAAAGGCCCTTGCTGCATGGAAGGCGGTGGAGGCCCGTCAGCAGGAACAGGCTCTGACCGAAGAACTTTATAAAAAACTTTTGGAATCCGCATGGGTGGAAGCCAAAGACGGCTCCCCGGATGTGGAGATCCCCAAGCAGATCAACAGCCTTGCCAAAAAATATGAACTGGAACTTTCCGGGGTGTCGGCTGTCCGGCGGACAAGGATCAATAATGAATTGTCTGCTCTGGAAATGGATGTTAATACAGCCGCACCGCTTGCCGCTTTGACCGGTTTCTGGCGGGATGTCCGTGTGCAAAAGCCGGAGCGGACATGGAAACGCATGGATTTCCGTCCGGAAACGGTGCAGAATTCAGACCGGGTGTTTTTCAGCGGTACTCTGCGAATCCTTTTGCGTGAACCCGATATGACCGATGGAAAGGGAGGTGTGCGGTGAAGATCCTGATCCTTGCTGTCAATATTTTTCTTGCCTGTTTGCTGGGGTGGGAAGTGATCGACTGTTTCAATGGTACGCCGGAACTGGCTGTCCGCACTACCCGGACCAAAAAGAACAGCGGCAATACGGGGCGGAATACAGCGGCGGTCAAAAAGACTGTCATGGATCCGGAAATGGCATTGCAGACGATCCAGCACAAAAATATTTTCAATATCACCCGTTGTCCGGATGTCATTGGCGGTCGTGGCGGCAGTTCTGCCATGGCGTTATTGGGGGTTTTCCGCATCGGGGATAAAGTCGGAGCCATCATTCAGAACAGTTCGCCCCGGCAGGTGTCCCGCTTCGGACCTCCGTGGATGCGGCAGATCCAGCAGGCCCGGCGCAGTATCCGTTCCCAGCAGACATTTATGCAGGGGGACATTATGGAAAATGGTTATATCGTTTCCGAGATTTACGATGACCGTGTGGTGCTGACCCGTGGCGGCGGTCGTTTGGAATTGCGTCTGGAGTTGGCTTCCCGGCCTATTTCCCAGGCCAATGCAGCCCGGGCAGCCCGGGCAGCCCGGCCTTCCGCACAGCAGATCCAGCAGAGAATGCAGATGCAGCAGATGCACATGATGCGGCAGTTGATCCAGAGTACGAGCAATATGCAGCGTCAGATGCGCAGTTCCGGCAATACCCGCAGCAGCCGGAGCCGGTAAAAAGTTAAACTAAATGAAAGAATAATTACAGATACGAAGGAGGAGTCCGGAATGTTTTTGCAGATTGCCCGAAAGGGGATGGCATGGAAGACGGTCAATTATTTTTGTGCAGTGCTGACTGCATGGAGCATGACCGGGTGCGGCATGATTGATACTTTGGAAAAAGACGGCGGAAAAATTGCAGAAGATCCGGCGGATAAATTTGATTTTATCGAAAGGAAACGCCAGCAAACTTTTGTGGATGATAAAGACAAAGCATCGGAGGAGATTTCCGGCAAGGTGAACAGTTCTTCGGATGAGGTCGCCGCCAAACCGAGAGAAGTGCTTGTCCGGCCTCCTGCTGTTAAAGAAAGCACCAAACTGCCGAAACGCAAGGTGGCTCCCCGTTTCTATGAAGATTTGATCATGCTGGATGCGGATGAGGAGCTGGATGTCAAGCTGACATTCAACAGTACGCCGCTTGTGGATACCTTGCCTGCTTTTGCGGATATTCTGGGATTCAATTTTACCAGTGACCCGGATATCCGGGCAAATGTGACACTGAATATCAATTCCCGTATGACCAAGCGGGAACTGTGGGAAAGTTTTGATGATATGCTCCGTCTTGCCGGATGCGGTGCGATCCGTTCCGGACAGATGATCAAGGTCATGCTTCAGGCAAAGATCCCCCAGCAGGGCGAATCCCGTGCAGGACGGGCGGGTAACGGCAGTTGCGGGATCATCAGCCGCACCATGCTGAATGTGGTTTCCCGGGATGCCATGAATCAGATACGCAACTTCGTGACCCGCGGCGGCCGTGTGGCGGATATTGCCAAAACCAATACGGTTCTTGTCAGTGATGAAGAAGCCAATATTCCCCGGCTGCGGGAAATTCTGGATTTGATCGACGAACCTGCCCGCAGCAGCTGGCCCAGTATGCTGTTGCAGTGCCGGAATGTAAAACCCTCCAAGATGGTGGATGAGCTGAATGTTCTGCTGCCGGTTCTGGGACTGGCGGTTACACAGCCCACGGACCGTTCGGAATCCCCGGGCTCGATCCGTCTTTCCGGGGTGGATCGTTTGCAGCTGCTGGCGGTTTCTGCCGCCAATCAGGAAATGCTTGACCAGTTGAAGAAATGGGTGGAAATTCTGGACAATGCGTCCTCTCTGGATCAGGAACGGCTGTATATCTACAAAGTTGCACATGGGAAAGCCCGGCAGTTGGCACAGGCTCTTGCTTCTATTTTCTCCATTCAGGGCTCGGCGCTGACCATTGACACCAATACCGGAAACAACCGTACCGAAAACCTGAATTCCCAGGCGACCCGGCAGTTGAATATGTCTTATACTGCCGCCAACCGGAATACCACCAATATTGTGCCTATTACGCAGGTGGACAAGGCTTCCAGTATCTTTGATACGCCCGTCCGGCTTTTTGCGGATGGGGTCCATAACCGGCTGGTGATCCGTACCACGCCCCGGACTTATGCCATGATCAAAGCCATGCTGGATCGCATGGATGTGGTTCCGGCACAGGTGCTTTTGCAGATCCTCATTGTAGAGATCAAGCTGAATGACTCCAATGAATTCGGGGTGGATTTCAACACCATCGGTACCAGCGGCGGTACCGGGATTTCTGCCGGCGGTGATTTCATCAATACCGGTTCCACCACGCCTTCCGGCGGGGAAGGGTTTACTCTTGGCATTTTTGACTCCGATAATCCCAACGAAAAATTTGCCAAGATCAAGGCTCTTGCCGGGCGTGAAAATGTGAAAGTCATCTCCAGTCCCCAGCTGGTGGTCACCAGTAATACGGAAGCCCGGATCCAGGTTGGTCAGAATGTGCCGCTTCTGACCAGCGATTACACCAATACGAGTTCGGATAATAACATCGTCCGCAGTTATGACTATGAAGAAACCGGTATCGTGCTGGACATCACTCCGCAAGTTACCAGCAAAGACCTGATTTCTCTGGAACTGGAACAAATGGTTTCCGAAGCCGTGAGCAACAACATCACCACCGCCAAGGATACCCCGGTCATTGATATCCGGAAACTGGAAACGGCCATGACCATTGCCAACGGGCAGACCATGGTCATCGGCGGGATGATCCAGGAAAAGAATACGGACCGGATCTCCTCTATTCCGCTGATTGCAGACATTCCTTTCCTGCGCCGTCTGTTCGGCAATACGGAGCAGGGCGTGAGCCGTACCGAAATGCTGGTGCTGATCACGGGCTACATCATTAACGAAAAGAGTCCGGTGGAAGAAATGGTCCGCCGTTATAACAATGCCGTCCGTACTTTGAGTACCTTTGAGCGCAATCTGGAAGAGGACCATCAGAAAGATGTGGAAAATCTCAAGCGGATCAAGGCTGAACGGGAGGAATTGCGCCGTGCCGCTGCTGCCGCCAAACCGGCTGTGGATACGCCTGAAAAGAAAAATGTTGTGCCGGAAACTCATGTGCGTCCGGCTAAATCCGGGAATTGACAGTTATGAAGAATACGCTTTCCGGAGTTTTACAGGAGCGTTTTCCGGAGTACGCCGAGTGGTGTGCCGGGGGCGATTTCCGTGCGGCGGACCGCAAATTGCTTTCTGCGGGGAATGTGACCGAGCAGGAAATGTTGCAGCTGTATGCAGAGCATTTTCATCTGCCGGTGGCAGAGGAGGAGGAGATCGGCGAGCCGGAAATTTATCCGGGGATATCTCCGGAGGCATTGGAGCGCTTGGGGGCGTTGCCTTTTGCGTGGGACGAAGATTGGGTCCGTATCCTGATTTCCGATCCGTACGGGCTGGATGAAGCGGAATATCTTTTCCGCAGGAGTTTAAAACTCCGCTGCAAATTTGAATTGTGCCGCCGGGCATTTCTGGAACGGCTGTTGAGCAAAGCGGGCCGTCAGGATGAACAGACGGCAGACGATTCCATGCAGGAGGATGAAAATACCCTGCGTACCATGGCCGGAGAAGCCCGGATCGTGCGGCTGGTGAACGATATTTTCAGCCGGGC
The DNA here is from genome assembly GCA_017457105.1 of Lentisphaeria bacterium. GTDB lineage: Bacteria > Verrucomicrobiota > Lentisphaeria > Victivallales > Victivallaceae > UBA1776. The sequence goes on along the minus strand of JAFTIA010000046.1, from coordinate 2,351 downwards.
ACTGGATCTGGGGGCATCGGATATCCATGTGGAGCCCGGCGAAGAGTCTGTTTCTGTCCGCTGCCGTGTGGACGGGGTGCTGACGGAAATCATGAATGTTCCCCGGTCGCAGTTTGCGGCGATCTCTTCCCGTATCAAACTGATTGCGGGATTGAATATTGCCGAAAGCCGTCTGCCGCAGGACGGCCGGACCAATTTTCAGTTGGGGCGGATGAAGCTGGATATGCGCGTAAGCACGATCCCCATTCTTACGGGGGAAAGTATCGTGCTCCGTCTGTTGAACAGCGAATCCATCACATTTGACCTGAAAACGCTGGGGATGAGTGCTGAAACCCTTGCTTCTTTTGATAAAATGATCCAGATCCCCCACGGGATCATTCTGGTGGTGGGGCCCACCGGCAGCGGGAAAACAACGACGCTGTACAGCGTGATTTCCCAGTTGAATGACCAGAAGAAGAAGATCATCACGGTGGAGGACCCTGTGGAATACAAAACGCCGGGGCTTTGTCAGATGCAGGTGAATTCCAAAATCGGCGTGACATTTGCTTCCGGACTGCGTTCCATTGTCCGTCAGGACCCGGATATCATTCTGGTCGGGGAAATCCGTGACCGTGAAACGGCGGATATTGCCATCAATGCCGCTTTGACGGGGCATTTGGTATTAAGTACACTGCATACCAATGATGCGGTGGGGGCAGTGACCCGCTTGCTGGATATGGGGGTGGAGAATTTTCTGGTATCGTCAGCATTGTTTGGAGTCTTGTCCCAGCGGCTTGTCCGGAAAATCTGCACCGCCTGTAACGGGACCGGGAAAGATGGGGAGGGCGGCAAGTGCCGCCGCTGTAACGGGACCGGGTTCAAGGGCCGGTGCGGCGTCTTTGAACTGCTCCATCTGAATGACGAATTCCGCCGTGCCATCAATGCCAATGCCTCCAGTTCAGAACTGGAAAAGATCGCCGTTGCCAATGGTATGGTGACATTGCGGGAAGATGGTTTGGCGAAAGTCAACGCCGGGATCACCACCATGGATGAACTGACCCGTTCTGTGGCGGAGGGGTGATTGGCTATTTGGATTCAGTAGGCTTCAATTCCTGTTTCAGTTTCCAGAAAAATCCTTCGCCGCGGTCAAAAGACACGTTTTCTTCCCGGATATATTTTTCGGTAAAAGTGATGACCTTGGTGACTTCTTCCTGTTGCGGAGCCGAGGACATTTTCTGCATACCTTCCTGTTGGAGAGTCAGGGTCCAATTCATCCTTTTCCGGCTGTTGGCGGCATATTGCCAGTAGTAGGCTCCGGGAGCAAGCAGGGACAGCCCTGCGATCAGGGCGGCAAAAAAATAAAGCGGATAATATTTTTTCTGCCGCAAAAATGGAATAAAGGGAAGGGCCAGAGCTCCAAGAAGAACAAAGGTTCCTGCGGCAAGGCAGATATTACCTTTGACAAAAATCGGCTGCACTGTTTTTTCGATATGCTGCATATTTTTTTCTCTGATGTCATTCCGGAGCATTCTGGCAGCACTTTGGCGTATATCGCCGGTTTTTTTCAACTGTTCCAGAAAAAAAGTGTAAAAATATCTGCTTTCTTTCCATTCTTTCTGTCCTGAATAACTGGTGTGCAGTGTTGCAAGCATACAGCTGAGTACAATAACGATTGCACAGGGCACCGCCGAAAGGGGGAGAATGAGAAAGGGATATTTTCTGCGGGTGACCAAAAAATAAAGTCCCGCCCCCACCGCAAGAGGGATTGCCAGAGAAAGCAGTGTCAAGAAAATCTTAAGCAAAACGTAAACAAAGACAGAAAAAAACATAGCAGGATTCTCCCTTTTGAATTTAAAATAGCATTGAAAAAGAAAAAAACAAGGCGGCTTGCCGCCGTGTAAGCGAAGCGCAGTAAAAAGAAACACATCCACCCGCCGACAGGCGGCAACTTCACGGGCAGCGTAAGCTGACCTCTTCACAAGCGGAATGAAATGGAGCGTCTTCACAAGCAAGGCTTCTCGTTTTTTGTGAAGATGTCCCGGCTTCATTTCATTACGCCGTGGCAAGGAAGAAAAGGCTGCGCATTTTGAGTGAAGTTGTGCTTCGCACAGTGAAGAGAAGACTTGCGTCTTCGTTCGCCATTTTTTTTTGCAAAAAATGGCGGCTGGCTTTTTTATCGCCACCCGCCATTCTGAACCGCATTTTGAGGCAGAAACTTCAGAATTTTCCTGTGAAATCAAATTCTGAAAATCGCTTCACTTTTGTTCGGAAAAACTCAGAATATGCAGTCAAGAAACAAAAGAAAATTGACAAAAACGGCAAAAATCTTTCAATGTAAATGAACTTTGACTGCTGTTTGGGCTGTAATGACT
>JAFTIA010000045.1 GCA_017457105.1 Lentisphaeria bacterium | reverse complement strand
TGCAAAATTCCGTCCGTGGAAAGTTGAAACATACATTGCCTTTGAATCAGAAGAAAAATCTATTGCTTTTGAACACTATCTCAAATCCGGCAGCGGTCACGCTTTCGCCAAGCGGCATTTCTGATAGATTTTTATTTACAAGTATTACTTTTGTCGAAATTTATCGAAAATCTGTAATCCGCTGTTGTAACCCTTTGCAGGATATGGTATATTATCTGTGAGACGGTTGTTTGAGTATGAAAGGGATAGCGGTGAAAAAGTTAAAATCTATATTGTGGGTATTGGCTTTGTTCCCTTATTTTTTGCTCGCGTCAGGTTATGCTTGCAACAGTAGCTTGTCTGCATATTTAAGTTATTGTGCATTGGGAATGGAATTTATTTTTGCAATTTATCTCACATATTTTTTAACGAACATCGCAAAAATCCGTTTGTGGAAATCTCTGCTGTGGGCAAGCTGTGCGATTATTCTTTACGCCGTTATTTTTATATTAACATGGCTTATATGGTTTGAGTTCTTTGCAAAATGGGAATACAGACCCGGTCCGGCAGAACAACCAATGTCGATAACAAAACCTGAATTGCGGCGTTTTCACATAGACAGGATCTTCAATGGCTTTCGTTATTTTGAAATACCAATTCCCGATGACTGCAAATATAATACCTTCATCCTGTTTCAGAAGACCTTTCCGAATAAATTAAAAATATGCGGCAGTTTTTTTATCCCGCCAAAGTCAATTGACTATGTATCAGCAGAATTGTATTTAAAAGCAATAGACAATAAAAATCTGCAAATTTTCCTTCGCAGAGGTCGAACCGAAGGCGGCTGGTGTATGTCGCAAGTATTACAGGGCTGCTCCGGCACAAAATATAAAGAAAAAGATGTTCAATGGAGGGAGTTTTTCTTTAAAACCACAAATGAATCTGATGGAAAATTTAAGTCAGAGTGGAATGACCTGGCAGAAGGAGAGGCCGGATTTTTTATTTATCCCTTGTGCAGTTCGACAAGTTTGTCTCCCGATACACTGGAAAAAATAAAAACAATGCTGAATAATCAGGAGAAATAATTATGTGGGAAAAGTTTGGTTCTTTATTTGTATTGCCCCCGGAAACGCAAAAAATTTTCCTTTTGCAGTTGTAAACATCTGCAGGATATGGCATATTACCTGCGAGGTGATTGTGGAATGAAACTTTTTGACAAATATTTCCAGCCTTACGCAAAATATTGTTCATCGTTTTAGCAGGATGCAATGTAAAAGGGTAATATAATCTCAATCCGAAAAGCCTCAGCCGCACTTGTAAACGCCTGCGGGAGATGGTATATTACCAATGAGACGGTTGATTTGAGTAAGGAGGAATGAAATATGAAAAGCAAAAGATTTACAGCAGTTTTCCTGATAAGCATTTTGTTTTCAGTGTCTGTAATTGCAGTTTTGTGGATAAAGAACAACGAATTGAAAAAAGAGTTGAAAGAGTGTGCCAGATATAAAACGTTTTTTGAAGGTTTTAATGGAATCGTTTGTTCCGTCGCTCCGATCAAAGCCGAAGATATAAATAAGCCGCTGTATTTCGAATACCATACTAACGAAACTGTTTCAAGTTATCGCGTCGCTGAAAATTCTGCTGGTTTGAAAAATGGCGGAGAAATCTTTATTCTGGGAAAATGTATGCTTTTTCAGGGGAATTCCGGAAAATTTCGGCATTATGTTTTGCATAATATTTATAAGGATATTCATCGATATCCCAAAATAATAAATTCCCACCAGCCGGTGTTGCCGGGAGAATATTTTGTAAAATTCGGAAACTATGGGTTGACCACAGATTTCAAGCAACTTTCTCCAAAGGAAAACGGAATAAGGTTGACCTTTAACAAAATAGAAGAGCCTCAGGCAAGTATTAAAAAACGGCAAATATCGGAAACATTGCAAAAATTTTTAATTGCAGTGCAAATCCCGGATTATTTAAAACATGGCAAAGCTGATTTTGATGCATTGGAACATCAAGCCGAATCATTGAGGCTTGTAACGCTGAAGTTTAATTACGGAGCAGATACATTGGATTCTGTATTGGATGAAGAATTGCGTTTGCTGGATATTTTGATGGCGGATAAAAGTTTGATCGGACGCGAAAATGAGCTGTTGATAAAAGAATATTGGACACGCCTGAATCGCCTCTGTCGTATAAAAGAAGCGCAATGGAAAGCCGGGGCTTTGCTGTTAAAGGATCTGAAATCATACCAGAAAGCTGTTTCTGACTTTCAAAAAGCACATAATATAAAGTGAAGCAAATTGATTTGATCACTGCCATTCTCCCTTTCGCACTTGCAAACGCCTGCGGGAGCATGGTATATTTGTAATAAACAAAGGTTTGAAAATGGATTTGCTTCTTTGCGCATTTTGGGCGATTTTCTTTGTGATATTTCCATTATCGGCATGTTTGCTGTTTGATAAATACAGACAGTATTTCAAGGGCGGCAAGGTATTGATTGCGATCATGCTTTATTCGCTTTTATCCTGGAGTGTAACCAATGGAGTTATTTATTTCCGATACTTACTTGATCCAATGAGCTTACAAGGCCCGGAGGGTGCATTTGCATTATTTTTCGGCTGGCTTTATTTATGGATAACCTCCATTCCGGTCTTTCTTGTTCATTCCATAATTCGGGGAATTGCCGGCATTGCTTATAAGAAAAAATAACCGCTGCGACATTTGCAGGACCGTCAGTAACTTATTTGCTGAAACGCTTTTCCCATTCGGCTTGATACAAATTCAACGCCTTTTCACTGAATGCCACCAATGACACCGTGATATCCGATTCCGGATGCTTTTCCAGCCAGCGGCATACCGTTTCCACGGCAATCACAGCAGCTTCTTCCGCAGGATACCTGTAAACCCCCGTGGAGATCGCCGGAAATGCCACACTGTGCAAGTCCAGTCCTGCGGCTTCTTCCAATGAATTCCAATAACAATGCTGCAGCTGGATCTTATCCGAATCCCTTCCGGAATATACCGGGCCAACAGTATGGATCACAAACTTTGCCGGAAGCCGGTAACCTTTGGTGACTTTCGCCTCCCCCGTCCGGCAGCCGTTCAGCGTGCGGCACTCTGCCAGCAATTCCGGCCCCGCTGCACGGTGGATCGCTCCATCCACGCCGCCCCCGCCCAGCAAAGAACAATTGGCGGCATTGACGATGGCATCACACTTCAACCGGGTGATATCTCCGGATACCAGCCGCAGACGCCCCGTATAAATCCCCGCATATTTGGCTAAATACGGCTTTAATGCCTCCGACCAGATCCGGTATCCGGCACGGCTCAAGTGACACAGATCCGGCTTGTAAAAGCGGGGGGTCGCCCTCCCCTCTGCATCCCCCAAAACATGGGTCAGGTCGATCACATCCACAAAATCCCAACCTTCCGCCATGGGAAGAAGCAGGCGGTTGGCCGCCGTGATTTTCTCTTCCTTGCCGCCCCGGGGAAACAAAGCCATCAGCACCATCCGGGCCGCCGGAAAGCGTTCATGCAGTGTTTCCACCACTTTCCGGATCCCGGCGACGGCGGCTTCCGGCGTATCACCATCGTAATTTTCAGAAATGGAAAACTGGTTCGTCCCGATATTCAGCACGATCAATTCCGGCCGCTGATTTTCCAGCTCGCCATTTTCCATGCGCCACAGCACATTCTGCGTCCGGTCATAGCCATACCCCAGATTCAGCACCGATTCCCCGGAAAAAAGTTCCTGCCACAACCCTTCCGCATGGCCGGACCCGCTTTCGTCCGTCCAGAAGTGCGTCAGCGAATCCCCGATAAAAATAACCTTCGCCCGGTTTTCTTTTACCCAACAGATCTTTTCCGCATGACGGGCCGGCCAATCGTAACTGTCTTTTTCAAATCCCGGAACAGGGATGATGCTCCGAAGCGTTTCCATCTCTTTCTTCTCCCAAAAAAAAGAGCCCGCCTTTTACGGACGGACTCTCCATAACATTGTAGTTTTTCCGGCTTACCGGTAAGCGGCCCATTTCGGGTCGTTGGCGAAAATTTCTTTGTAGAAATCACGCAATTTCAGCTTGGAAGCCGCGGCTTCGTCCAGAATGATCACCGCATCCGGGTGCAGCTGCAGCGCAGAGGAGGAAATCATCGCCGTCATAGGTCCTTCGATGGCGGCAGCGGCGATATCTGCCTTGCGTTCGCCGGTAATCAGCTGCAGGATCTTCCGGGATTCCATAATGGTCCCCACACCGGCAGTGAATGCACGGCGGGGCATGGATTCCGGCGGATTGAAGTAGTTCTTGTTCTGTTCGTAGGTTTCGTTGGAAAGATACGCCACATGGGTGCGGGAGTTGAAGCTCGTCCCCGGATCGTTGAAGGCGATGTGACCGGTCTTGCCGATCCCCACCAGCCACAGGTCGATGCCGCCGGCATCTTCGATCTCTTCATCATAACGGGCGGCTTCCGCTTCTTCATCGTCCGCCAGACCGTTCGGCACGTGGGTGTTGCGGATGTCGATATTGATATTGTTGAACAAACGGGTATTCATGAAGTAGCGGTAGCTCTGATCGTGTTCCGGCGGCAGACCCACATATTCATCCAGGTTCCAGGAACGAACCTGGGAGAAATCCACTTTGCCGGCTTTGTAAAGGGCGGTCAGTTCCGCATAAACATTTTCCATGGTTGCACCGGTGGCAAGGCCCAGACGGAATTCCGGCTTGGCATTGATGGCATCGGCAATCATACGGGCTGTAAGTTTTTCCGCATCAGCGGAAGTCGGGCAGATAATGATATCCATGATCTTCTCCTGTTTTTGGTTGAAAAGTTCATTCCTTCATACAGTACACCGCCTGCCGGAAAAAACAAGGCGCAGCAAAGAAATTGTTGCATTTTTCCGCACAAACCGCGTTCAGGCTCATTCGGGTACGATCAGCTCTGTCTTGCAAAGTGCCGAAAATACAGGGCGGTCACAGTCCGAACAGCGTTCCAGCCAGCGGCGGGATTCTGCCAGAAAACGGTCATAGGGCTGCCGCATCATCGCCACCCCGGGCGTACCATCCAACTCCGCCACATAATCAAAAGTCAGCATCCGGAAATCCCGCCCCGGCTGTAATCCGTATCCCCGGGCGCAAACCAGAAGAGGAACCGCCATCCGGCAATCCATGACAAAGATCCCCCGTGCCGGATTCCTGCCTCCGAAAAGACACGCCCCGATCTCCTCCGTTGCCCGGGCAATATCCTGCATATCGTCCTCAAAGATCCATTCCGCAGGCAGGTGTGCCCCCAACTCCAGTGCAAGTTTGTAAAACGCCGCCGTCCGTGCGAACTGGTAGGGTATATCCATTCCGGCACGGCGCATCACCACCGCCATTTCCCGCCCGGACTCAATGAGAAGCCAGGACAACCCTTCCCGGATCCCCGCCTCTGCATCTGTGCAAACCCGGTCATATTTCAAATACTCCCGGTTGATCAGAAGCTGCGGGATGTGGCGATCCGCCAGGCATCGCATAAAATACAAATATTCCGGGAAAGGCATGATCCAGATCGCCGCATTTCCGGGGCGGGCGATCTTTTCAAAATAGATTTCAAACTGTTCCGGGCGCACCCACTCCACCGGTACCCCAAGATCCGCCCGGTTGAACAGCGTTTCCGCCGCAAAATCCGCCGAAGAACGGATGTCGAAACTGGACAGTAAATACACATGCCGGATCCCCGTCTTTGCCGACGGGACCGCTGATGCCGCAAAGGTCCCGCTCCCCTTGGAACTGGTCAGATATCCCGCCGCCGTCAACTGCGCCACAGCCCGTTCCACCGTCGTCCGGGAACACTGGTATTTCAATGTAAGAGCATTCCGGGACGGGATCCGCATCCCCGGCTGCCAGTGCCCCTGCTCGATCTCCCGGATCAGAAGATCCGCCAATGCTGATGATTTTCTCAACATCCCAACTTCTCCCTTCCCCGTCTAATATAATACAAGAATACAACTTTTCAACTATAAATAATACAGTAATTTCTAATGATTCCTTTCTGAAAAGAATATAGGAATACAACTTTTTTATATTCTTCATCCAAAAAAACATGGAAAATCCGGAAGCCGGGAGTATTGTAAGTGGTAGTTCATTTTGTGTAAGGAGTAGAAAATGGATATTGTAAAAGTTGGTATTGTGGGCGTCGGTAATATTGGGGAACACCATTCCCGTAATATCTACGAATCCCCACTGTGCAAGTTGATGGCAGTGTGCGACATTGACCCCAAGGCATTCAAGCGGGTTTACGCTCCTGCACAGGCGGAAACCAAGTGTTTCACCGATCTTGACCGTTTTCTTGCCGAAGGCGACATGGATCTGGTGATCATTGCCGTCCCCCATTATGATCACCCGTCCATTGCCATCAAGGCCATGAATGCCGGGAAACACATCATTGTGGAAAAACCCATTGCCGTCCACAAAGCGGCGGCGGAGGAACTCATCCGGGAAGGAGCAAAACACCCGGAACTGGTGCAGTCTGCCATGTTCTGCCAGCGGGAATACAATGCACACAAAGTCATCAAGCGTCTTATCGACCAGGGGGAACTTGGGCGCATCACCCGTATCAACTGGATCATCACCAACTGGTTCCGCAGTCAGCGGTATTATGATTCCGGCGACTGGCGGGCAAGCTGGCGGGGTGAAGGCGGCGGCGTACTGCTGAACCAGTGCCCTCATCAGCTGGATTTGATGCAGTGGTTTTTCGGGATGCCCTGCAAAGTCCGGGCGGCGGTGAAATTCGGGAAATATCACGATATTGAAGTGGAAGACGAAGTCAACGCCTATCTGGAATATCCCGATGGTACGGTAGGCAATTTCATCGCCTCCACCGGGGAAATGCCAGGTACCAACCGTTTGGAGATCACCGCGGAAAAAGGACGGCTTGTTTATGAAAACGGCGTTCTGGAATTTCTGCGGAACGAGCAGGAAACCAGCGTTTTCTGCCGGAATACAGAATCCAGTTTCGGGGTCTTGCAGCCGTGGAAATGTACGATCCCTTACGAGCCGGACACCATTTCCATCCACCGCCTGATCCTTGAAAATGTGGCAAGAGCCATCCTCCACGGCGAAAAGCTCATTGCCCCCATGGCGGAAGGCATCCGGGGGCTGGAACTGGGGAACGCCATGCTGCTTTCCGGCTGGAAAGACTGCGATATCACACTGCCCATTGACGGAGCCGATTTTGAAGAACGGCTGAATAAATTGATCGCCACTTCCCGTTATCAAAAGAAAACAGTGGCGGCCGAAGTCGATGAAAATTCAATGCAAAAATCTTTTGGAAATAACTAACAGCAGGAGATCTTATCATGTTTCTTACCGGATTTACCGATGAAGCAGGCAGTGATTTTGCCGTACAGCTCAAAGCCCTCAAAGAATTGGGCTGGAAAAATATGGAAACCCGTGCCATCGGCAGCAAAAATCTTGCCAGCCTGACGGATGCGGAATTTGAAGATGTTTGCGCGCAACTTGATGAAGCAGGAGTGCAGATCAACTGTTTCGGCAGCGGCATTGCCAACTGGAGCAAATCAGCCTTGTCCGAAGAAGATGTCCTTGCCAGCAAAAAAGAATTGCTGGACGCCATCCCCCGGATGCACAAATTGAAGATCCCCATGGTGCGCGGCATGAGTTATAAAATCCTGACCGACCGTGAACCGGATGCCCCGGAAGTGGAGGCCGCCGTGATCAAAAATCTTACCGAACTGGTGAAGATCTGCGAAGATAACGGTATTATTTACGCTCACGAAAACTGCATGAATTACGGTGGACTCTCTTACCGGCACACCCTGAAACTGCTGGACAAGATCCAGAGCCCCAATTTCACACTGGTCTTTGATACCGGCAACCCGGTATTCAACTACCGGCGCATCGGTCAGGCTCCCTACCCCCTGCAGTCCTCCTGGGAATTTTACAAGCAAGTCCGGGAATTTATCTCCTACGTCCACATCAAGGACGGCACCGCCATGCCCGGGGAGGATATGAAAACAAATCCACCATGCCAGTATTGCTACCCCGGCGACGGCAGCGGCGATGTCCGTGCCATTGTGATCGACCTGCGGAAAACCGGTTATGACGGCGGATTCTCCATGGAACCTCATGTGGCCAATGTGTTCCACAACGCCAATCCGGAAACGGTACTGGATGAAGTTAAATACACCAGCTTTGTCCGCTACGGGCAGCTCTTTGAAAAACTGCTCCGGGAATGCGGGTGGGTTTTCTGACCCGCCTTTTCCAAGACAAAAAAAAGGCTCTGTACTAACCGTAGACTGATTTTATGGAGCGCAGACGATTTTTAATCGTCAAGCGACGAGTCAAGGGCGGCATCGTGCCGCTGCGGAATGGTCGGCTGTCGGGCTTACGCCCTCTCGAGCCTCCGGCACTGAAACGAAGTGGAGGTGCCGTTACATGCCAGCGGGCTTGCCACGGCGTAGCGGAGCGGAGATGGGTGCTACCCGCCCCCGGCCCCCCGCTCCAAGAAAAAATCAGCAAGCAATCAGCTTGCGATTTTTTCCGGGGCCTTACGGTTCAGCGTAAG
>JAFTIA010000044.1 GCA_017457105.1 Lentisphaeria bacterium | reverse complement strand
GCTGCATTCAGTGCCGGAGCCGCCGCTGTATTCAACTTGGGAGCGGGTGCTGCATTCAGTGCCGGAGCCGCCGCTGTATTCAATTTGGGGGCGGGCGCTGCATTCAATGCCGGAGCCGCCGCTGTATTCAACTTGGGGGCGGGCGCTGCATTCAATGCCGGAGCCGCCGTTTTATTCAATGGAGGCGTTTGCTTTACATTCAGTGCCGGAGCGGGTTTTTCTTCTTTTCCCGTTGCTGCAGCCGGAGTCCCCTGCAGGAAATTTTTCAAATCATCCACCAGTTCTGCACCGGTTTGATAGCGTTCTTCCAGCGTTTTGGCCATCATTTTGACGATGATCCGGTTCAATTCCGGCGGCAGATCCGGCTGTTTTTCGATGGGCGGAATCAATGTTCCTTCAACATGCTGTCTGGCAATTTCGTTTCCGTCTTTTCCCTGGTAAGGAAATTCGCCGGTCACCAGATGATAAAAGGTTGCCCCCAAACTGTAAATATCACTGCGGATATCTGTAGGCATTCCGGTGAGTTGCTCCGGGCTGATATATTGCGGTGTCCCCATGACTTCATCGTCATCCGCATTTAAATCCAGACTGCCGGTTGCCATTCGGGAGAGCCCGAGGTCTGCCAGTTTTGCCTGTCCCCGGCGGGTCAGCATAATGTTGTCCGGCTTGATATCCTGATGGACGATTTTCTGCTCTGTCCAGGCGAAATCCAGTGCATCAGCAATGCTCCGGATGATTTCTGCGGCCTTGCGGGGAGCGATCTTCTGCTCTTTTTTCAGGACACCTTTCATGGTATCCCCGTCGATCAACTCCATGGCAAAGTAATAGATCCCGTTCTCTTCGCCTACTGCATACGCCTGCACGATATTGGGATGGCTGATCCGTGCCGCCGCGCGGGCTTCCCGGATAAAGTCTTCCACGAACTGACTGTCTGCTGCGTATTTTTCCTGAAGAATTTTTAAAGCAACTAAACGGTCCAGAGAAATCTGCCGTGCCAGATAAACAATTCCCATGCCGCCCCGGGCCAACTCCCGAACAATCGCAAAATCACCAATGACCGCACCGGGTGCCATGGCACTTTCCGGAGCTTTGCACATGGTTTTGCAAAGGCGGCACTCAACTTCCTGCCCCGGTTCCCCGGTCAGGATCGTTCGACATGCCGAGCATAAGAAACGCATACTGAATCTGCCTGATGTAAACTGTTTTGTTAAATTTAAATAGTTTAATAGTTTTGCAGGATACTATAACACCTTTTTTATCATCTGTCAACCGGTGATCCCGCCGCCTTTCTCCGAAGAGAGGAAAATGCCGTTGAAATTCATCTTCAAGGCTTCCGGATTGTCGGAGGCTTCCAAAGCATCTTCTTCCGAAATGAGCCCTTCGTTGACCAGTGCCAGCAAGCTCTGGTTGAAGGTCGCCATTCCGTCTTCTCCGCCGCCGGCAATGGCCGCCGGAAGATTGCTCAACCGGTTTTCACGGATCATATTGGAAATAACCGGCGTATTCACCATGATTTCCCATGCCGGAACCCGTCCGTTGCCGAACGCCTTGGTGATCAATCGCTGACTGATGATGCAATGAAGATTGTTTGCCAGAGATTCCCGGATGCTGTCCTGTTCCTCTTTGGAATAAAGGTCCAGCAGACGGTTGATGGTCAGATACGCATTGGTGGCGTGAACTGTGGTCAAGACCATGTGCCCCGTATCTGCCGCCGTAAGGGCCGCGTCAAAACTGGTACGGTCACGCATTTCCCCCACCATAATGATATCCGGATCCTGGCGCAGTGCATGAACCAGTGCCGAACTGAAACTGGAGGTATCCAGCCCGACTTCCCGCTGTTCAAACAAGGACTGATTGTCCGTAAATTCATATTCAATGGGGTCTTCAATGGTGATGATATGTTTCCGGTAACGGGCATTGATATATTCCAGCATGGCCGCAAGGGTCGTGGACTTCCCGGACCCGGTAGTTCCGGTAACAAAAATAATACCGCGTTCCGCTTCTGCAATTTTGCCCAGAGTATCCGGAAGTCCCAATTCTTCAAAACTGCGGACCGTATTTTTCACCCAGCGCATATTGACACTGTCCGTTCCCCGCTGACGGTGGATATTTACACGGAAACGCCCCACGCCGTCTTCATAGAGCGAAAGGTCCAGATCGCCGTGCTTTTTATATTCCTGAATCTGTTCCTGTGTAGCGACTTGATTGATAAACATTTCCATGGTGTCCGCATCCGGGACAAAACTGGTGTCTGTAAGTCCATTCCCCAACCGGAAAACCGTAGGCACCCCCGTTTTGATATGAACATCAGAAGCATCTGATTCCACCATCAATGCCAGTAAGTCATGAAAAACTGTTGTTGCCATAAAAAAATCCTGTTTAGCAGTTCTTTATATTTTATAACAGACTATAGCATAGTTCTGTGATTTTGCAATAGTTATGTAATTTTTTTATCTGCGGAAAATCCATTTTTCAGCAGTTTGCAAAAAGGCTTCTCTTTTCTCTGGATTTCGCCAGTCTGTTTCATCTGTAATGGGAATATCCGGTACGATTTCAAGGAGTTTCCGTACAAAAAGACCGCCGCCGGTTTCTCCTCCTTTCAGCGGGGTATCCGTAACACCGCAACTTGGAGAACGGCTTTTGACGATAAACCCTGTAACCCCGGAGAGAAGTAATCGCCGGATCTCGTTGACCGCAAACAATTCCATGACTTCGGTAAGATCCGCACCATCGCTCTCCCGGATCAGGCGGACGGCTGTATTATGCAGCTCCAGATGGATTTTCGGGCGGGGAACGCCCAGCATACAGCCGCACTCCGGACAGAATGCCAGAAGGCGGTGTTCCTGCTGCAAATCTTTTATGCTTTGCTCCGGTTTGCCGGTTCCGTCATAGCGGGTCGGCAACCCCAGAAGGCAGGCACTGACAGCCAATGTCAACATATCGGACTCGCCTTTCCCATGATATCCCGTATCCGCTCCGGCAGATCATCTGCCTGCAATCCCCGCATGGGAACGCTTTCCCCTGCCGCCCCGTGAAGCCAGACTCCAAGGCGGGCGGCATCGTATGCTTTCATGCCGGTGGCAAGCATGGCTCCGATCACGCCAGTCAGGACATCTCCGGAACCGGCGACCCCCAATGCCGGACTTCCGGAGGAATTGACGCAATATCGCCCGTCCGGTGCCGCTGTAATGGTTTGCGGTCCCTTCAATACAACGATACAGCCGTATTTTTGCGCCAGTTGCTGTGCCGCTTTTGTTCTGCTTTCCGGCAATTCCGGCATCAGCCGTTTGGCTTCTCCGATGTGCGGAGTAAGGATACACTCTTCCGGCAGGGTTATTTTATCCATTTGAGCCAATGTGTTCAACCCGTCTGCATCCAGCACCAGCGGTTTGCCTGATCCGGCAATGAGTCGCAGTTGATTTTTACGAACCTGATCCTGTCCCCAGCCCGGTCCGGCGGCAATGGCATCGATTTGAGAGAAAAGACCCTGCAGTTCTTCCGCCGAATCTTTATGCAAAACAACCGGTGGCGGAAAGTCGCAAGACGCCTCCGTGGCCAGACGGATGAAGCCAGCTCCTGCCCGGAGTGCGGCACTGACTGCCAGTTTTGCAGCACCGGGATAACGGGCAGAGCCTGCCGCAAGCAGTAATCTCCCCCGGTTGTTTTTGTAGGCATCAAAAGGAAGTCGGGGAAGAAGTTTTGCCGCATCTGCTTCAAAAAAACTCTCAAAATCCGCAGGAATGGAGTCCATGATTTTTCCGGAGATCCGCAAATCTGCACATTTCAATCTGCCGCATATAGAGGGACCTGCATTCCGGAAAAGTCCTGTTTTGGGCAGACCGAAGGTAATGGTGACATCTGCACGGACGGCACAGCCGTGGATTTCCCCCGTATCGCCGTCCAGCCCGGATGGGAGGTCCAGCGCAATGACCGGACTGCCTGATTCATTGATCGTCCGGATCCATTCAGAATAGGGATCGGCAATATTCCGTGATACCCCGATGCCGAAAAGAGCGTCCACGATCAAGTCGCCTTGCCGGAAATCCATTTGATTTGTTACATCCACCCGGGCATCTTTAAGCATGGGAGTGTAAACTCCTGCTTCTCCGGACAATTGTTCCAACGGGGAAACGGCGGCGATTACGGGGCGGGGCAGGGCGGTATCCGCCGCCAGTGTCAGGGCTGCAACGACGCCGTCACCGGCATTGTTGCCTTTCCCGGTAACAATGACGATCCGGCGGCGATCCGGGTAACGGTAAAATTCCTCCCGGATCAGTTTGGCGGCTTCCACTCCGGCTCGGAGCATCAATTCCGGGCCGGGAACGTCGGAAATTTTTTCCAGATGCCGCATGGCTGCGATACTGATAACTTTCATGCCGGATATCATTCCGTTCGTTTTTTGATATTACCACTTTTTCCGGCGGGGACCGCCGTTGCGGGAGCCGCTGTGCCGGAATTCCCTGTCTTGAAATTTCATGGATTCATGATGAACTTTTTCCGGCAGAACCAGCATTTCTTCGGTGGGGAGAATACTGGAGAACTGACAATGCAGCATTTCTTCAATAGGCGGCAGATTGTAGGCTCCGTATTCGCAGAGAAAGCTGATGGAAATCCCTTTGCGCCCCGCCCGGCCCGTCCTGCCGATACGGTGGACATAATCTTCCGGGCGTTCCGGCAGATCGTAGTTGACCACAATAGATACATCATCCACATGGATCCCCCGTGCCGCCACGTCGGTGGCAATGATGATTTTTTCTGCGCCTGTCCGGAATTTTTCCAGCAGCTTGATGCGTTTTTCCTGCGGAATATCGCCGGAGAGCAGAGGAACATCGTACCCGTAGCAATGGAGATCATGCTGTAACCGGGCATTGACATCCTTGCGGTTGCCGAAAATGATCATGCGGTCAAAAGGCATGGTCCGCAGGATGTGGAGCATGAGACCCAATTTTTCTTCCCGGAGAACGCTGTAAAAGGTTTGTTCGATATTGTCGCTGACCATCTGTTCAGGTTCGCTTTCCAGAACCACCGGATCCGCCAGCCATCCGGCTGCCAGCCGCAGGATGCTTTCTTCCAGCGTGGCGGAGAAAAGCATGGTTTGCCGTTCTCCCTTGCGGGGAAGTTGAGCCACGATGCGTTTGATATCCGGGATAAAACCCATATCAAGCATCCGGTCAGCCTCGTCGATCACCAGCACTTCCACTTTGCTCAAATTCAGTGAACTTCCACGGGAATAGTCAATGATCCGTCCGGGAGTCCCGATGAGGATATCAATGGGCTGAAGGAGTTCCCTGCGCTGTTTTTCGTGATCCATGCCGCCAAAGACCACCACATTTTTCAAGCCGGTGAAGATGGACAACGCTTCTGCATCTTTGTGGATCTGGATCGCCAGTTCCCGGGTCGGGGCAAGCACCAGAGCCCGGGGCTGTCCGGCAGGTCGGTCGCCTGTCGGCGGTTCTTTCAGAAATTTAGTAAAAATCGTGATCAGAAATGCCGCGGTTTTCCCTGTGCCTGTCTGGGCTTTGCCGGCAATGTCTTTACCTGCCAGTGTGGGCGGGAGTGTCATTGCCTGAATGGGGGTACAGTATTCAAATTTCAAATTCTGGATCCCGAACTGCACATCTTCATGGATCGGCAGATCAAGAAATCTTGTTTTTCCTTCGCAGGGCGGGATTTCCTGCAGGGCCGCCGGTTTTTCCGGAGCGGAACATGCCGGAGCTGGAGCGGCGTTGGCAGAGGTGTGCGGCTTTTTCTTCTTTTTTTTCTTTGGGGGCACAGGAACTTCTTTCATGCCCGCATTGGAAACGCGTTCCTGTTTTTTTTGTTTTTTCTTTTTTACCGGGGCAGAGGTGACCGCCGCTTGTTTGCCTGATGCACCGAAAAGTCGGCGCAGCTTGTCTGTTAACTTTTTAAACATGATCAATCCTTGATGAGTTCCCGCAAGTATGCGGAAAAAGCTTCTTTGAATTCGGGACGGCGCAAACCGAATTCCACTGTGCTTTTCAAAAATTCCAATTTATTTCCGATATCGTACCGTTTGCCGTCAAACTGCAACCCGTAGAAAGTGCGTTTCTGCAGCAAACTTTTCATGGCATCCGTCAACTGGATCTCGCCGCCTTTGCCCGGTTTTGTCTGTGCCAGTTCTGCAAAAATATCCGGCGTAAAAACATAACGGGAGGCAATGGCCAACCGGCTGGGGGCTGTTTCTGCAGAGGGTTTTTCCACCAGATCAGATAATTTATGCAGATTTCCGTCCGATTCTGCCAGTCCGGCAATCCCGTACCTGCTGACTTTTTCCGCCGGGACTTCTTCCAGTGCCACCACCGGGGACTGGGTACGCTCAAAGGCTTCACAAAGTTGAGCCGTCACCGGTTTGCTCCCGCTGTAAAGAACCGTGTCGCCCAGCAGAACCGCAAAGGGATCACTCTCTGCAAAACGCTCTGCCTGCATCAGGGCGTGCCCCAGACCTTTCAATTCCTTCTGATAAACATAGTGGATGCGGGCAAGGTTGTCAATTTGCTGAAGTTCAGCAAGTTCCGCTGTTTTCCCGGTGGCGGCAAGCCGTTCTTCCAGCGGTCCGCCGGGGATAAAATGCTCCTGAATCGCCCCTTTGCCGGAACTGATGACGATCAGAATATCCGTGATGCCAGCCGCCGCAGCTTCTTCAATAACATATTGGATGACCGGTTTATCCACCAGCGGGATCATTTCTTTTGGGACGGAGCGGGTGAACGGCAGGAAACGGGTACCGAATCCGGCGGCTGGGATCACTGCTTTGGTAATTTTCATAACCGGTTTCCTTTATACATACGCCATTGCCGGGTCTGTAACGATCCTGGGCAGGAGAACATTGATTTTGTGTTCTTTCAAAAGGCTTGTCAATTTTTTCAGCATTTCCGCATCGGTATAGGTACCGATGATGGCACCTCCGGAGCCTGTAAATTTGGCAGAGGCTCCCACAGAGCGGGCAAGATCCACCATTTTCCGGTTCTGGGGACTGACGGATTTTCCGCAGACCTCGCAACGGAGGTCAAAATTCCGGTTCAGCAACATCGGCAGTTTGTCAAAATTCCGGTTGGCAATGGCCTCCCGGACCTGATCGGTAAGATACGCCCACTCCTGCATGGCATCCAGAACTTTCGGAACTCCGGCTTCATAATCATCCCGGAGATGGCTGTGCAGGATTTCCGACCCTTCCGAAAGATCGGTCCGGTACGCGATATAGAGATTCATTTCCGGCGGCAAGTCCAGCATTTCATATTTGCCGCAGTGATGTTTTTCCATATATTCCTTATTGAAATCCATGAAAACAGGATGATTGTATGCCTGCGCCACCCGGTCTTGCAATCCAGCCGGGATCCCCAGTTCGTCCCGTTCAACTGAAAGAACCAGATTGGCCATTTGGGGCAGGGGGATCTCCACATTGTAGAACTGGCAGAGCCCACGGATGGCCGCCGTAATGATTGCCGATGACCCCGCCAGCCCGAGGCGGTTGGGAATGGTGGTCCGGTAACGCATGGTAAAATTCTGCCCGGAAAGGGTGATCGCATTGTCGATACAGTAATCATGGAATTTGCGGATGGCGGCTTTCAGAAGACGGATGCCCCCGTAATACCCGTAGGTGCTGACATCGTTGCAAAGGTGTTCAATACTGTCAAAGGTACTGTGATCCCGAAGCGACGGGAGAAGATCCAGTTCCGGACTTTCGTACAACTGGACTTCTGCATGATAATTACTGAATACAAATGCAATGGTTTTCCCGTGATATCCATCGGAAGGGTTGCCGACCAGTGCCGCACGGGGAAAAGATCTGGTTTTGATAATCATAAGTTTATCCTGATGTATTTTTTTTCAGAGAAAAATTTTAGCTGTAACTGCGGCAATCAGTATGGCACCTGCCAGAATGGTACCGCCGATGATCCAGGCAGCTGTCAGCATTGTTTTATCTTTCCGTGATTCTTCTTGTTGCGCTTCCCGGCCGGTTCCGGCGGCTGTATTGGCTGTTAAGGCCTCCAGCGCACCGCAAATCCGGAAATATTCCAGCCGCAACCGGTCTGTCTCCGCAGCAAAAAGTCCGGCAGACCCGGCAGGCGTGATTTGATCCAGATTTTTTTCCAGTGTTTGCAAAGCATCTCTGACTTGCTGGAGTTCCCGGATTTGCTGTTCTTTGCTCGAAAGGATTCCGCAAACCTTGGCAAGATCTCTGGCAAGGCGGCCAGCAAGATCCTGCTTGGCCCGGAGACCTTCTGCCATGCGCCGGTCCGGTACATTTTCTGCAACGGGGATCGGTCTGGCAGTGGACTGCGGTTCTTCCTGTGTTTTTTTCTGTTCAGCGGCTTCCCGAATGGCCGCAGTGGATTCCCGGAGGCGGTCACGCATGGTAATAAGGTTGTCGCTGATATAATCTTTTTGAGACATGTTTTTCAGCCTTTATTTCAGAAGTTTTTTGACTTTCGCATCTCTTGCCACCATAAACGGTGTTTTCCGCTTATTGTTCAGACTGTTTTTTCTGGCCCCGTTGTCCAGAAGAATCTGAATGATTTGCGGTGTCATGCCTGGAACGGTTGCGGCGATATGCAAAGGGGTATTTCCAGCATGATCCTGCTGCAGTACCCGGGCATTTTTATCCAGAAGCAGTTTGACCAAGGTTGGATTCTTTCTGCGGATTGCATATACCAGCGGGCATTCGCCCTTGTTATCTGCCGCATCCAGTCTGGCTCCGTTGTCCAGCAAAAACTTAACCGTATCTATGGCATTTGCCTGAACAGCGATCATCAAGGCCGTCCGTCCGGTATTATCCCGGGCATTGACGGCCGCACCATTTTTCAGCAGAAGTTCGCCGATAGCGGTTTTTTTCTGGTTGCGCAAACTCCAAATCATGATGGGGCTCAATCCCCCGTCACCTTTCCGGTTTGGATCGGCTTTTTTGCTGAAAAGCAGTTCCAGCATTTTGATATTATTCCGCCTGACAGCCTCGGATACCGCTGTTGCACCAAAGGCATCGCCCCGGTTTACATCTCCGGGATTTTCTTCCAGATATTTTGTCATATTTTTGACATTGTTTGTCCGGGCAATTTTGACGATTTCCGGTACAGGTGCAAGAAGTTTCTGGATCCGGATCGTGTAGGCTGTTGCCGGTTCAATGCGGGTGAGCCTCCCTAACTGTTTGTCTGTGCCATCCAAAAGGAGCAGGGTGCAGTTTGCCCCGGTAACTTTGTATTTTGCCCGCAGAACAGCGGCGGGATCCGGTTTTGCGGGTTTGGGTTTTTCTCCCTCTTGGGGGGCTTCTGCTTTGGCTGGCGGTTTGGGGAGTGGAACATATGCCAGAACCAGTTTTTGCTTGGCATAGCGCAGAAAAACCGGTGACTCCAAAACTTCTTTCTGCAGACGGAGCTGATCTGCTCCTGCAAACAACACGGCCGCAACGGCGCCCGGTTTATCTTTGAGAGAGGCCTGGACCTTTGCCACATTGGTGTTCCATCCTTTGGGCGTGGTGATCACCGGTTTCTTGGGTTCTTCCGCCGGGGAAAGAAGCCCGGCGAAAAGCAGAGCTGCCATTAAAAACTGTTTCATTGATTTGCCTTTCTGTCAAAATAAAGCCGCAGAAAACGGCTGATAAGCTGCCAATTCAGCGCAAAGCCGACGATGCACGCTGCCGCAGCAATGATCTGTGCTGTTTGCTGATCCAGAAATTCCGGTGCCGCCAGCGAAAGAGCCGTTCCCCACGGGAAGACCGAACCGGAGATGATCGGCAGATGCAGCACAAGGAGAATGCCGATCCAGAGCAGAACGGCCGACTGCCGGGTAAGTTCTGCCAGATACAAAGCCAGCAGGAAATAAAAGAGGATCAGGAGTGCGCTGTAAAGATTGGTTGCCGCCGTCTGGGAGGTCAGAAGAGCGATCCCCATCAGGAGCGTTCCCGTAACCAGCGCCGGAACAGCTCCGGATGTAACAAAAAATGTCAGGAAACGCAGAATCATATTCCGGGGGGCGTCCTGCACCTGCCGCCGGGAGGGTTCCCTTCTTTCAAACAACGAGCCGAACAGGAATATCCCGGCGGTCCACCCGGAAATTTGGCTGAAATCCAGAAGTTTCTGCATTTTTCCCGACCAAAAACAGGCGAGGAAGTAGAGCATGGTACAAAGCAAAGCGGATTTGAAGGGGAGACTTCTGTCCGCCCGGGGGGGGCGATAGGCTGAGATTTGACCGCAAATCAACGTTCCCCCAAGCAGGATGATGCCGAAGCTCAGCAGGAGAAGGTCGCTCCAGTTCTCCTGCATGTAGGTTTTTGAATGAAGAAAACTGATGCCGTTTCCCACTGTCCACAGGAGGATAAGCAGGATCAATACCCCCGAAACACTGCTTGCTTTTTGTGAAAGACTGATGGTCTGGCACAATTGCCCGCACAGAAAAAATACCGAAAGATGCAGCAGCAGATCGAGATGCGGCCAGTCGCCCTGCATGAAATAGATCCCCGGCAGGAAGATCAGGAGACAAAGCCCGGCAACGCTCCATGCCGCCGCAGTTTTCCCCAGAACGATTTTCCACGGCGGATAACCGGTTCCGAGTGCCGGGTCAAACCCTTCCTGAAGCCGTTCCTTGCCGCTGCGTAAAGCAAAATGCACCAGCAGAAGCAATACGATCAACAATGTTCCACCCAATCCGACTTGGGATAAATCCCTATGATAATTGTAGCCGGTAGAATACAGAAAACACAGAAAGAGCTGCCCTGCTGTCAGCAGAACTGCGGAAATGGCGATACTTTTATCGTGAAAACTCTGGCGGAGTTCCTTGACAAAAACCGGGTTCAGCCGGTCAGAGAACGGAATCGTTTTCATTATTGCACCTCTCCCTTGGTGGCATCCAGGAAGATATCTTCCAGATGCCGTCTGGCAATCTCAAAGCCGGTGACAGGCACGCCTTCAGTGATCAATCCGGCAACGAAATTGGCCGGAGCGGTCCCGGGGTGCAGAATGATCCGGAGTTTTTCTTTACCTTCCAGAGCAACGGACTGAACTTCCGGGCGTTTCCGGAGTTTTTCAGCCAGTTCCGCCGGGGGCAGGGCGGAGGAAAGGAGCAGCGTATCTGTAACATGGGTGTGCAGATCTGTGTGTTTTTTCAGCAGACCTTTTTCGATGATGATGGTCTGGTCACAAAGATCATCCAGTTCCGTAAGGATATGGCTGGAGAGAAAAATCAATTTCCCTTTATTTGCCAGAGCCCGGAGAATGTCCCGCAATTCAATACGGGCCCGCGGGTCCAGTCCTGCGGCGGGTTCGTCCAGGAGCAGGATCTCCGGATCTGTCAGCAGGACACGGGCCAGTGAAACCCGCTGGCGCATCCCTTTTGAAAGTGAGGCGATCGTTTTATCCAGCAGGGGCTGCAGGCCGGTGATGCGGATCGTTTCCTGCAAACGGTCGAGCCTTTCCTGCCCGGAGATGCCGTGCAGACGGAGGGTGAAATCCAGATATTCTTCCACGTTGGTATTGGTACTGTCATCCAGAGAATCCGGCATAAAGCCGATTTTGGCAAGGCATTTTTCCGGATAATCACAAAGGCTGATGCCATCCAGAAGAACATCGCCTTCATCGGGCAAATCCCGACCGGCAAGAATACGGATGGCTGTGCTTTTTCCGGCCCCGTTCGGTCCGACAAAGCCGGTTATTTTCCCCGGAGTCAAATGGAATGACACTGCATCAAGGGCAGTAACATTCCCGAATCGCCGGGTCAAATGGATCACTTCCATACTCATCGTTGCGCTGTCTTTCCTTATAAGAGTTGACCGGATATAACCATATACTTTTCAGGTTTTGTATAATATAGCATGATTTTTGAAAATTACCACCGGTATCCAATCGTGATATTTCATTTGCAAGGGAGGCACAAAAATATTTCACAAATGTAATGGTTGCATGTTACATAATTTTGTTTTTTATAGAGAAAGATTTTGTTTTACTGAAAAAAAGAAAGATTTTTTGCGGATATTTTTTTTATACTTTTTTTAAAAAAAACTTGTAAATTGGAATGCAAAAGCTATATTATTGATATGCCGTAAAAAGTCATAACAATAAAGAAGGGGATTCTATAATGGCTGACTTCAAGCAGATTTTTGCAGATGAGATCCGGCGTCTTGCCCGGAAAGAAATCAAACTCGCTATGGAACCGGTGCAGAAAGTGATTGCCAATCAGCGGCAGCAGATTGTGGAGCTTCGCCGTCAGTTGCGGGCTCTGGAAAAACAGGCCGGTTGTGTTGCTGTTTCTCCTGTTGTAAAAGCTGAAAAAACCGAAGTTGAAGATAAGAAGATCTCCCGCCGGATCACCGGGGCCCGGATCGTTGCCATGCGTAACAAGATGGGGCTTTCCCAGGCGCAGTTTGCCGCATTGCTTGGTGCAAGTCTTTCCTCTATTGTGAATTGGGAAAAAGGCAAGCGTACTCCCCGGGCTTCCCAGAAGGAATTGATCGCCAATTTGCGTCTGCTGGGCAAACGGGAAATCATGAAGCGTTTGGAAGTTGCCGGTATGCCGGTCAAGGCTGCCGCGCGTAAAAGAAGAGCCGTTGTTGCCAAGGAAGTCGTGGCAGCTCCGGTGGAAAATAAGTAATTACGGCTTCAGAAGAAGTTGCAGAGGCAGTATGAAGCATACGCCCGAAACAGTTGTCCTGGTCAATTGCGGTTGCAATGAGATCCAAACCATTGCGCGGGGGGTCCGCGCTGAACACATTTATTCCATGGTGATGCCTTATACCGTTTCCGTGGAGCGTGTGTTGGAAGAAAATCCGCAGGCGGTCATCTTTTGTGCCGATGAGCCCGCTGCTGACCGGATCGCCCGGTTTGACAGTGTGAATGTGCCGAAGTTGATCAGCTGCGATGCCGCAGAGATCGTTCAGTTCTGCAAAGAAAAGGCAAACTGCACCGGCTCCTGGCGGATGGAAAAATTTATTGACGAAGCTGTGGAAGATATCCGCAAACAGGTCGGTTCCGAAACGGTCGTTCTGGGACTTTCCGGCGGGGTGGATTCCAGCGTTGTTGCTGCTTTGATCCACCGTGCTATCGGTGATCAGTTGACCTGCGTTTTTGTGAATCACGGTCTGTTGCGCAAGAATGAGCCGGAAATGGTTCAGGAAGTTTTCCAGCGCAATTTCAAGATGAATCTTGTGTATGTGGATGCGTCTGAACGCTTCCTGACAAAGCTCGAAGGCGTGGATGAGCCGGAAAAGAAGCGCAAGATCATCGGCAAAGAATTTATTGATGTTTTTGCGGAAACCGCCAAGAAGATCAATGCTCCCTTCCTGGGGCAGGGGACGATTTACCCGGATATTCTGGAAAGTATCCCGCTGGATGGCAACCCCGCCAGCGTGATCAAGAGTCACCACAATGTGGGCGGTCTGCCGGAAGATCTGCATTTCAAACTGGTGGAACCGGTGGAACGCCTCTTCAAGAATGAAGTCCGTGAAGTCGGCCGTCTGCTTGGATTGCCTTCTGAAATGCTGGACCGTCATCCGTTCCCCGGGCCGTCTCTGGGCGTGCGCCATGTGGGGGCGATCAAGCGTGATACGCTGGCCATGCTCCGTGAAGCAGATGCCATCGTTACGGAAGAATTGCTCCGTTCCGGCTGGTATGCCAAGACCTGGCAGACTTTTGCCATCTTTGTTCCGGTGAAGACTGTGGGGATGAAGGACGGCAAGCGTACTTATGATCATGTGGTGGCGATCCGCTCCATCAATTCTGTGGATGCGGTGACGGCGGAAGTCGTTCAGCTTCCCTGGGAATTGCTCTTCAAGATGGCTGACCGGATCGTTCGTGAGGTCGATGGAGTGAACCGTGTGGTTTACGACATCACCCAGAAACCTCCGGGGACCATTGAATGGGAATGATCCCGGTATTGAATTGTACCATCAAAGACTCTGCTTTCGGGCAGGGTCTTTTTTTTGGGGGGGGGAGGAGAAGGTTGATATGCGGATATTGCATATTTTGAATGGGGATTGTGCATTGTCCGGGTGGCAGCAGGGCGGTTTTGCCGGAGAGGTGCTTGTCTGGCGGGAAAATTATCTGCTGGGCGAATTGCCGGAAACGGAAGATATTACTGGATTCAACCGTATCCGGGCGGATATTTTACACCGTGCGGCACCGGAAAGGCCCGAGGAAGAGATTTTTACCGAATTGCAGGAAATGCACAAAACGCTGTTTACCCTGTGTTCCGGTGATCGTCTGGTTTTATGGCTGGATTGCTGTTCCTTTGATCAGGCGTTGAAAAAGCGTTTGCTGGAACTGATTTCTCTTTTGCCGGAAAAGCCGGAGATTTATCTTGTGCAGGAAGATGTGGTTTGGGATTCAGAAGCCTTTGCCCTGTATCGCAACTGGGAGGCTTATTTTTATCCCGCAGAATAAAAAGGCTGTGTACTAAACGTCGACTGATTTTATGGAGCGCAGACGATCTGAATCGTCAAGCGACGGGTCAAGGGGCAACCGCCCCTTGCGGGGATTTTCCGCCAGACCGAAGCCCTTAAATGATAAGCCCCGGCCCCCGCTCCAATAAAAAATCAGCAAGCAATCAGCTTGCGATTTTTTCCGGGGCCTTACGGTTCAGCGTGCGGAGCGCGGTGAACCCAGCCTCGCAGAGACCAAGTGCATGGCAAATGAATTGCTATATAGAAAAATCAGTCATTGTTTAGTACAGAGCTAATAAAAAAAAGACGGGCCGGATCTTCCCGTCCCCCCCAGGCAAGTTGATCCGGTCCGTTGCTCCGTTTCGTCGCAGAACCCCCTCCGGACTTGCTGAACAAAGCCCGATCTGCGGCAAAACGGATGAAGCTGCGCGGCAAATGCTTTGCATCTTCACTATACTTATTGAATTGTTTTATTAAATTTTACAGTAAAAGATTACAATATTTAAATGTTTTCTTGTTTTCAACTCAAAAAATCTACTGATGGCAAGGCTGGCCTGGCAAATCAAAAGGCTGTGTACTGAATGTAGACTGATTTGCTGTTTTTTGTGCGGCACATTTGCTGTCGGCTGCCGCTTCGCTCCCGAGCCTCCTGATCATTGCAAAACATGCACTTAAAATCCACCAGTGTTACCGTGCAAACGCTCAACTTTCCCCGAATGCAAACAGGTCTTTGCATTTCCCTTCTGCACTTCCTCATTTTCAAAACAGATGTCCCGCTTTTTCATTTTTGCGTGAAGCGCAAAATGAAAAAGCGAACATAAAAAGTTTTGGAAAAGGATGGAGGGGGTTCCGCCTTCGTTAAAACTACGGCGGACAAGGCAGGGAAATGGAGGCTCGAGAGCGAAGCG
>JAFTIA010000007.1 GCA_017457105.1 Lentisphaeria bacterium | reverse complement strand
CCGCAAGGCCCCGGAAAAAATCGCAAGCTGATTGCTTGCTGATTTTTTATTGGAGCGGGGGGCCGGGGGCGGGTAGCACCCGCTGGCATGTTACGGTACTTCCACTTCGTTTCAGTACCGGGCTTGTGCAGCCGACGTTCGGTCGCAGCGGCACGATGCCGCCCTTGACCCGTCGCTTGACGATTAAAAATCGTCTGCGCTCCATAATATCAGTCTATGTTTAGTACAGAGCCTTTTACTTCATTTTGACGGTGACTGCACCCTGATAAAGCTGCGGGTTGCGGAAAGCGGCCTTGCCCTTGATTTTGGTGAAGAGGACTTGCACTTCCACTTCTTTGACCGGCTTCTTCGGGGTGTAGATCCGCTGGCCGAGCCGCCAGTCAAAGGTGTCTTTCCCCATGCCGAAATTGACTGCTGTGGTGCGGGTGTTATCGGTATGGAGCAGATTCAGGATCATTCCGAAATTGCAGCCGTGATTTCCGGTATTTTCAATGCCTTTGGCCTCCACGGCAAAGGAAAGGGGCGTCACGGATTCCTGATTCAGCACCACCTTGTACCGGAGCATACTTCTGGTATCTGCGGTGGGGTTGGTGATGGTGTAAACACCATTTTCAAGCACGGTGGTCGCCGGGTTGGTAATGGTCATGGGTTCTTTGATCAGGTTTTCCGGTTCCGCCGCAAACGCCAGAACCGCACTGCAGAGAACCGCCAGAAAAGTCCAATTTTTTTTCATGATACAGCCTTTCGTATGGATTTAAAAATTACCGGACACCGTGTTTCTGATGGGCTTCCCGTACTTGGGCAAGGGCTTCCTGCCAGAGGGGCATAAATTCCTGCGTGGTGGCTTTCCACGGAGCCATCATCAAGCCTGCCAATTTGTCCTGTGAAATATTTTTCAGGCAGTACTCCACGAGAACATTGTAATTTTTGGGCGTGCCCCAGTTGCTTCCGCAGGGGACCTGATCGTAGCCCAGTTTGTCCAGCGTATTGAATGTTTCCACGATCTTCCAGTGCCAGCCGGGGTGGGAAAAATCGTCCGTTTCCGGCTGGGGCGGGTGTTTTTCGGACGCTGCATAGTCGGTACGGTCCCAGTAGAACCAGTTGTTCTGCACCACATCTTTGGGGACGTTGGCGGCAAATTCAGCGGGGTCGCAGGTCCACAGTTTATCGGACCACATCCAGGGGCGGGCACCGTTTTTGCGGACTTCATCGCAGTAAAAATTCAAGTCGTTCCACCAGAGATCGCCCCGGCGGATCACGGCATAATCGTACAGGCGCTGGTTGAAGTCGTCCTCTTCATCCATCCCGATATGGAAGTGGGGCGCTCCTTCAAAGACCTCAATCGTTTCTGCAATAAGATCCCGGCAGACCTGATAATACAGCGGCGTGGAGAGCATCCGGGAATAGACTTTCAGCCATGTATCGTGCGCGCTGGAAAAGTTCAATTTGGGATAGACCTGCATCCCAAGATCCCGGCAGCGGGCGATTTCTTCCTTCATTCTGGCATGGCTCCAGGCATCGCTGCAGGAGATTTCCGGGTGGCTTTTGAATTGGAGACCATCCCCCACATCCAGAAAAACGGTGTTGATGCCGGAATCGGCGCACTGCCGGACAAGATCCCGCCATGCCGGTTCTTCAAAGACAAGATAATCGGTGCATTTTCCGGGGCGGTCACTCCACATATTCCGGGAGAGATGGATCAAAACAGCCTTGATCATAAAGCAGTCCTTTCGTTAAGGTTTCAGGTACTATAACATGGGAGTTGTAATTTTCAAGGGGGCAGGCGGTTCTACGGGGCACTTTGTGCCCTGCCAGTTGATTTTATGCCGGTTCCCCGGCGTAAGAACTTGAATTTTAAGGCTGTTGATGCTATATTTATGCGTCAAATCAGGCTTTGCAGGTCGCATAATATGCGTTCTGTTAAGTTTGTTGAGGCTGGGATGCGTTGAAATACAGATAAAAAGAGGTGTAAAAAATGAAATCAAGCTCAAAAATGGTTAACAGAACGCATATTATGCGTCGTTCCTTTACCTTGATCGAACTTCTTGTTGTGATTGCCATTATCGCCATCCTGGCAGCCATGCTGCTTCCGGCATTGAACAAGGCCCGTATGACGGCGCAGAAAGCCTCCTGTCTGGGGAATATGAAGACCATTGGCAGTGCATTTGTGCAGTATGCCGCAGATAATGATGATTTTATGTGCGGTGCCGGTCGGAAACCCTATGGTACCGGTGCTTCCTGGAAATTTGTGCTGGGTCCCTACATGGGCTGGAACCCCTCTGAACACAAAGTTACTGACAATACGGCGAATGAAATTATGCGTAATAAGCAGATGGCCTGTCCGATCTGGCGTCCGGAATTGCTTACGAATGATACCGCCCGGAACAAGATTCTGACCACGACCGAAAAAGTATATTGGGGCGGTTACGGTTATGCGTATAACGGCTACTACCACGGTACCGGCTATGCATCAGACAAGAATGACTGGATAAAGATCGTGAAGGTGGGGAAGCCCTCTGAAACATTTTTTGTCGGGGACTGCACGGATGGTGCCGCGGTTACCGATGCCTACATGGCCGGTTATGTTTATGGCAGCATTGATGTACCGACCCGCCATGAAAACGCTTTCAATGTGGCGTGGGTGGATGGCCATGCTACCACCTTGGGTTCGCTGGAATTCAAGCAGGGGAAGCCGACCACCAATACGAATGCGCAGGGGCAGAAATATTATCTCTGCAGTACGCCGAAATAAGCTGACAGAAAAAAATACGGCATCGGGATTTTTCACCGGTGCCGTTTTTTTTTTAATAAAATTGTGTTTTTCCCTTGCCTTTTATCATTTTTTTTGCTATACTTATGTAAATTATTGGGAAAATAAACCGAAAGGAAAAAAATGAAACGCTATTTTACGCTGATCGAACTTCTGGTTGTTATTGCCATTATCGCTATTCTGGCGGCTATGCTGCTGCCCGCTTTGAACAGCGCCCGTATGAAGGCGTACGGATCGAACTGTGCCGGTAACCTGAAACAGCAGGGCACGGCTATTGCCATGTACACCGATGCCAATGGCGGGTTCTTCCCGGTGGACAATGTGAGTGGCACCATGGGCGGGTATGGCTTTGCTCATTGGAAGTGGCAAATCGCCCCGTATCTCGGGATTACGGTGGAAGATCAGCGGACCAACTCCACCAATGCTGCGGCCCAGATCGAATTGGCAAAGGGGGCGTTTGCCTGTCCTGCGTTCCGCCCTGTGAATCCGGACGGTCTGGCAACTTTGCCCTTGTTCGGCGGCGGTTACGGCTGGAACGGCTATGCCAATATCAGCGGCACCTCTATTACTATCGGGATGGGATATATCGGGATCCATGTTAAAACATCTCAGGTGAAAAATCCGTCTGAAGTGATTGCCAGCGGTGATGCCAGTGATAACAACAACAACAATGTCCGTCAGCACGCCTTTTTGTACACCCCCGGCAATCTTTCCACCATTGGTGTCGGAACCAAACACAGCAGCAAGATGCAGGCCGATATGGCCGATGGTCATGTGACCGGTCTGGCGTTGGCTGATCTTACCAGAACCGTTTCTGTTTCCGTGAACGGAAGCAACAAGACCTATTATTACTATTACTGTGCGCTGAAGTAAGCCGGTATTTCTCCCGCATACAAGAACCATGATGCACCTTGCACATGGTTCTTTTTTTTGCCCGGAATATGGGTGATTTTGCTTGAAAAATATTCGATTTTTATGGGGAGCGGTTTGCCGGGGCTCAATGCATATAGAGTTGGTATGCACAATGGGGCAAAGGACAGAGGCTCCTCTTGTACTGTGGAAATTCCGGAGTACACTGCACTCACAAAGCCATGCGCCAATCGTCCGACTTGTCCGACTTGTCCGACTTGTCTGACTTGTCCGACATTCCCCGGCCCGCAGTCTGTGCCCTGCGTAAAGTGCCCAGCCAGCCAACAGTCCTCTTCCCCTGTGCCTTGTGTTCGGTGCCCTTTCCGTTGATTTTACGCCGATTTCTTTGCCAGAGAACTTGAATTTAAAGGCTGTTGATGCTATATTTAAAGAATATATCAGGCTTTGCGGGTCGCATAATATGCGTTCTGTTAAGTTTGTTGAGGCTGGAACGCGTTGAAATTCAGATAAAAAAGAGGTGTAAAAAATGAAATCAAGTTCAAAAATGGTTAACAGAACGCATATTATGCGTCGTTCCTTTACCTTGATCGAGCTTCTGGTGGTGATTGCCATTATTGCCATTCTGGCGGCTATGCTTCTTCCGGCTTTGAACAGTGCCCGGATGAAGGCGTACGGTGCCAACTGCGCCGGCAATCTGAAACAGCAGGGTTCAGCTACTGCCATGTATGTGGACAGCAATAATGGTTATTTTCCGGTGTGCAATGAGCCGGGTAACAATTACGGTTTTGCCTATTGGCGTTGGCAGTTGAGTCCGTATTTGGGGATGAATCTGGAAGATCACCGTCTTAATAACACAAAAGCCAATGCCCAGATCGAACTGGCGAAAGGGGCTTTCGCCTGCCCTGCATTCCGTCCGGACTATCCTGCTGAACTGGCGAAGAAACCCATGTTCGGCGGCGGTTACGGCTGGAATGGTTATGTGAATGACGGCACAACGCCCGTTGGGATGGGGTATGTTGCGGTCTATGCGCACTCTTCCAAAGTGACCAAGCCCGGAGATACGATTTGTTCAGGCGATGCCAGTAATACTTGTGCAGATTCCGCTCAAGTGACCCGCTATGCCTTTTTGTACTGGCCTCAGTATGTCTCCACCATCGGTTTGGGAACCCGGCACAGCGACAAGATGCAGTGCAATATGGCAGACGGTCATGTGGCTGCTTTGAATGAAATAGAGCTGAAAACCCCGGCTGCCAGTGGGTCAAGCCGGTATTATTACTACAAATCCAATAAGTAAGCCGTCAGTATTTTACTGCAGAAGAGAACCATGGTGCATGTTGCATCACGGTTCTTTTTTTGCCCGGAATAGTGATGGTTTTGCCTGAAAAATATTTGCTTTTTATAGTTGAAGCACTATATTTCTCTCCAACTGCACGTTTACCATACAGGAGGAAATCATGGCTGCAGAGAAAGAGTTGTTGACGCTTGATGTGATCGGCCCCGGCGCCATTTGCCGGAATGCCCATTTCCCGGGGATGACCCTGCTGGAAGACCGGGTGCGCCTGCGGGCGTTTTGCGATACCAACCGGGAACGGCTGGAAAAAGCCGGGCGGGAATTTCATGTGGATGAACTTTATAATTCTGTGGAAGAACTCCTTGCCGC
The DNA here is from genome assembly GCA_017457105.1 of Lentisphaeria bacterium. GTDB lineage: Bacteria > Verrucomicrobiota > Lentisphaeria > Victivallales > Victivallaceae > UBA1776. The sequence continues at coordinate 14,373 of JAFTIA010000007.1, read as the reverse complement.
CCATCCGGACGGTGCCGTTTTGAACACCACGCCTACGGCGGAACACGCGTGGACCACCATCGCCTGTCTGGATGCCGGGCGGGATGTCCTCTGCGAAAAACCCATCGCCATGACGCTGGAAGAAGCCGATGCCATGCTGGAGGCCGCCAAGCGCAACAACCGCATTCTGCAGCTGGGGCTTCTCTCCCGTTTCGCCCCCTGCTGGCAGAAGATCAAAAGCCTGATCGATGCCGGAGAGATCGGCGATGTAATGAGTATTACCATGACCCAATACTGGAACCAGACCACCCTTTATTCGGACTGGCGCACCAAAACGGCCGTCAGCGGCGGCGGGATCATTGCAGACAGTGCCGTGCATTGGATCGATATCATGCGCTGGCTTCTGGGGGAAATGACCGAATTGACCGCTATCGGGGCGGCCGCCCCGGATTCCCCGAAACAGGATGTGGATGATACTGCCATGGTTCTTTTCCACTTCAAGGGCGGCCAGATCGGCACCCTCCGGAACAGCTGGCGGCACATGCGCCCCTCCAACGAAGCGGAAACCGTGGAAATTTACGGTACCAAAGGTACGATCATCGGCAACTTGCAGACCCCGTGGATCAATGGCGGCATCCAGCATGTCCGTCTGGTTCAGCCCGGGGAAACGAAGGTTTACACCTACCAGAACCCCAAGGAACGGTACGCCAATCAGTTGAATACCTTCTTTGATCTGGTGGAAAGCAGGGATTGCGCTTCTGCCTCCGGGCCGGACGGCCGCCGCGCGCTGGAGATCCAGCTGGCCATTTACGAAGCCATGGCAAAACGCACCTGGGTCAACGTATGAAGTGGGGTTTGACAACGCTGATCGCCCACCGTTATTCGCTGGACCGGTGTTTCCGGGAGGCGGCGGAACTGGGTTTTTCCTTTGTGGAACTCAATCTGGTACGGGGCTACTATGCTCATGCCAACGCTATGCAGCTGGCGGATGATCCGGCGTGGATGGAACATATTGCAGGGCTTTTGCAGAAGTACGGTTTGCGGTGTTCTTCTGTGGATTGTCACGGTTTGTTCGGCAATACGCCGGAGGAATTTCAATACAATCTGGATTATATCCGAGCCGGGATCCGGGTGGGGCACGCTTTGGCGGCACCCATTTTGATCACCTCTTGCCCCAAAAGTGCCGCCACATGGGCGCAACTTGTTTCCGCCACCAGATTGCTGTGCAATGAGGCGGCAGAGTGCGGGATGCGGGTGGCGGTGGAAGCCGAATACGGGTATCCGGTAGGCACGCCGGAAGAGGTGGAACGCCTCTTTGACGATGTGGCGCATCCGGCACTGGGAATCAATTTTGATCCCTCTCATTACAGCCGGCTGGGCTTAAAACCGCTGGATCTGCTCCGCCGTTTCGGTGATCGTGTGATCCATGTCCATGCCAAAGAATATCTGCCGGAAAATCCATTCCCCACCCGGTATCTTGGTGATGAAACAAGTCCTTGCGGAGAAATGCTTTCTGCATTGGATGTGCTGAATTATCAGGGGGTGGCATCGGCGGAAACGCTGGCGGATCCGGAAGCGGATCCTTCCGAAGCGATGCGCCAGATCATGCAAGGGTTGAAACTCTGGGAATCCAGAAAGAAGGGATAAAAAATGAAAACATTACTGACCATCAATGGCAGCCCCCGGCCGAACAGCAATTCTGCCCGGATGCTGGAAGCCTTTGAAAAAGCCGCCGCAAAATACGGCATCCGTACCCGCCGGGTGAATCTGCTGGAAATGGATCTTCAGATGTGCCGCGGTTGTTTGAGCTGTTTCAAAACCGGCAAGTGTATCCACAAAGACGGTTTGAACGAACTTATGACCGAAATCAAAAACGCCGACGGCGTAGTGCTGGCAAGTCCCGTGTATTACGGCAGCGTGACGGCGCAGCTGAAGAGTTTTATGGATCGCATCGGTCTTCTTGGCGAAGCTCACGGCCGCAGTTTGCGGGGCAAGGTGGGCGGCTCCATCAGCGTTGCCCGCCGCTGGGGGCATTTGATGGTGCAGGCAGAAGAAATGCTGTGGTTCGACCGGGTGGAAATGGTACATGTGGGGTGCGGCTGGTGCTCTGCCACATCCACCAACGAAAACGACATTTCCGGCGATACCGAAGGCTTGGGTTATCCCGGCCGTCTGGCGGAAAACTTTGCCCTCCTGTGGGGGCTGAAAGACGGGCAGGAACAGTAAGAGGGTAAAGACTATGGCAGATGTAAAAAAGATTTGGATCCTTTTGAAACAACGCTTTGATTACAAATTTTATCCGGATCTCTACTGGTATTTTGCCATTCTGATCCTTGCGGTTCCTTTCCAGATGTTCCTGCCCGTGGAATGCGGGTACGAAACGGGGTTCGTGGAAAATACCCAGCTTGCAGTGCTGGCTGTGGGGATCATTTTCTGTTTGAGAAGCAAGTATCAGCGGGGGCTTTTCTATGTGGCGGCTGCCATTCTTCTGGTGATGATGCTTCGGGAAACAAATTTCGGCAAAACCATTTTCTATCCGGATCCCGTGCGGCCCAACCGCTTTCTTTCGTGGGACAAAATCTGGTATGCTCCCTATGTGGACCCGGTGATGATCGGTTACGGCGTACTGGTCGGGATCTATGCCATCCGTAAAAAACTCTGGAATCCCCTGTGGAAATATATCTGCAAGGCCTCCATCCCTGTGTGGGTGGTGGCGGCATTTATTCTCGCCGCCGTGGGGTCCAGCGTTCTTGACAAGTGCAAGATGGATATTCTGGAAGAGATGGTGGAAATGGCCGCCTATGCCGCCATGGTCGGTATTCTCCGGATCTATGCGTACTGCATTCCGGAGCCGCAAACAGAAGAAAAAGATTCTGTACAGAACAACGGCTGATTCACGGTTCCCTTTGCGAACTCTCCCCAAAAAAATCGGACCTGACTGCTTCCGCAATCAGGCCCGTATTTTTTTCAGTTCACTGAATTATTTGTCAGACAGAGCTGCCACGCCGGGCAGTTCTTTGCCTTCCAGATATTCCAGAGAAGCACCGCCGCCGGTGGAGATGTGGCTCATCTTGTCCGCCTGACCGGACTTCTTCACGGCAGAAACAGAGTCGCCGCCGCCGATGATGGAGATGCCGCCATTGGCCTTGACTTCCGCCACCGCATCGCAGACACCGAAGGTGCCCTTGTTGAATTTTTCCATTTCAAAGCAGCCCATGGGGCCGTTCCAGACAACCGTCTTGGCACTCTTGATGGCTTCCGCATACAGCTTGACGGTTTCCGGACCGATATCCAGACCCATCCAGCCGTCATCGATATCCATGCCCACGACTTTGGTGTTGGCTTCGGCATCGAACTTGTCTGCTTCAATGCTGTCCACGGGGAGAAGCAGTTTCACGCCGCGCTTTTCAGCATCGGCGATCATTTCACGGGCATAATCCATCTGATCGGCTTCGCAGAGGGAGTTGCCGATCTTGTGGCCCTGTGCCGCCAGGAAGGTGTAAGCCATCCCGCCGCCGATAATAAGCGTATCCACCTTGGTCAGCAGATTGCGGACGACAGCCAGCTTGTCAGAAACTTTGGCACCGCCCAGAATCGCCACAAAGGGACGGACCGGGTTTTCAACAGCACTGCCCAGATAGGCGATTTCTTTTTCCATCAGGAACCCGGCAACGCAGGGGCCTTCCATGTATTTGGTGATGACCGCCGTGGAAGCGTGGGCACGGTGGGCAGTCCCGAAAGCATCGTTGCAGTAGATATCGGCATAAGAAGCCAGCTTTTTGGCAAGTTCTTTCTGCTGATCCTTCAACGCAGCCTTGGCCGCCTTGAATTCTTCATCGCTCTGGCCGTCCTTCTGCTTGAGCTTGGCCTGTTCTTCCTTGTGATAACGGGTGTTTTCCAGCATCAGGATCTCGCCGGGCTTCAGGGCGGCGGCGGCTTCGTCTGCGGCACCGCAATCTTCGGCAAACTTGACTTCCTTGCCGATCATTTTGCTCAAGTAGTCGGCAACGATCTTCATGGTGGTGTCGCCGGTGATGCCCTTTTCATCCGGACGGCCCATGTGGCTCATCAGGATCAGGCTGCCGCCATTGTCCAACACATAGTTGATGGAGGCCAGAGCACCCTTGATACGGGTGTCATCGGTGATCACGCCGTTTTTCACCGGCACATTGAAGTCCACGCGCATGATCACGCGCTTGCCTTTGAGTTCCACATCCTGCAGAGTTTTTTTGTTCATTTTTCCATCCTTGTTTTCAGGTTGACAGTTCTCTTATAAAATACACCCGTTTCCGGGTTTTTACAACTTTTTGTAATAAGTCACACTTTCAATACCTGCCGGGTCAAACCCCGCCCGGATATAGGCGCGTCTTGCCGGGGCATGACCGTCATCCAGCCCGGTATTCACCTGCACCACTTCCATGCCGGCTGCTTTGAGGCGGCGGAAAACCTCCGCATACAAGGCCTGACCGACCCCTTTCAGGCCGGAAGTCTTGTCTACAGCATTGTTGCAGAGCGTTCCGATCCTGTTTTCCTGATTTATGTAAAAGGTGGCAAATCCTACGGGACAGCCTTCCCCATCCTCCGCCACGATCATGTGTTCCGGAGTTTGATCCGCAAACGCCCGGATCTGTTCCCGTTTGCATTCGCTCCCGGTGGGGAAGAGCTGATTGAAAAGCACTTCCCCGATCAGTCGTTTGCGTTCTTCATAAATCGGAATCCACGCCCGAACCGCTATATCCTGCAAACGCGGCAGATCTTCCGGCTTGAACGGGCGGATGGTGATTTCGCTCATGGCAGGTGCTTCCTTTTTATGACGCCTTGGCAACGGTGACCTTGCAAATCACGCCATTCACATCCAGCTCCGTACCTTCCGCAACCGCTGCAAACTGCAAGCTGGTGGTCAGGGTTTCTTCGCAGATGTAAGAAGAGTAGGTCTTCAAAGAGGCCGCTGCACTTTCCGGCGCATCGCATACCACCGTGATCCGGTCCGCCACATCCAGATCCATTTCCTTGCGGATATTCTGCAGCTTGCTCACAAATTCACGGGCAAAGCCTTCGGCTTCCAGCTCCGGCGTGAGAGCCGTTTCCAGAGCCACGGTCACACCGTCGCCGGTGGCAACGGCCATGCCGTCCTTTTCCGTCCGCTGGATCTGCAGATCGGCGGCGGTGATGTCCGCCGTGGTGCCGTCCGGCAGGGTAATGGTTTTGCTTGCACCTTTTTGCAGAGTTGCCACCGTGGCGGAATCCCAGGTGGCGATCTCGGCGGCGGCGGCCTTCATATTCTTGCCCAGCCGGGACCCCAGAACCTTGAAGTTTGCCTTGGCACCCAGATGGACCAGAGAAACTTCGTCCGCATCCAGTTCCACAGCTTTCACGTTCAATTCTTCGGCAATGATATTGGCAGTGCCCTTCAGCAGTTCTGCCGCTTCCGCATTCGGAGCCACGATCACAGCACGGGCCAGCGGCTGGCGGACCTTCAAATTGTGCTGGGTACGCAAATAACGGCCCAGAGAAACCGCCTGCATGGTAAGTTCCATTTGCCGTTCCAGAGCCACATCCCGGCAATCCGCCGGTTCGGGGTAATCGCACAGATGCACGGATTCCGGCATGGAATCCATCCGCAGCGTCCGGTAAATGCGTTCGGTCACAAACGGAATGAACGGAGCCGCCGCCTTGGCAAAGGTGACCAGACAGTAGTACAATGTCTGATACGCTTCATCCTTGTCCGAATCGTCCTTGCTCTTCCAGAACCGGCGGCGGCTGCGGCGGATGTACCAGTTGGTCAGATCATCCACAAACTTGGCAAACCGGTTGGCGGCCTTCTGCAGATTGTAATTGTCCATTTCCTCCCGCAGTTCTTCCACCATCTGGGAAAGACTGGAAAGGATCCACTTGTCCAGCACATTGCTCACATGGGTGGGGGCAGCATCGGATTTGGGCGTCCAATGGTCCACATTGGCGTAGGTGGTGAAGAAACTCAAAGCGTTCCACACCGGGATCATCACGCCCCGGAGGATCTCCCGGACACCGGCTTCGGAGAACTTCAAATCTTCAGCGCGGACGACTTGAGAGCCCAGCATGAAAAGACGGACGGCATCCGCACCGTTGCGTTCCACCACTTCCATGGGGTCCGGGTAATTCTTTTTGCGTTTGCTCATCTTCTGGCCGTCTTCGGCAAGCACCAGACCGTTCACCACCACGTTTTTGTAGGGCGGCTGGTCGAACAATGCCGCCCCCAGCACCACCAGCGTGTAGAACCACCCGCGGGTCTGATCCAGCCCTTCGGCAATGAAGTCCGCCGGGAAGGTCTTTTCAAAGAAATCCTTGTTTTCAAAGGGGTAATGCCGCTGGGCATAAGGCATGGAGCCGGATTCAAACCAGCAGTCCAGCACTTCCGGCACCCGCTTGAGGGGGGATTTCCCGGTGGGAGAGGGCAGTTCCACCTTGTCCATAAAGTGTTTGTGCAAATCGGTGATCTTCTGCCCGGAAAGTTTTTCCAGCTCCGCCACGCTGCCCACGCAGATGATTTCCCCTTCATCGTTGCGCCAGATGGGGAGCGGCGCGCCCCAGTAACGGTTGCGGCCGATGTTCCAATCCCGGGCATTTTCCAGCCACTTGCCGAACCGGCCGTTCTTCAGATACCCCGGTACCCATGTGATTTGCTTGTTGGCGGCGATCATTTTGTCCTTGATGGCTTCCACCCGGACAAACCAGGTGGGGAAGGCGCGGTAGATCAGGGGACTGTCACAACGCCAGCAGTGGGGATAATTGTGCTTGATCTGCCCGCGATGGACCAGTTTGCCCTCTTCTTTCAGGCGGGCGATCACATCTTTGTCGCAATCCTTGACATAACGCCCGGCGTAATCCGGGATCTCGGAAGTGAAGCGGCACTCTTTGTCGATGGGGCACACATCGCCGATGCCGTACTTTTTGCAGACGGCATTGTCGTCTTCGCCGAAGCCCGGGGCGGTGTGGACGATGCCGGTACCGTCTTCCGTGCTGACATAGTCGCCGCAAAGCACCCGGAACGCCCCCGGGAATCCCTTGAAATACGGGAAAAGCGGTTCATAGGTGCGGCCTTCCAATTCTTTGCCTTTGCCGCGCCAGACGATTTCCGGCAGTTCCTTGTAGTAAACCCCGAGGCGGCTTTCCGCCATGATGTAGAATTCATCACCGTCTTTGATTTTGACATAATCGATTTCCGGGCCCACCACCAGAGCCAGGTTGGAGGGCAGTGTCCACGGTGTGGTGGTCCATGCGAGGAAGTAGGTGTTTTCCTCTTCCAACGCTTTGAAACGGAGGGTGATGGCAGGATCCGTCACTTCCATGTAGCCCTGATTGGCTTCAAAGTTGGAAAGCGGCGTGGCACAGCGGGGGCAGTAGGGCAGGATCTTGTGCCCTTCGTAGATCAACCCTTTGTCCCACAAGGTGCGGAATACCCACCAGATGGATTCCATGTAGGGCATATCCATGGTGCGGTAGCCGTTTTTGAAATCCACCCAGCGGCCCATGCGGGTCACGATCTGTTCCCATTCGGAGGTATAACGCAGCACGATGGAACGGCAGGCTTCGTTGAAGCGGTCGATACCGTAATCTTCGATTTCCCGCTTGCTGGTCAGCTGAAGCTGTTTTTCCATTTCATTTTCCACCGGGAGCCCGTGGCAGTCCCAGCCGAAAGTCCGCTGGACACGGTCCCCGCGCATGGTCCGGTACCGGGGAACCACGTCTTTGATGGTCCCTGCCAGCAAATGCCCGTAATGGGGGAGCCCGGTGGCAAAGGGCGGGCCGTCATAAAACACATACTCTTTTGCCCCCGCACGGTTGTCTACCGACTTGCGGAATACTTCCTGTTCCTGCCAGAACTGCAGGATCTCTTTTTCCATAGCGGAAAAATCAACGGAACTGGATACTGCTTCAAACATTTTTTATCTCTCACTATTGTTGTTGTAATATTTTGCCATAAAAGTGGTTGTGGTGGAATAGCCTTATTCGGACGCATACCGGGCGATGGATTCCACCTGGGTATATTTCATGCGGACGGATTTTCCCGTTTCGCAAACTGTACAGATCATAAAATCCGGATGCAGTTCCCGGACGCCTTCAATGTCAATGGTGTCCCCGTTGGAGAACGTGAACTGGAAGGGGCCCTGCCGGATACCGTCAGCATCCACCGGCTGGGCATAAAGAATCTGATAAATTTCGTTGTCCGAAGCGGATGCGGACGGAGCAACTTCTTCCGCCGCAGGGACTTCTGCTGTTGCTTCTGCTCTGGCGGCGTTCCGGGCTTCCTCCCGGGCAATGACTTCTTCCACGCTGACCCCCTGCTGTTCAGCGATCCGTTCCCGGCGTTCCTGATCCCGCTTCTCCTGCATTGCCTGAAAACGGCCTGCCAGAGCAGCTTTCCCTTCTTCCTTTTCTTCCACTTCCTGCTGCTGGAGGATTTCTTCCTGCCGGGCTGTATTTTTACGGAAACGGCTGATCAGCCAAATGGGGTAAATATACGGCAGACACAGCCCCAGAAGGGCATGAGGGATCACCCGCAACTTCAAAAGCTCTGCGGCGGTGGCGGCCAGACAGCCGCTTGCAAGCCAGAGCGTCCACATGATCAACGCCAACGCCCACTGGCCCCAAAGCGGGATCACTGTTGCTGCAATGAGCCAGAATCCGGAAACAAGACAAAAAAACGTTCCTAAAACAATATTGATGATCATAACTCAACCCCCGGTTGCTGATCGTAACACTTATTATTATATACTATACTGCCATTTTTGCAGTTTGTCCAGTAGTTTCTTGCAGAAAACCGCTTGCAAAACGCAACTTGACAGATTATCTTATTGCCGGAACAACCCCTGCCGTATTCCGGAGGCGTTCCGGAGCGGCGAATTTGAAAGGAGTATAAAGATGAAAAAACGTTTGCGGAAAAAACTGCATGTCGGCGAATATGCCGATATGTATTTCACCATGACCGGCAAGATCACCGGCGTGGAAGAAGGCAAGGCCGATGATTTCTATGCGGAAGTCTTCCAGATGGTTGCAGATTGCGGCTGCTGCCTGAACGGGATGATCAGCCCGGAAGAATTTGATCTGGAAGTCATTACCGGTACGGTGGATACGGATAATGCCGCCCGCCGGGAAGCCTTGATCGCCAAATTCCAGGCGCACGCCAATATCAGCGAAGTGAACGCGACGGAATTGAGTTTGTAATGTTGCATTTGCACCGTGCCGGAAGATTGCCGGTGCGGTGCGTTCAACCAATTTTTTCGGAGGGAAATTATGAAAAAGATTTTTGCTGTATTGTTTTTAGCAGGGATGTTTGCCGGTTCTCTCTTGGCGGCAACCCCCAAAGGCTGGACCAGTGATTTCGAGAAAGCAAAGCTGACGGCGGCAAAAGAAAACCGCCTGATGTACGTCCTTTTTACCGGATCTGACTGGTGCGGCTACTGCATCAAGCTCCAGAAGGAAGTTCTTTCCACAAAAGAATTTCAGAAATTGGGCGAAAAAGATTTTATTTTTGTCTATATCGACTTCCCCCGCAAATCCCGTGCGGACAATCCCATGGCGAATCGCGTCCTTTCCAGAATGTATAAAGTTCAGGGGTTCCCCACGGCTTTTGTGATGACACCCAATGGCCGGGTGCTGGAAAAAATCGTCGGGGCATTGCCTGCGGCGGCGTATATCAAAAAATTGCAGACTGTTCGCCGGAACAATCCGGCGGAATAAGTGTTTCTGTAAGGGGGGAATCGGATGTTGAAACGGATCGCTTTTTTCGTGCTTCTGGCGGCTTTGTGCCGCCTTTGTTCTGCGGAGGAACCGTCACCTTTCCGCTGGAGTTTGACCCGTTCTGCCGGGAACATTTTTGTAACGGTACAGGTACCGGAAAAGAGTTATCTGTATGCCGAAAGTACCCGGGTATCCGGTGCGGCTGATGGGAAACCCATTCAGTGGACCGTGCCGGAACCTGTTCAGCGGGACGGGGAAAAGATCTATCCTGCCGGGAAATGGGTTTGGCGTGCGGAAAGTGATGCTGATCCGGAAAATTTGTCGATCCGGGCGGAATTTCAGGGGTGCAGTGCTGACGGTGTTTGCCGGATGCCGGAAGAGATCACGCTGACGGGGAAATCTTTAACGCCTGCATCATCCTCTTCCGGTACAGCCCTGCCGGATTTCCGGGTGATCCGGAAATGGGAGGGGCTGACCGATGCAGAGGGGATGCTTGCCTTTCTGCAGGATACGGCCCCCCCCCCGGCGGTGCAGACATCGTGGATCTGGATGATTTTGCTGGCTCTGATCGGCGGTTTTGTGTTGAATTTCACCCCATGCGTACTTCCCTTGATCCCCATCAATTTAGCCATTATCGGTGCCGCGGGAAGCGGTTGGAAGAGGGGCTTGATCCGGGCATCAGCGTACGGGGCAGGCATGGCATCCGCGTACGGTATTCTGGGGGTACTGGCGGTGTTGACCGGGGCAAGATTCGGTGCGCTGAATTCCTCTGCGTGGTTCAATTTTGTTATTGCGGCAGTTTTTGCCGTACTCGGGTGCGCCATGCTGGGCGTTTTTTCGCTGGATTTCACCCGTTTTTCCGGAAAGATCACCATTCCCGGCAACCGGAAAGAAGGGAGTTTATTGATTCCCCTTTTGCTGGGGGCAATGGCGGCTCTGCTCGCCGGGGCGTGTGTGGCGCCGGTTTTGATCGCTGTGATCGTTTTTGCGGCAGATGTGTATGCGGACGGTAATCCTGCGGGACTGCTGCTGCCTTTTGTGCTGGGGATCGGCATGGCTCTGCCGTGGCCTGTTGCGGGAGCGGGGCTGGCAATTCTGCCCCGGCCGGGGGCGTGGATGAACCGGGTAAAATATGTTCTTGGGGCAGTTATTCTGCTGTTTGCGGGGTATTACATCTATCTCGGGATCGCTCTTTTACCGGGGAAATACGATCCGGCGCAGGAAGTCGCCGGAGTGCAGGCGGCTCTTGTGGGAAAAGCCCGTATTGATCGACTTCTGGGCCACATGGTGCAAGAATTGCAGGGAAATGGAGCGGACGACTCTCCGGGACCGGCAGGTTCTGGACGCATTGAAAAAGTTTGAAGTCGTGAAATTTCAGGCGGAACGCCTCGCTGATCCGGCGGTAAAAGCCATGCTGGACAAGTGCGGTGTCAGCGGTCTGCCTGCCTTTGTTATCATAGAACCGGAAACGAAAAAGTGAGTGGCATTACGGAAATATCGGTCTGGATCAGCGGTGTATTGATCGTTTTCCACATTTCTTTTCTGCTGTATATTCTGTACCGGAAAACGGGGGATGCCATGAGTACGGCGTTCTGGCTGACACTGGCGGCGGTTTTTCCGCTGGGCGGCTTTGTGCTGTTTCTCTTTTTCGGGGTGCCGGGGCGGAAAAAAATGGTATTCCAAATCGCGGCAGTCAGTTCCCGCCTCCGTTACCGGAGCGGGCGGCAGAAACTGTTGACGGGGGAAATTGAGCAGCAGGACCGGGCGTTGACAAAATTCATTGCCGATACCGCCGCCGCCAGATCGGAACGCAATGAGATGCTGGACCGGCTTTTTCCGGAAGCCCCGCTTTTTTCCGGCAACCGGACGGAATTGCTGGTGGACGGCACCGAAGCGTATCCCCGGATGCTTGCTGATATCCGGCAGGCAAAGAATTCCATCCGTCTGCAATCCTTTATCCTGATGGGGGATCATACGGGACTGCAATTTCTGGAAGCATTGGAGGAAAAGGCTTCCGAAGGGGTGAATGTCAAAGTTTTGTACGACAGTTTCGGGAGTTTCAAATCCATCTTTTCCAAAAGGTTCCGCCGTTTGATCCGGCTCCGGCATCCGCACATGGAGATCCGGGCGTTTTCGCAGTTGAACCTCTTTGCTCCCTGGCTTTTCCAGATGCGGAACCACCGGAAACTTCTGGTGATCGATGGAAAGATCGCTTATACCGGCGGGATCAATATTTCCGAAGAAAACGAGCGGCGGGAAGATGTCCCGGCAAACCGGCATATCCACGATCTTCATTGCCGGATCACCGGGCCTGCGGTGAGCCAACTGGCGTTGTCATTTTTCCGGGATTGGGCATATACCGGGCGTAAAAAGCCGGGAACAGTCACGGTGCCGGGGGAACTGGCTTTGCCGGAAAATTGCGGTGAAGATGCGCTGCGGGTGATCCCCAGCGGACCGGGGAACCGGTATCAGGGGTCAAGGGATCTCTTTTTTGCGGCGGCGATGCAGGCGAAGAAATCGCTGACGATTTTGACGCCGTATTTTGTTCCGGGGGCGCAGTATGTGGAACTGCTGTGCATGACGGCGGCACGGGGGGTGGAGGTACAAATCATTGTGCCGAAAAACAACAATCACTTATTTGTGGATCTTGCGGCACGGAGCATGTACGGGAAACTGCTGGAATACGGGGTGCGGATCTTTGAAAAGAAAGGAAATTTTTCCCATATCAAAGCATTGTTGGGGGATGGTGCATGGGGATTTATGGGGTCCAGTAATTGTGACAACCGGAGTTTCCGGCTGAATTATGAACTGGACTTCTGGTTTGACGGCGGACCGGCTGCGGAAGCACTGGATCTGGAGATCCATCAGGAATTGCAGCATTGCGATGAGGTGACACTGGAGGCGACGGACCGGAAAGGCGTGCTTGCACGGCTGGCGGAAAACGCTTGCGCCCTTCTGTCGCCGATTTTGTAGAGGAGTCAGGCGGTGTTTGCCTGTTGAAAATGATGAAGTTTTTATGGGAATGGTGGCAGAGGATATGCAAACTGCACCGGTCGGATGATGAAACGGCGGGTGGGGAATTTGCGGACTTTTTTATGCCGGAAATGACCCGGGGATTTTTTATCCGTCTGGGGGTGGTGGCGGTATTGGCAGTGGCGGTTTTCCGGTTTCTGCTGATCCCGTGCGTGATCAGCGGGGCAAGTATGGAACCCACATATAAACGGGTTGGTTTTACCTTCTGCTGGCGGGGGAAATACTGGTTCAGCAAGCCGCAGGTGGGGGATGTGGTGATCATCCGTTCTTCAGGGAAAATCTATTATCTCAAGCGGATCGTAGCGATGCCGGGGGATGTGGTGGCGTTCCGGCGGGGATTGCTTTATGTAAATGGGAAACAGGCGAGAGAACCTTATGTGCATTTCGGCAGTGATTGGAATTTGCGGCCCCGGAAAGTGAAAGAGGGTCATTATTATGTGGTGGGCGATAACCGTTCCATGCCATTGGAACAGCACCGGTTCGGACAGGTGGCTGCGAAACGGGTGAAAGGAGTGCCTTTATGGTAAAGCGGAAAATGCGTTGGGTCCTTGCGGGAGCTGTTTTGCTGGGATCCGGTATTGGCGGGTGGTATTTTTATAACCGGAACACGCCGGAAGCGCAGATACGGAAAGTGATAGCAGTTCTGGCTTCCAGTGCCTCCAAAATGCCGGGCGAAGGAGGGGCGGCTTCGGTGTTGAAGGTACACAGCGGGACGGGAGTCTTTACGGATCCGGCGAGGATCGAGGTGGCTGGAACCATGTTTGGGGGCGACATCAGTCAGGCGCAGATCCAAAGTCATCTGGCGCGTTACCGTAGCATGATGGAATCGGCACATGTAACCGTGGAGGTGGAACAGGTGATCCTTACCGGCTCTGGAAGCGGAGAGGTGCTGTTTACGGGAACTTTGAGGGGAAGGACGAAGCACGGGACGCAAATATCTGAAGTGCGGGAATTGCGTTGTGAAATGCAGTTGGGCGAGGATGGCGTGTGGAAGATCCGGCGTCTGACGGCGCAGGATATTCTGGAAAAGTGAGAAAAAGAGCCTGAAAATCATAAATTTTGCAGAAAATGATTTGCAAAATAATGAAAGCGGGTTATATTAAAGGACATAGTCGGGATATAGCGCAGCCTGGTTTAGCGCGTTTGACTGGGGGTCAAAAGGTCGAGAGTTCGAATCTCTCTATCCCGACCATTTTTTTGTTCTCTGTAATCCAGTCCTTTATGACTGGATTTTTTTATATCTTGATTTTACCCACAGAACCACAAGCATTTACAGCAAATCATCTCCCAAACAGAGAACAAATAGAGAACGCCAAATTCTCTGTTTTCCGGTGTGTTTTGAATAACCTTGCGGCAAATTCTCTGTTTGGTAAGGTCGGCGGTCGTTTATGAAAGAATTATTTGTAAGGCGTTAGAGAGCAACTCTTTACAGAAGCACACGGCGAAAAACAAGAGAATTCTCTATTTTTTGTCATTCTCTAAAAACCGACCAAAACTATCGGAGACTAAAAGTCCTTTCGATTTTTAATCTCTAAAAAAGTCATTACTCGCTGATAATAAACATAGTCGTTCAGGACTTTTGTTCCGAAACAAATGGAAACACCATACCATAATATACCCCTCGGAAAATTCACTAAAATG
>JAFTIA010000043.1 GCA_017457105.1 Lentisphaeria bacterium | reverse complement strand
TGTACGGACTTGTACGGACTTGTACGGACCCTCCTTCGCCGGAGGCTTCGGAGGGCAAGCAGCACAGGGTGCAGTGAGAGCCATGTGCCCCGGAGTTTCCAAAGCACAGGGCTTGCCACGGCGTAGCGCAGCGTAGACGGGCGCAGCTGTTGGGCAGAACATCCCTGTGCATTCTCTAACACACGGGGCGAGGCCCTTCGGTGCCGAGCGCGCAGGGGGCGGGTAGCACCCGCTGGCATGTTACGGTACTTCCACTTCGTTTCAGTACCGGGCTTGCCACGCCGAGCTAAACGGAGGCGGGAGGACGAGAGGGGCGGGCCCGGCAGCCGGTAACATGACTGCGCCCCCTCCCAACCCGATACTGCAAATTACAGCTTTTGAACAAAGTCCACCTGCATTTTCCGGCTGCGGTTATAGAGCCACAACGGAATGAGGATGAAAACCAATGTCCCGATCAGCAGAAATCCGATATACCCCAGAACATAAATCGCCCCCTTTTCCCGGACTCCCGGAGTGGGGATGAATCCGGTAATAATCGCAAAAAGCGATGTCAGAAAGGCAATCCCGGATACCAGCCACATACCGACCTTGCCGCCCGGCACCTTGTATGCCCGGGCGATATCCGGTTTGCTGTAACGCAACTTGATCGCGGCGGCAAACATCAGCAGATACATAACCATGTACAACTGCGCCGTCAGAGCAGACATCAGCCAGAACGCTCCGCTGATCGTCGGCATAAAAAGCACCACCAGCGCAAGCAGAGAAGAGATCCCGGCCTGAATGATCAAAATAGTTGTCGGCATCCCGGCGTTATTCCGATGCTGCCACGACTTGGGCAGATACCCCTCCTGCGCAACTTGCAGAACCCCTTTTGAAGGACCGAGCACCCATGTTACCACCATTGTCAATGCACCATACGCCAGGAGAATACACATAATCGGCGTCATCCACGGAATATGGAAGATCCTGAACATTGCCGCAAATGCCTGATCCGCACCGGCAGCAAGGCTGATTTCATTCGGCGGGATCACCAGTGCAATCGCCAGAGCCCCCAGTACACTCAGCAATATCACCAGAAAACACGCCGTAAAAATCGCCCGGGGAAAATCTTTTGAAGGATTTTTCATCTCTGTAACATGGATTGCAGACATTTCCATACCGGCCAGAGCCACCATCATCCCGGAAAGCAGCATAAGCTGATTCCAGTTTCCAAGTTCCGGAATCAATGCCCCCGCACTGAAAGTGATTTGCGGCGTTTTACCGGCACAAAGATAACCGAGTGCCAGCAGAATGATCGCAGCACCGGGAATCAGCGTCCCTGCCAATGCCCCGGAACTGCTCAACCATGCCGACAGCCGCATTCCCCGGAAATTAAGAAAAGTCGCCAGCCACAGCATTACCCAGATTGTAATCAGTACAAACCAGCGGTTTTGCGCCCATTCCGGATTGAAAATGTATGCAATTGACGAAGCCACAAAAGTCAGCACAGCCGGAAACCACGGAAGATTTTCCACCCACTGCATAAAAACCGCAACAAATCCCCATTTAGGGCCGAACGCCTCCTTCACCCAGAGATAGACACCGCCATCCTGGGGCCAACTGGATGCCAGTTCTGCCGAAACAAGGGCGGAAGGCACAAAGAAACAGATCGCCGCCATGGTGATATAGAAAATAACACTGTACCCATATTCCGCCTCTGACGGCAGATTGCGCAGAGATAAAACTGCCGCCACCGTCAGAAGCGCCATGGTCGTGACACTCAGAAAACTCTTTTTCATCTTCCCCTCCCCTTTTTATTTCTTGATGCACAATGTGCGGAAAACAGTCCTGTTTCCACGCTTTTCACGGGTAATCCCATGAATATCGCCTTCATAACCCGGAAAATCATTTTCAAATGCCTCCCGGGCCAGCAGATATTCTGCAATCGCGGCAGCATCACCGGTAACCGTTTCCCCGCCCATCATTACCGGGATCCCCGGAGGATAAGGAACCAGCATCACCGCCACAGTACGCTGATGCAATTCGGAAACATCAACCATTTCCACATTCCCCCGCACCACATGGGCAGCCGCTTCCACCGGCAGCATAGCCGGCGTGGGAATAACCTCAAAAGCCCGATGCATCAGTTTCAGTATCCGGTGTTCCCGCAGATAACGGTGCATTGCATCACAATGTTCTTTCAGCGTTTCGGCCCGATAGCGTTCGGGATTATCCCTGACCAATTCCGGAAATACATTTTCAAGAAGCGCACCCGAATCATAAAGTTTTTTGAATTCAAACAACGCCGCCAACAGCGCCCCCTGCTTGGCACGAGTTGTCCCGAGCGAGTTCAACAGCAAAAAGGAGTAATAGTCAGTCTTTTCACAGACAATGTTGTGCCTGATCAGAAAATTGCTGACCACTGCCGCCGGGATACCGCCCTGTTCAGACAGATTTCCATCATCATCCACCCCCGGGGTGAGGATCGTGAGTTTAATGGGATCCAACATCACAAAGTTGTCTTCAATATCGTCAAACCCATGCCAGTTCTCTTTGGCATCAAGCACCCACGGTTGTTGATTTTCCACCAGATAATCGGCGGGACAATCCGCAAAATCAACCTTTTTTCCATGGCACTCCACGTTCCGCGGCTGCCACATGCAGAAAAACCAATCCCCCTTTCTGCGGAAATCGCGGGCAAGAGAGGCAATTTTGCGGCGCAGTTGTACCGCTTCCCGGATAATGTCCCCGAGAATGGTGGAGCCGTTATCCTCCATCATCCGGGTCGCGACGTCCAGCGATGCAATCATGCTGTACTGGGGAGATGTTGAGCCGTGCATCATGTAGGACTCATTAAAAAGGACAGGATCTATTTTACGAGCCGCCCCGTCACGGATATGAAGCATGGATGCCTGGGAAAACGCCGTCAGCAATTTATGGGTGGATTGCGAACAGAAAACCGGCTGGGCGCAATCACTCAACGCCATGCCATAATGTCCGGCATATACCGGGTGAAAATGAGCATACGCATACCACGCTTCGTCAAAATGAAAATTTTCGATCATCCCCGGAGTACCGGATACCCGTTCATTTTCCGCAATGATCGCCCCGGTATTATAACATACGCCATCATACGTTGAATTGGTAAGCGCACTCATCCGGATGTGCGATATATGGTCCGGGACGTTGATCAGCGGGTGATCCACGATCCGCTTCCGGATCGATTCTGCGGAGAATTCAGACAACCGGACCGGACCGATGATCCCGCGGGCATTGCGCCGGGGGATCATATATAAAGGCGTTGCACCGGTAATAACCATGGCATAATTGAGAGATTTATGACAATTCCGGTCTACCAAAGCAATATCGCCGGGCAGTACCTGACTGCGCCAGATGATCTGGTTGACAGTGCTTGTACCATTCAGCACATAATAGGTCTGATCTGCGCCGAAAACCCGGGCGGAATTGCGCTCAGCGTCACCGGCTGCGCCTTCGTGATCCAAAAGAGACCCCAATTCAGGAACAGAAATAGAAAGATCACTGCGGAACGTATTTTCTCCGAAAAATTTGAACATCGCCACCCCGGAAGGGGCACGGAGAAACCCCAGCCCGCCCAAATGTCCGGGGGTATGCCACGCATACTTGTACCGTTCCGAATATTCTACAAGTTTGGCAAAAAATTCAGGCAGCACGCTGTCTGAATACGTTTTGACCCAGTTGGCAATCCGTCCGGCAATAAATTCAATCGTATCAGCTGTCTTCCACAAACAGTCATTGATCCGGTTCAGAACACAAGCGGAAAGGTTTTCAGTTTCAAGATGGTCCGTCAGCAAAATAACCGGAATTTTGGGATTCCGCATCCGGATGTACTTGAGAAGAGATTCCGGTGTCATTTTCTCACGGCGGTCCTCAAGCGCCAGATCCCAGTCAATGACTACGCAGCCGATATCGGCACGGCTGCCGAAAATCTCCATGGCATCTTCGTAGCTTGCGGCCGCTATCACTCTGCAGTCCTCTTTGGTCTCCAATGCCGTCAGCAGTTCCCGCAACCGGTGTCCTTCGTTGTTACCGACAGAAAACTCGCCGGATACGATCAATACCGGCCAGCATGCGAGTTTCATTTTCATAAATCCCCCTCCTGTTTTTCATGGATCGCTCACGCCGTATTCTGCCGGGATCACGCACCTGCGTATCCAAATAAAACGGCTGAAATTTTCCGACCGGGAAACTTGATCCATGTATCTTTTCCCCGCGTCAATATAACGCAAGGCACAAAAATACCAACAGCAATGCAAACAAAGGGCGTAAAATAATATCAGTTCCTGAAACTGTTTTAAATCTTGCCGGTAGAACTGCATTGAACTTGCAAAATACGTGAAAAATGTGTATTTTAATGCGATATTTCTGTGCAGCTTGCGCTTTCGCCAAAGCGCAGTATTCAACCAGAAATATCTGTAAAACCTGTATGCATTTCTGGCAATGCTGCCGATTTTTGCAGCGTTGGTTATGATGACCGGCTTCCGGATCGCTCCGGGGAAAGCAATTCCGGCGGCATTCCTCTGCTGCGTATTGTTTGCGCTGGGCATTTGGCGGAGGGTGTTTTAATTCTTCGGAATAGTTCTCTCAAGCTCAAAACGGTTGCCGACAATGCAATTTTGCTGAACTATGCCGTTTCTTCGGAAAACATCTTTGAACGCATAAAGACCAAAACAGAGAACAGCTTTTACCTCAAAGTAAATGTTGGAATTTTCCGCAGAAATAAAAGACGCCCCGGAAAACAATCGCACTACCGACATTTATTTATCCGCTTTGTCAGAAAAAGAAAAATTAAACAGTGGCATCCACGGGATGAATGCGTTGGGATTATAATTCAGCAAACCGATTTGCAAACCGTTTTTTGCATAATTAAAAACGCCGATTTGCAGCATATTTCT
>JAFTIA010000042.1 GCA_017457105.1 Lentisphaeria bacterium | reverse complement strand
CAAGGCCCCGGAAAAAATCGCAAGCTGATTGCTTGCTGATTTTTTATTGGAGCGGGGGGCCGGGGCTTGCTATTTAAGGGCTGCTCGCCCTTAAAAATCCCCGCAAGGGGCGGTTGCCCCTTGACCCGTCGCTTGACGATCCAGATCGTCTGCGCTCCATAATATCAGTCTATGTTTAGTACAGAGCCCAAAAAACAAAAAAAAGCATCCCGGATACGCCGCGTCCGGAAATCAAAATCCCAGCAGACCACCCACTGCGTTCAGCAAAGCGTTAACGGTGCGCTCCAGAAAATTGCCGCTTTTCCCCGGAGAACCCGCCCGGTTGTGCCGGGTAAAGAAGAGACCTTTTTGCATCCGCTGGTCAAAAAGAGAGGTTTTTCCCCGGAAATAATGCCAGAAAGTTTCCGTCCGGCAAAGAGCGTATTCCGCATCGGCACTGTACCCAAGGAGCAGATCATCTTCGATCCGCCAGTCCTGTCCGGCTTCCGGGCGTGCGGCATCCACCCCCCACGCCCCCGCCACCAGAATGAAGCCGGTACCGGATAAAAGGATCTGCCGGATCCGGAGCGATAAGAGATTGTGCCAATGAAAACTCCAGCGGGTACGGATCTGCACATCCCCGGCAACCCCCACCAGAAACCGGGGACGGATCACCACACTGCCGCCATTCAAGTCGATTTTGGCAATAAAAATATCCGGCTCCGGCGATGTCACTGTTACAAGAGAGCGTTTCCCGGACTCCGCAGAGAACTCCACCAGTTCGCTCAACCCGGCGGCAAGCGTTACAAGCGGGTACTGCCACGACCACATGAACCGGGTCCGGGCCGTTACACCGGTTCGCTTTTTCCCCCAATCTCCGGCACGCAGAAAAAGAGGACTTCCCGGCAGAACTGCCACCTCCAGAGCAGTACTTCCGGGCGTAAAAACAAGCGGCTGTTCCGCCAACTCCCCTTTCATCCGTACTGGCGGTAAACGCTCCGCCAGCCGGGCAACCAGAAAATACATCACCAGTTTCAGCAGAAAAGGCAGCAGAAACAATGCAGCGACACCGGTCAGCACTGCCGGAAGAAAATAGTTTGCCCGGATCGTCCGCCCCCGTTCCGCGGTCGCCGTGCGTGCTTTTTCCAGCGACTCCCGGGCGGCATGATATTCCTGCAAAGCCTTGTGATACAAAACTTCACCACTCCGGATCTCTGCATTTTTCACGGCCCGTAAATCAACCCTGTAAAAAGGGATTGCCGCCAATTCCGCATAATTTTTCTGGATTTCGTTATGGAGTCTGCGGCACACCGATTGCCGCAGATCAACCGTATTCTGCCATTCCGTCAGCGATGCGGATCCCTGCCGGAAAGAATCGACCCCGTACCAGATTCCGGCAAATAAAATCACAAAAAGCGCCAGCATCAACAGACGCCGCACTATATCCCGAAAAAGTTCCATCCGTCCCTATCCTCTCTTCTTTTGGAAAAAATACACGAAAACATGTATTTTTCCAACTTTTTCCACGGAAAAACTTGACTTTTCCCGTAAACAACGGTACATTGGCCTTGATCATATGTTTTTTTACGATTTTTTTTCATGAAATATAATAAATCAAACAAGGAAAGGATTTTTTTCCATGAGTGCGGAAAAAGATGATCTGAAACAAAGCTCTCCCGTCCAAACCGAAGCACAGGTTTACAAGTGCGGAACACTTACCTACACCAAGCTGGGATTGATCTCCCTCTTCTGCTGGCTCTTGTGGGGGGACTTCTGCTATTCAGTCATGGAGCTGATGGCGCCCAACATCGTGCCGCTGAAACTGCGGGACCTGGATGCCCCCAACTGGGTCATCAGTCTTTTCCTTGCCGCCATCCCCAATATTTTGAACTTGGGTGTGGCTCCTGTCATCAACGTCAAGAGTGACCGCTGCCGTTCCCGCTGGGGTCGCCGTATTCCTTTTATTGCGGCAAGTATCCCCTTTATTACACTGAATTTGCTCATGCTGGCATTCAGTGAAGATATCAGCGGTTTGATCCTCAAGATCAAATACTTCTCCACCTTTGCCCCCACGACCATTCTGATCGCGGTGATCGGGGTGGCGTATCTCTTGTTCCAGTTCTTCAATCTGGTGCTGAATACCGGGTTTCTCTCCCTCTTTAATGATGTGGTGCCGCCCACCCATCTGGCACGGTTCTTCGGGTACTACCGCATGATCGGGACGATCATCAGCGCCCTCTATAACTTCTTCATCTTCAAGTATTCTTTGAGCCATTTCCGGGAACTCTTCCTGGTGTCTGCCCTGGTTTATTTTGTGGGGTTTGCCCTGATGCTGATCTTTGTCAAAGAAGGCAAATATCCGCCGCTGGATGAAAATCAGAAAACCCCGGGCCGCTGGAAACAGCTGAAAATCTTTTTTCAGGAATCCTTCCACGAACCGCTGTACCGTCTGCTCTGTTTCTCTGCCGGGATCATGGCTTTCGGTGCTGTGGCGTGGAGTTTCAACACCTTCTACCGGCTGGAAATGAAGCTGGATCTCTCCATGCTGGGGACGTTTAACGGCATTCTCAGCGTGGGGGCGTTCTGCGCCATGTATTTTGCCGCCACCTTTGTGGACCGGTGGCACCCCATGCGTGTTTACACCTACTGCGTGATTTTTACCGCCATCGGGCCTCTGATGAACTGGGTGTGGCTTTTTGTGGACCTGCCGGGGATCGACTTCTTCTGGCTCTCGCTGGCATCGGCAGTGCTGTATATTTTCTGCAACTCCCTCTCTTCCGCCTGCGCCCTGCCCAAACAGATGCGCCTGTATCCCAAATCCCGTTACGGTCAGTTCTGTTCGGCACAGAATATTCTTGCCTCTCTCTGCCGTATCGTGGCAGGGTTCATCGTAGGGTTCTTCTATGACGCCATCCGCTGGCTCTTTGCCACCTACTGGACCGGCGACCCCAATGCCATTCAGGCGGGGAGCGGTTACTGCTACCGGTTCTACTTTATGTGGGCCTCCGGAGCCTGTATTGCCAACTTTGTGGTGATCGCTCTGGCCTACCGCCGCTGGCTTCAGCTGGGGGGCGATGCCGGATATCACCCGCCGGCCTCCTGGAATGACAAAGGGTACGAAGAAAACGATCTGGTCCCCACCTCCGGAATCAGCAGTAAATGGCTGAAAGTTGCCATTACGCTTTATGACTTCACCATCCACGGCTCTCTCCTGCTGGGGCTGGTCATGATCCCGATTTTGAAGTATCTCAATTATGCGACCACCGCCAACCACTTCCTGCTGTATGTGGTGATCCCCTCCGCAGTCCTTTCGGTTCTCTGGTTCTTCCAGGGGCGGGGCATCCGCCGGGACATCCGGCTTGCCAAGGAACATAAAATGCCGGTCAACGGGATCCCGCACCACGGGATGCTGATGGCATTCGGGGTCAAGTTCCTGATGACGCTGGGGCTGGTGGTAGCGCAGTTCTATGTATCGATCTACCGCGGCAACAGTTTCTTTGCGCTGATCTTTGCCTTGAGCAATGTCACCACCAATATTCTGATCATGTTCTGCATCTGGACCTTCCAGCGGATGGAACGGGGCTATTCCACCAAGGTGGACGAAGACTCTGTGGCCATCTGGAAGGAACTGGGGCTGACCAAGTAATAGAGGAGGGATCCTTCCTGTTATGCCGGAAGTTTCCCGCTATCTCTACGGAAGGGAACCGTTTTTCCGGGATGATTTCCCCTTTGCGATCCGGCAGGTCCGGAACCGCACGGAGGATTTCAATCTGGATAAACGGTTCCGCCGTATGTTCTGGAAAATCACCTATGTGATTTCCGGGCAGGGGAATTATGTGATCGGCGACCGGAAATTCCCTTTCCGCCGCAATTCCCTCATTGTAGTCCATCCCGGAGCGGATACCACCTATGAAATAGAGGGCGATGCGCTGGAACTGTATAAT
Organism: Lentisphaeria bacterium; assembly: GCA_017457105.1. GTDB lineage: Bacteria > Verrucomicrobiota > Lentisphaeria > Victivallales > Victivallaceae > UBA1776. The sequence goes on along the minus strand of JAFTIA010000042.1, from coordinate 1,890 downwards.
CTGGTTTTTGACCGGTCTTTTCTGCCAAAAGAGTTTCTGCAATTGGAAGATCCCTTTCATTTCCTGCGGATCTTTTCAGCGGAATACCATCAGGAATACGAATCCCCCCTTTATCTCCTGACCGCCACCCGGGAAATCGTGACCTTGATCCGCAGTATCTACCGGGAATACGAGAACAACGAACCCAACCGGAAAACCATGCTCCAGCTGCAATTCAGTGAACTGCTGCTGCTCATCCTGCGCCGGACAGAAACAAAGGGGCACCGGAACCCGGAATGGACCGCTTTTTATGTCCGGGAATATTTGAAAGAACACTTCCGGGAAGACATTTCTTTGCAGGCATTGGCGAAAGAACTGCGGATCTCTCCGGAGCGTTTGAGCCGGTTATACCGGGAACGCACCGGGAAAAGCATGATGGAAGAAGTAAAAAAACTGCGACTGGAATATGCGGCGGATCTTTTGACGCGATCCACCATTACAGCAGCAGCGGCGGCAGAAAAATCCGGCTTCCGGGATCCTTCTTATTTTTACCGCAGTTTTGCCGCCCGCTTCGGCTGTTCCCCGGAAAAATACCGGAAAAAACAGGCATAGCGGAAAACGCACTTTGCGCAATGTGCTCTGCCCCGCCAACAAAAAAGCCGCCCCCGTTTCCGGAGGCGGCGTATCGCTCAAACAAACTTACTTCTTCTTGATATACATCCAGTATTTCTGCTGATTATTGACCGCCGCAGTGGCGGAGGGTCTGCCAGCCTTGTAATCCAACACCTTCAATGCACCGGCGTGACCATCCAGCCAGGACACATTAAAAGTATCCCCGTGACGATTCGGGACTAAAGTTGTATTTTCCCCGTAGATAAAAGTGGCCTGATAGGGCGCCGTCACATTATCAGCAGATTCCCCAATCGCAAAAGTTGCAGTGGGCTGTGCCACTTGGGTGATCTTCATGAAAGGCCCGGTATAATATCCGGTAGCAGAAGAATAATTATCCATCCCCAAATAACCATACCCGTAACCGCCCCAATAGATCCGGCTGTTCGCCGACATGGACGGACGCGCGGCCTCAGTAGGTATGATCCCCGGCTTCCAGACAGGGCACTCAAAACTCTTATGTTTGGCAATGGCATCCCGGAGTTCGTTGGTAATGGAGGCATCCCGCTTGATCCCCATGTATTCCCCGATCAGGATCTTCCAGGTGGCGGCATCGTTATACGGAGCCCGGCTGGTACCGCACATAAAGTCATTGTTATCCGAGGTATACATCAAAAAAGCATTGCCCATGGTTTTCATATTGTTCACGCAGGAGGAATTCTGCGCCGTCATGCGGGCCTTATTCAAGGCAGGCAGCAGCATCGCCGCAAGGATGGCGATAATGGCGATCACCACCAGAAGTTCGATCAACGTAAAGGAATGACGCATAATATGCGTTCTGTTAACCATTTTCGAGCTCAACATCATTCTTTTCTCCTTCAATTTCTCTATTTTTCAGGTTATTTCAGCCTCAGCAAACTTAACAGAACGCATATTATGCGACCTGCTGTAACTCTATTTAATAACTAAATATAGCAAATTTTTTTCAGAAAGGCAAGCGGTTTGGAGATTTTTTTGAAAAAAAAGCAAAGTATTTTGCGCCATACCGCTGCCTTGCCATGGCGTAACACTGCGGGAACGGGTACGGGCGGAGCAATCATGAACATCATGGACATGATGGACAATGCGCCCTTGACTGCTTGTGCTCAAAGCTCCCCGGAAAAATCAAAACCACCGGCGAAGCCGGTGGTATGCACCACGCCTTCAAGGCGATAATGCTGGCTGCCCGACACGGGCCCTGAAAAGTTCGCCAAGCGCAATTATTTTTCAAGCTGCTGCTAAAGCAGCTTTTTTACTGCTTAT
>JAFTIA010000041.1 GCA_017457105.1 Lentisphaeria bacterium | reverse complement strand
GGTAAGCACAAGAAAGCGTGTGAGCCATGTACCATGGAATTTCCGGAGCACATGGCTCACAGTATGCTACAGACAATCTATAGTATTCCCAGTATTCATAGTATTCATAGTCGGGTTAGCCCCCACCCTGTGCATTGCGCCTTGCGCCCTGCGCCCTGCGCTCTGCCAGCCGTCCGCTGCTGTTCGGCACGCCCTGTATCTGCTTCCCGCAAAAGAATGGTTGTTTTTTGTTTTTCCGGTGCTATATTATATATTTAATGGATAATATCAGGGAAAATCACTGAAAGGATGTGTATTATGGCAGTCCCCTTGCTTGACTTGAAGCCCCAGTATCAGACCATGAAAGAAGAAATTCTGGCAGAAATCGCCGCAGTGTGCGAAAGCCAGCAGTTCATCGGCGGGCCGAAAATCGAAAAACTGGAAAAAGAGATCGCTGAATATTGTCAGGCCGGATACGGCTGCGGCGTTACCAGCGGGTCCGATGCTCTCATTATCGCACTCATGGTTTCCGGCATCGGGGCAGGGGATGAAGTGATCACGACTCCCTTCACCTTTTTTGCCACTGTGGGTGCCATTGCCCGCGTGGGGGCAACGCCCGTTTTTGCGGATATCGACCCTGTGACATTCAATATCGACCCCGCAAAAATCGAAGAAAAGATCACCCCCCGTACCAAAGCCATCATCCCCGTGCATCTTTTCGGGCAGGCGGCGGATATGGACAGGGTGATAGCCATTGCCAAGGCTCATGACCTGATGGTTCTGGAAGACTGCGCCCAGGCGATCGGTGCCGAATGCAACGGCAAACGGGTGGGTTCCATCGGTGATTTCGGTGCTATCTCCTTCTTCCCCAGCAAGAATCTGGGCTGTTTCGGGGATGGCGGTATGGTGGTGACCAACGATCCGGAAAAGGCGGCACTTCTCAAGTGTTTCCGCAACCACGGTCAGGGCAGCACCTATGTTCACAAATATGTGGGCGGCAACTTCCGTCTGGATGCCTTGCAGGCGGCGATCCTCTCCATCAAACTGCGTTATCTGGACAGCTGGTCCGATGCCCGTGTGGCCAACGGCAAGTGCTATGACAAACTTTTTGCCGAATACGGCGTGAAGGGCGTGACCACTCCCCGTGTGGCTTCTTATGCCAACCGTATGATCTACAACCAGTATTCCATTCTGGTGGCGGACGGCAAGCGGGATGCACTGCGGGCATTTCTGGGCGAACGGCAGATCGGCTGCAATGTTTACTATCCGCTCCCGCTGCATTTGCAGGAATGCTTTGCCTATCTGGGCGGCAAGGAAGGGGATTACCCGGTCAGCGAAAAGGTCGCCAAAGAAATTCTGGCTCTGCCGATCTATCCGGAATCCACGGACGATCAGCGGCGTGAAGTCGTCAGTGCCATCGCTGAATTCATGAACCGGTAAAAGTCTGTGTCCCACCATCACCGTCACCGCTCACAGGAAAAGAGCAAAATCGATTTGAAACTGTATTCCAGGATCTTGCAGTTCACCTGGAAATACTGGTTCCGGTTGTCCATCGGCATCTTTTTCGGGATGCTGGTGGGCGGCTCCCTGCTTTTTGCGCTGATGATGATCCCGCAGATGGTCACCGTGGTGGAAAATCCGCTGGAAAAGAAATCTGCGGTGGAAACTGTGCAGAAGGATCCGCTTTCCACGACCGGCGACCCCCAGCTGGATAAACTTCTGGGGCAGGTGCGGGAATACAGCCGGAAATTTTCCCTTCCGGTAGAGGTGAATGGTACCGAGATCCGGGTGACTGCGCCTGTGGAATTTTCTTTCCATGCCGCCACGCCGGACGGGACTCTTGCGTGGCCGCTTCTGGCTTTGTACGGGGCAGGGTTTGCGCTGGCATGGCTTGCCAAAACTTCCGGCGAGTTCCTGAATAAATATTTTATGAACTGGGTCGGCAACCGGGTGGTGGCGGATATGCGGGCGCATATCTTCCAGCGGCTTGTAGCGCAATCGCTTCGTTTTTACGGCAAGCGGGATGTGGGGGACCTGATCAGCCGTGCCACCAACGATACCTCCATGATGGAACACTGTGTGGCACAGACGGTTTCCGAACTTACGTGCAGTCCGGTACAGCTTCTGGCCTGTTTGTGTGCCGTATGGATCGCCTGTGCCCGTGCGCAGACCTATTCTCTTCTGGTGATTCTGCTGATCGGTATGGTGATCATGGTGATCCCCATGGCTATTTTGGGGAGTATGATCCGCCGGGTTTGCCGTCAGACCTTTGCCCGGATCGCCATTGTGATCAGCCGGATGCACGAAGTTTTTACGGGGATCCGGGTGGTGAAGGCATATCATACCGAAGCCCGGGAAACGGCAGAGTTTGAAAAAGTCAATAATCAGTATTTCAAGCGTCAGATCCGTGCGGTACGGCTGCAACTGCTTGTATCGCCTTTTACGGAACTGGTGGCAGTCGTGGGGACCATTGTTTTTCTGGTGTTTGCCTGCAGTCAGGGGACCCGGCTTTCGGATCTTGCGGCACTGTTGAGCCCGGCATTTATGGCATACAAGCCGTTGAAAGATCTTTCCAAATCTTTCTCCTATATCCAGCGTTCCATGGCGGCGGCGGACCGTTATTTTGCCATGGTGGACACCCATACCGAACTCCCGGAAAAAGCGGATGCCGCTGAATTGAAGGAATTTACCGGATCGATTGAGCTGAAAGATGTGGAATTCAGTTACGAAGACCGGAAGATCCTTGACAAAGTCAGTTTCTCCATTCCCCGTGGCAGTACCGTGGCGATCGTGGGGGAAACCGGTTCCGGCAAGAGTACCATTGGAAACCTTGTGGCACGGTTTTATGATGTGGATGGCGGTTCCATCCAAATTGATGGAGTGGATGTCCGGGATTACTCCATTGATTCCCTGCGGAAGACCATCGGTGTGGTCACGCAGGAGGCGATTTTGTTCAATACCACCATTGCCGAAAATATTGCTTACGGCAAGCCGGATGCCACCATGGAGGAGATCGAGGCCGCGGCAAAACAGGCCAATGCTCACGACTTTATCGTGGGGGGACACCATGCGGAAGGCTATCAAACCAATGTGGGCGAAAAAGGTTTCAAACTTTCCGGCGGGGAGAAGCAGCGTGTTTCCATTGCCCGTGCCATTCTCCGCAATCCGCCCATCCTGATTCTGGACGAAGCCACCAGTGCTTTGGATACTGTAACTGAGCGGCAGGTGCAGGAGGCGTTGAACCGGGTGATGCAGAACCGCACGGTGTTGGCGATCGCCCACCGTCTTTCCACCATCCGTCATGCGGATAAGATCATTGTTCTGCGTGCGGGCAAGATCATTGAATCCGGCAATCACGAAGAATTGCTGGCATTGAACGGTGCTTACCGGCGGTTGTACGACACGCAGTTTTCCCGGGAAGAGGAAGCCTGATGAAAGCCCGGTTTTACCGGTGTGACGGCGAAGATGTGATTTGCTGTCTTTGTCCCCGCCGGTGCCGGATCGCTCCGGGGAAACGGGGGGCGTGTCTTGGCAGAATGAACCGCAATGGCGAACTGTGTTCTCTTGTTTACGGGGCTCCGGTGGCGGTGCAGGTGGACCCCATCGAAAAGAAACCTTTTGCTGACTTTCTTCCCGGAACAAAAACTTTTTCCATCGGGACATTCGGGTGCAATCTATTTTGCAAAAACTGCCAGAATGACCGTCTTTCCCGGGGGACGCCGTCTGAAAATCCCGGCAGGATCGTTCCACCGGAAAAAGTGGTGGAAGCCGCTTTGCAGCACCGTTGCCGGTCTGTGGCGTTTACCTACAACGAACCCACCATCTGGGCAGAGTATGCCATAGATATCGCCCGTCTTGCCCATGAGGCGGGCTTGAAAACGGTTCTGGTGAGCAATGGCTTTATCACGCCGGAAGCGGCGGCGGAATTGTATCCTTTGATCGATGCGGCAAATATTGACTTGAAAAGCATGGATCCTGAATTTTACCGGGAGAATTGCCGGGGGGAATTGGCGGATGTGCTTTCTGCGATCCGGCAGTATCACCGTACCGGCGGTCATCTGGAGTTGACGACACTGGTTATTCCCGGCAAAAGTGATTCCGATGAAGTGATCGGGCGGATTTTTGATTTTGCTGAATCGTTGCAGGATCCGGGATTGATTTTGCATTTTTCCCGGTTTTTCCCCTTTTACCAGCTGCGTGATCTGCCCGCCACGCCGCCGGAAACGCTGTACCGCATCCGGGAAATGGGGGAAAAACGGGGATTGCAGATACGCCTTGGCAATATTTGAGAGATTTTATTTTCCCCGCAGGATATTGACGAATTTCCGCAGTTTGCCGGGACCGGCAGAGATGCGCTGACTTTCCGCCTGAAAAGCACGGATGATATCCGGATATTCCGGGCGGTCTTCCGGATGGAATGCCATCATATCATTCAGAAAATCCGAAAAATCCCGTGAAATCTCCGGATTGAGTTCCGCTACGGGAAGGTGCATGGAGTGCCGTCTGCGCTCCAGAAGGATTCCGGCATCCCCGTCCGTCTGATAAGGGATCTTTCCGGTCAGCAGTTCATAGGTCGTTACCCCGAAACTGAAGATATCGCCCCGGAAATCTTCTTTGCCGGTTTCCAGCCATTCCGGGCTGACATAAGCGGGACTTGCCCAGTCTTCGGACCCTGCCATGACCCCTCCGAGGAGCGGGCTTTCTGCAAGGTCAAAATCGCAAAGCCCGGCAGTGCCGTCACAGCAGTACAGGATATTGCCGGGCTTCAAATCGTGGTGAATGATCCCGGTACGGAGCAAAGCCTGCAAACCGCCTGCCACATTGGCAAGATTATTCAGAAGAGCCGGAGTTTCCGGGAGCTGTTTGTTGATAAGGAGCTGTTCAAAACTTCCGCCGTCCATATATTTCATTACAAGATAAGGCGAGTTTTGAAATTCTCCGCTGTCATAAATGGAAACGATGCCGGGGTGATCGACTTTGGCAATCAACTGTGCCTGCCGCAGGAAATATTTGCGGACAGCTTCTTCGGAAGCCGCTTCATCGGACATGATTTTGATGGCCACATAACGGGACATGGCCGGATCGATCGCCCGGTAAACCGTGGACATGCCGCCTCTGCCGCAGATTTTTTCCAGCAGATAGCCGGCAAATTGCTTGGGAACACGGAGTTTGGTACCGCATTCCGGGCAGATAAAGGAGGAAAAGGGCTCAAATTCTGTGACATCAAATTTGGCTTTACAGTTGCGGCAAATGATTTTTAACCTTTCCGGAGAGTTGTTCATTGCGCGCCGCTCCGGTCAAATGTAAAAGGTGCGCGGATATCCTCCTGCCGGGCAACATCCAGATAAAGATCTTCCCGATGGATGGAGGAAAGCATTTCCCGGGCGGCTTCTTCCACCAGGGTGTAATCGTTGCATTCCCTGCTGACATGGACGAGGGTGACCATTCGGGTTTCTTCGGAGATAAGACGGGTCAATTCCTGCATGGAATCCGTATTCCCGAGGTGTCCTTTGAAACTCCGGATCCGTTTTTTCAGCATGGGCGGGCGTTTGGAGGTTTCCAGCATGGCAAGATCATAATTGGACTCAAAAACCAGCATATTGCACCCGGTAAGAGCGTTGCGGACGGTATCATCGGCAATGCCGAGATCTGTGGCGATCCCAAGACTTGTTTCTCCTTTCCGGAGGACAAAGCCCACGGGATCACAGGCATCGTGGGAAACCGGGAAGGTGGAAACTTCAAACCCTGCCAGTTCAAACCGTGAGCCTGCCTGAAATTCAAAAACTCTGGCTGGAAGACATTCCATGTTATCCAGATAATCCACCGTCAGACTGGCGGAATAAAGCGGGATCTGCATTTTATCGCAAAAGACCCGGCATCCGCAGGCGTGATCGGTGTGATCATGGGTCAGCAAAACAGCCTGAACTGAATCCGGAGCGATCCCGGCACGGGTCAACCGGCAGCACAGTTCCCGGCAGGAAAACCCGGCATCCACCAGGATGACGGAGTCGCCTGACTGTATTGCAAAGGCATTGCCCTTGCTGCCGCTCCCGAGAGCGGTGAATGTCATGGTTTGCCGGGACATGGCTGTTTAAACTCCTGAAAATGACAGAAAAAATACACACACCATTTAAAATACATCCTGTTTAATTATCCGTCAAGTAAGGGCATATAAATATTTTTCAAGACGCCGCACAAAGTATCCTCTGTGATTCAAATTGTCAAACCTGCAGCGCAAAGAGAATGATTTACAATCTGATCCATTGCCTATTATTGAACATATATGTATCATGGCACTATTTTACTTTCGTAATCCATTTTGTCAAGCGGGTATTCAAAAGAGAATCATTTATACAATAATATATTGTATACCATGAATATACATAGAATGGCACCAATTCTCTAGAATGTCACCAATTCTCTGGTGTCGTGCGGGGGAAGAATTATCTTTTCCGTATTTGCGACTGGATCAAAAAAATCAGGGGGATTAACATAGGTAATTTTGCTTTCCGGAAATTCCGGCGCGTATTCGGCGGCATTGCCGAAAAGTATTATCTTTTCAGTTTTAATTTTCACCAATCCGGGCTGTAACGGAATTTGATAGTTGTTTTTGCAATATGGCAACAGTGATTTTATATTCCATTCTTCATCGTAAAGCACCAATGGAGCATCGGGAGAAGTGTAAACGATATTGTTTTTTACTTTCGGCGTGTCAGAACGCCACAGGCAAAACGGTAGAATAACGCACCATATTGCACAACCGGCGGCAATACCAAACCGTTTCAAATTGACTTTGCCCCACAGCAAATAGAGTGTCAGGACAAGGAAAAGCAATAACATCAGCCACGATAAAACAAAATTCAGTAATGGAAGTTCCCCGTAATTCTGAAAATCGGAAAGCAGATCCCAGTCAAATATGCTGGCTCCGGTTGCTGAAATGCAAAGTCCCGCAACGGCACACCATGTCCGGAGCTTTTTAATTCCGGAAAACAGGGCGTAAAAGATGAATGAAAACCAGAAAAATCCGGCAATGATACCGAATTCAACCAGTAAAGTCAAATGGGAATGGACCAGTGTCCGGCACTGGATGTTTTCAAGCATAAAGTTTGAAACGACCGTTCCGGAGTTACTCAACCCAATACCCAGCGGATTTGCCGCATAAAGTTTCAATCAGGCAAACCAGATTTCGGGGCGGTTGGTAACGGCTTTATCAAGGGCGAAACGCCCGAAAATTCCGCCGACAAATAAAAT